>NZ_JBHWEN010000006.1:0-291829 GCF_042734215.1 Kitasatospora sp. NPDC059673 | reverse complement strand
GCGCCGCACCTTTCCGGCGCGGCGCCGGGCCGAGTCGCCATCCCCGGCCGGGAACCCCGCACTACGATCGGGCCGTTGACGGATCGGGAACCCGACTTCTTGGAGGACCACGTGGGTGTCAGCCTGAGCAAGGGCGGCAATGTCTCGCTCACCAAGGAGGCGCCCGGCCTGACCGCCGTGGTCGTCGGCCTCGGGTGGGACGTACGCACCACCACCGGCACGGACTTCGACCTGGACGCCAGCGCGCTGCTCTGCACCGAGCAGGGCCGGGTCCGCTCCGACGCCGACTTCATCTTCTTCAACAACCTGAAGAGCGCCGACGGCTCGGTCGAGCACACCGGCGACAACCTCACCGGCGAGGGCGAGGGCGACGACGAGCAGATCAAGGTCGATCTGGCCGGCGTCCCGGCCGACGTGGCCAAGATCGTCTTCCCGGTGTCGATCTACGACGCGGAGAACCGGCAGCAGAGCTTCGGCCAGGTCCGCAACGCCTTCATCCGGGTGATCAACCAGGCCGGCGGCGCCGAGATCGCCCGCTACGACCTGTCGGAGGACGCCTCGACCGAGACCGCGATGGTCTTCGGCGAGCTGTACCGCAACGGCGCCGAGTGGAAGTTCCGCGCCATCGGCCAGGGCTACGCCTCCGGCCTGCGCGGCATCGCGCAGGACTTCGGCGTCAACGTCTGAGGTTCCGAGGTTTCGGCAGGCATGGTGCTGCGGGCCGGGTCCGTTCCTACGGGCCCGGCCCGTCGCCGTTCCTGCCCCGGCTCCTGGTGTGTCCGTGCCCGCGCGATGCTTCGTCCGGCGGTCCCGGCCGCGTACCGGGGCGGAAAGCCGGCGGGTCCCGGTCGGAGCGGAACCGGGTGGGGGGCTTGATAGATTCGGCCGCGATCCGCCCCCGGCCGGGGAGCGTGCGCGGGCGATGGGGGCCCGCAGGGCGCGGCGGCCGGGCCGGGCGGAGAGCGGAGTTCAGGAAGTTCAGTCGGGTGTGCAGCACTGTACGGCCGTCGAGGGGCGTAGATCTCTTGGAGTGCGTCCTTCGGACGTGCCCCGTCGGACCGGCCCTCCCGGGCGGCTTTCGACGGCAGACCGCCGCTGTACACCCCGGGAGCCCCGGAGACGGGAGCTGGGAGGAAAGTCCGATGACCGTCACCCTTGCCAAGGGCGGAAACGTCTCGCTGACCAAGGCCGCGCCGAACTTGACGCGGGTCCAGATCGGCCTCGGCTGGGACGCCCGGTCCACCACCGGCGCGCCGTTCGACCTGGACGCCAGTGCGCTGCTGTGCGCCGGCGGCCGGGTCCTCGGCGACGAGTACTTCGTCTTCTACAACAACCTGCGCAGCCCCGAGGGCTCGGTCGAGCACCAGGGCGACAACCTCACCGGCGACGGTGACGGCGACGACGAGGTGGTCGAGGTCCACCTCGACCTGGTGCCGGTGCAGATCGACAAGGTCGTCTTCGCGGTGTCCATCTACGACGCCGACGCCCGGCTGCAGAGCTTCGGGCAGGTCTCCAACGCCTACATCCGCGTGATCAACGTGGGCGACGGCAGCGAGATCGCCCGCTACGACCTCTCCGAGGACGCGTCCGGCGAGACCGCGATGATCTTCGGCGAGCTGTACCGCTACCAGGGCGAGTGGAAGTTCCGTGCCGTCGGCCAGGGCTACGCGTCCGGCCTGCGCGGCATCGCGCTCGACTTTGGCGTCAACGTTCAGTAAGCAGCCCGGAATCGGTCAATTCCGGTAGCCAGAAAGGTAACTGACCCCGTGTTCCTCCGTACGTTCGGATGGTCCTTCGCCATCACGATCGCCGGCCTGATTGCCGCCGGCCTGATCTGGGGGGCCGAAGGATTCGGCGTCGTCCTGATCCTCTCGATCCTTGAGATCTCCCTGTCCTTCGACAACGCCGTCGTCAACGCCACCGTTCTCAAGCGGATGAACGCCTTCTGGCAGAAGATCTTCCTGACGGTCGGTGTGCTGATCGCGGTCTTCGGCATGCGGCTGGTCTTCCCGCTGCTGGTGGTGGCCCTGACCGCGCACCTCAACCCGGCGACCGTGGTGCAGCTGGCGCTCGACTCCAGCAAGACCCACGACGGGCACACCTACGCGCAGTACCTGGAGATGGCCAACCCGGCGATCGCCGCGTTCGGTGGCATCTTCCTGCTGATGATCTTCCTCGACTTCATCCTGGAGGAGAAGGAGTTCAACTGGCTGCGCTGGATCGAGAAGCCGCTGGAGAAGATCGGCAAGCTGGAGGCCCTCTCCTCGGTCATCGCGCTGGTGCTGCTCGCCGTGTCGGCCCGGCTGTTCGCCGGTGACCGCGCCGAAACGGTCCTGCTGGCCGGTGTCTGCGGTCTGGCCACCTACCTCGCCGTCAACGGCCTCTCCGGGGTCTTCGAGGCCGGCCTGGAGGAGCAGGAGGAGGCCGAGCACGAGGCCGAGCGCAAGGGCAAGTCGATCGTCCAGGTCGGCGGCAAGGCCGCGTTCTTCCTCTTCCTCTACCTGGAGGTGCTGGACGCGTCCTTCTCGTTCGACGGCGTGGTCGGCGCGTTCGCCATCTCGCAGGACATCTTCCAGATCACCCTGGGCCTGGGCATCGGCGCGATGTACATCCGTTCGCTGACCGTCTTCCTGGTCCGCAAGGGCACCCTGGACGACTACGTGTACCTGGAGCACGGCGCGCACTACGCGATCGGCGCGCTGGCGCTGATCCTGCTCGCCTCGATCAAGTACCACATCCCGGAGCTCGTCACCGGCCTGGTCGGCGTCGCCTTCATCGGCGCGGCACTGGCCAGTTCGATGGTCCGCAACAAGCGGGAACAGGCGCTGGAGGGCGCCGCGTCGGCCGAGAGCTGACCGGCGCACCGTACGCAGAGAGCCGCCCACCGGGGAACTCCCCGGTGGGCGGCTCTCGTTCGTGGCGGGTGCCGGCCGAGCTGCTGGGTCTCAGCCGAGCTGCTGCTCGATCGCCCGGAGCTTGCGCTCCAGCGAGTCCAGCTTCGGCATCGACAGGGTGTCCTCGTCCATCGTCAGGTCGATGCTGGACGAGTACGAGCTGCTGGTGCTGGTGCTGGTGCTGCCGGTGAGGGGCGATTCGACGGCGGCGCGGGGGCGGCGGCCGGCGTTCAGGGCGGCGGGCTCCAGGGCGGAGGGGCCGACCCGGTCGAGAGAGGATTCCTCGGCGGCTAGGGCAGGCTCCGTAGCGGACGACGGGGTGTCGCCCGCGGCGGCCAGGGCAGGCACCTGCCGACCGTGCCGGGCCCGGCCCAGCATCCCGTTCTGCCGGGAGATCGCCTTCAGCTCGGCCCGCTCGCGGCGGTCGGCGCTGCGGGCGCGGATCTTGGCGTCCAGCTTGGCCTGGCGCTCCTCGCGCACCTCCTCGACGGCCTCGTCCAGGCTGCGGACGTTCTCCAGCAGCATCAGCGACCAGGCGGCGTAGGTCTCGCGCGGGGCGCGCAGCCAGCGGACCACGCGGATCTGCGGCAGCGGGCGGGGGACCAGGCCCTGCTCGCGCAGCGCGGCGCGGCGGGTCTGCTTCAGCGCGCGGTCGAACAGCACGGCCGCCGAGATCGACATGCCGGCGAAGAACTGCGGCGCGCCGTCGTGCGAGCCGCCGCGCGGGGCGTGCACCCAGTTGAACCAGGCCGAGGCGATCGCGAACAGCCACACCAGCATGCGGGAGCCGAGCGCCGCGTCACCGTGGCTGGCCTCGCGCACCGCGAGCACCGAACAGAACATCGCCGCGCCGTCCAGGCCGAACGGGACCAGGTACTCCCAGCCGCCGGACAGGTTCAGGTTCTGCTGGCCGAAACCGACCAGGCCGTGGAAGGACAGCGCGGCCGCGACACCGGCACAGCAGAACAGCAGGACGTACGAGGCACCGCCGTAGATGGCCTCCTTGCGGCGGCGGCGCTCCTCGCTGCGCTCCCAGGAGTCCTCGGACCCCTCGGTCTTGTTGTTCTTGAAGCGCAGGAAGGCCACCAGGATGGCGGTGAACAGCAGGGCTGCACCGCCGACCACGGCCCAGACCAGCTGTATGGAGGAGAGGTTCATCGCGGGGAGGGCCTCGGCTTTCCGCAGGGCAGGGGAAGTTGGAGGTGACGTGGCGCACGGGACAACGCACGGGACACCTGTGCGGAGAGACGATATCGCGTCCGAGGGGCAGGCATCGTACGGGAGTGACGAACCCTCTGCCAGCGGTCCGTACCAGCGGGTTGACGTTGACTCAGGGCCCTGCGGGTGGGTATTGGAGAGCTAGGACGAAACCGGCGCTGGGGGAGGACACGATGGTCTCGGTGTGGGAGTTCCTGAAAGGGGACCGCAACAGCTTCGACACCGGAGGGCAGTTCAAGGTCACACTGACCAAGTCCCAGCCGCAGCACGCCATCACGGGCTCGGCGGCCACCACCGGTTACCTGTACATCAACCTGCACTGGTCGACCCGCAGCGCCGAGCGGCCCACCGCGGGCAGCTCGCTGCGCCGGTTCTTCGACCCGCGGATCCTGCGCCCGCTGGCACCCACCGCCGGCGGTTCCGCCCCGCTGAACGTGGACCTCGACCTGGCCTGCCTGTACGAACTCGCCGACGGCACCCGGGGCGTGGTGCAGCCGCTCGGCCGGCTGTTCGGCGACCTGAACAAGCCGCCGTACATCAAGCTCTCCGGTGACGACGTGTCAGGCGCCTCGTCCGGCGAGACCATGCACATCAACCTGGAGAAGAAGGACCAGTTCAAGCGGCTGCTGGTGTTCGTCTACATCTACGACGACACCCCGGCGTTCGACCGCACCCAGGCGGTGGTCACCATCGTTCCGCAGAGCGGGCCGCGGATCGAGATCAAGCTGGACGAGCGGGCCGCGGCGGCCCGCTCGTGCGCGGTGGTGCTGATCGAGAACAACGGCGAGGGCAAGCTGACGATCCGTCGCGAGGTGAAGTACGTGCACGGGTTCCAGTCGGACCTGGACCGGCTGTACGGGTTCGGTATGCAGTGGGAGCGCGGGTACAAGACCGCGGACCGGCCCGGGAGTTGATGCGGCAGCGCGGTCAGCGTGGCTGGAACTGCGGGCCCTGCGGCGGCAGCGCGAACGGCGTGCCCGGCTGGGCGGGCGCCGGGGGCTGCTGTGCGGGCTGCGGCGGCGCGGGCGCGGGCTGTTGCCGCACCGGCTGCTGAGGGGCGGGCGGCGCCGGCGGCTGCTGCGGGTAGCCGTAACCGGCGGCCTGCGGCTGTGGGTGGCCGTAGCCGGGGGCGGCCGGGTGGGGGTAGCCGTAGCCGCCCGCCTGCGGCTGGGGCTGGGGTTGGGCCGGCGGGTAGCCGTAGCCCTGCTGCTGCGGGTAGCCGTAGCCGGCGGGCTGCGGGGCGGGGGGCTGCGCGGTGTGGTGGACGGTCGGCGGCAGCGCGGGCGGCGGCGGGGCGACGATCGGGGCGGGCTGCGCGGCGACCGGCGCCGGGGCGGGGGCCTGGGTGGGCAGCGCCGGGGCGAGCGTCCAGTCGTCCTCGTCCACCGGGAGCGGCGCGGGCGCGGGCGGTTCGGGCGCGGCGGCCGGGCCGGGCACCCGGGGGTCGGCGGCCAGCGGGGTGCCGCCGTCGCCGGTGGAGTCCTCGACGGTGATGCCGAAGTCGGTGGCCAGCGCGATCAGCCCGTCCACGTACCCCTGGCCGACGGCGCGGAACTTCCAGCTGCCGGAGCGGCGGTAGAGCTCGGCGGCGACCAGGGCCGTCACCTGCTCGGACTCGTCGATGGCGAACTCGGCCAGCGCGGGCGTCCCTTCGGGCGCGCCGGCGTCGAACAGCAGCACCCGCAGGCCCGGTACGGCCGGGAACGCCCCGCCCTCGGCGGAGCCGGCCAGCACCACCCGCTCCACGCCGGCGGGCAGTTTCGCCAGGTCGATCTCCACCGCGTCCCAGACCCAGCCGTCCGCGGCCTGCTTGGGCAGGTGGCGGACCAGGCCCGACGGGTGCCGGGGCTGGTTGTAGAACACGAAGTCCAGGTCGTCGCGGACCTTGCCGTCCTCGGCCAGCAGCAGGGCCGAGGCGTCCACGTCCGGGGTGCCCGGGGCGTCCGTCCAACGCAGGACGGCACGGACGGCGCCGGCCGTCAGCGGGATGTTGGCGCCCTTCGCCATCACATGCGTCATAACGCACCATCCTGCCGCCTGCCAGGGGGCCGGGACAACGCGGGCGCGGCACCGGCGAGCCCGGGCAGTGGCGGCAGGGTGGTGGGAATTCGCGGTTCCGAACTGCTTCCCCGGCGTGGTCCGGCCGTACCATGGGCGGCCGGCGGCCCGGTGCTCCCGATCCCGCCGAGGCGAGCGCGCCCCGGCGAACTATCCGGCCACGCCAACCGTCCAAGTGTCGAGGGGTCGGCCGTCGCCGGCCCCGAGCGGGGCCCCACAGATCAGAGCGGGAGAGCACTTTGCGCCACTTCGGGCATCTCGCGGACGACGTCCGCAGCCGGCTCTTTCACGAGCAGCCCGTTGCCTTCGACCGGGACAGCGGGGCGGATGTCCTGGCCACCGCGCTCGGCGCCACGCTCTACAGCCCCGCCACCCGCCCCGCCCTGGCCCGCGACATCCGCCGACAGGCCGCCCGCGGCGTGGTGTCCATGGTGCTGTGCCTGGAGGACGCGATAGCCGACCACGAGGTGGACGACGCCGAGCGCAACCTGGTCGCCCAACTCACCGCGCTGGCCGCCGAGGGCGCGGAGGCCGAACTGCCACTGCTGTTCGTCCGGGTGCGCGCCCCCGAGCAGATCACCGACCTGGCCCGGCGGCTCGGCCCCGCGCTGCGGCTGCTCAGCGGCTTCGTGGTGCCCAAGTTCACCGAGGACAGCGGGCGGCCGTTCCTGGAGGCGCTGACCTGCGCCGAAGAGACCGGCGGGCGGCGGCTGTTCATCATGCCGGTGCTGGAGTCGCCCGAACTCGCCCACCTGGAGAGCCGCCGCGAGCAGCTGTTCGGCATCGCCCGGCTGCTCGACAAGCACCGCGAGCGGGTCCTCGCGGTGCGGCTCGGCGTCACCGACCTGTGCTCCGCGTACGGGCTGCGCCGCTCGCCCGACCTGACCGCCTACGACGTGGCGCTGGTCGCCCAGGTGATCGGTGACGTGGTCAACGTGCTCGGCCGCGCCGACGGCACCGGGTTCACCGTCACCGGTCCGGTCTGGGAGTACTTCCCGCTCCAGGAACGGATGTTCAAGCCGCAGCTGCGCCGCACCCCGTTCGCCGAGGCCACCCCGCCCGCCGACCAGGTCCGGCAGCGGCTGATCGAGCACGACCTGGACGGGCTGATCCGGGAGATCGAACTCGACCGGGCCAACGGGCTGTTGGGCAAGACCTGCATCCACCCCAGCCACGTCGCCGCCGTGCACGCGCTGTCCGTGGTCACCCACGAGGAGCTGTGCGACGCCACCGACATCCTCCAGCAGCACCGGGGCGGCGGCGGGGTGAGCCGCTCCGCGTACACCAACAAGATGAACGAGGCCAAGCCGCACCGGGCCTGGGCGGAGCGGGTGCTGCTGCGCGCCGAGGTGTTCGGCGTCGCGCGGGCCGAGGTGTCCTTCGCCGAACTGCTCTCGGCCTGCGTCTGCTGAGCCTGCCCTTTTTGACCTGGTGTCAGCCGATCGGAGGATGGCGTCGTCCACCGGACGGCCATCCGATTCGCGCCGATCGGAGCGCGGAGCCGAGCCGGTCGGTCGATCCGCGGGCCGTGGCGCGCCCCGTACGCTCGAACCCGGACGCGCAGCCGTGCGTCCTTCCAGGTAGCACCCGCACCACCCGTTGTCCTGCTGAGAGGAGCCCCCGATGACCGTCGAGACCACCGCCCCCGGGCCGGTCGGGGCCGACCCCTGGACCGGCCAGTGGGTCACCGACCGGTTGGGCCTGCGCCTGACCGGCGGGCCGGAACTCACCGCGCTGATCGGCCTCGCGCTGCGCCGCAACCCCAAGCGCGCCCACCTGCTGGTCTCCCAGGTGCTGGGCAAGCACGTCCCGCAGCGGCCCGAGGTGGTGCACGGCGCCGGGCTCGAACTCGGCCGCCGGGTGGCCGAACTGCTCGGCCCGGCGCAGACCGCGCGCGCCGTGGTGCTCGGCTACGCGGAGACCGCCACCGCCCTCGGCCACAGCGTCGCCGACGGCCTCGACGCGCCCTACCTGCACTCCACCCGCCGCCCCGTGCCCGGCCTCGCCCCGCTCGGCGGCTTCGAGGAGGAGCACTCGCACGCCACCAGCCACCTGCTGCTCCCGGAAGACCCGGAACTGCTCGCCGGGGACGGCCCGCTGGTGCTGGTGGACGACGAGTTCTCCACCGGCACCACGGTGCTCAACACCATCCGCGCCCTGCACGCCGCCCACCCCCGCGAGCGGTACGTGGTGGTCGCCCTGGTCGATCTGCGCACCCCGGCCGACCGAGCCCGGCTGGAGGCCGCCGCCGCCGAACTCGGCGCCCGGCTCGACCTGGTGGCCACCGCCGGCGGCGGCGTCCAGCTGCCCGAGGACGTCCTGGACCGCGCCCGGGCACTCATCGACGCCGCCCCCGCTCCCGAACAGCCACAACCGGCCCCGACGGAAGGCGAGTTGACGCAGCTCCGGCTGCCCTGGCCGGACGGCCTGCCGGACGGCGGCCGGCACGGCTTCACCCCCGCCCACCGCCGCCGCCTGGACGACGCGCTCCCCGCGCTCGGCGCCGCCCTCGCCGCCGCCGTCGGCCCCCGGCCCCGCCGCGTCCTGGTGCTCGGCTGCGAGGAGCTGATGTACGCCCCGCTGCGGCTCGCCGACGCCCTCCAACGCCAACTCCCGGACGCCGAGGTGCGGTTCTCCACCACCACCCGCTCCCCGGTGTTCGCCCACGACCACCCCGGCTACGCGATCCGCACCCGGCTCGCCTTCACCGCCCACGACGACCCGGCCGGCGCCGACGCAACCGAGCGTTATGTCTACAACGTCGCCCCAGGAAGCGACCCGGCCCGCCGCTTCGACACCGTCGTCCTGGTCGTCGACGACCCCGCCGACACCCCCGCCCTGCACCACGGCCCCGACGCCCTTCTGCCCCGCCTGCGCACCGCCACCGACCACGTGGTGCTCGCCGTTCTCCCGTCGTACCGCCCCACGCCACCCGCCTGACGCCCCGCCGACCACCCGCTGCCCGAGCATCACCCCTGCGCACCCCACCGAAGGCCCGGCATGACCGCACACACCGCCCCCTCCCCGCCCGCCGCCCGCCCGCTGCACGGACCGGCCTTCTCCAGCTACCCGGCCGCCGACGTCACCTGGCTGCTCAAGGACCTCTCCGACGTCCAGCTCGAAGCACCCGTCGAGGAACGCGAGGAGGCCGTGCAGTCCGGCGGCGCCCACTACGCCGAGTCGCTGCCGGTCGAGTACCAGCCCAGCCCCGAGTACCAGCAGCTGTTCCACACCGCGCTGGCCGCCTCCGCCGCCCGGCTGGCCACCGCCGTCGGCACCGTCGCCGAAACGCTGCTGCGCGAACGCGGACCGCACCTGGTGCTCGCCTCGCTGGCCCGGGCCGGCACCCCCGTCGGCATCCTGATCCGCCGCTGGCTCGCCCACGCCCACGGCCTCGACGTGCCGCACTACACCGTCTCCATCGTCCGCGGCCGCGGCATCGACCAGGTCGCGCTGCGCCACCTCGCCGCCCACCACCGCGCCGCCGACGTGGTCTTCGTCGACGGCTGGACGGGCAAGGGCGCCATCACCCGCGAGCTCGGCCAGGCCCTGGCCGGCACCGGCTTCGACCCCGGCCTCGCCGTCCTCGCCGACCCCGGTAGCTGCGTGCGCACCTACGGCACCCGCGACGACTTCCTGATCCCCTCCGCCTGCCTCAACTCCACCGTCTCCGGCCTGGTCTCCCGCACCGTGCTGCGCGCCGACCTGACCGGACCGGACGAGTTCCACGGCGCCAAGTACTACCGGCACCTGGCCGAGGCCGACGTGTCCGCCCGGTTCGTCGACACCGTCGCCGCCGCGTTCCCCGCCGTTGCCGACGCCGTCGCCGCCGAGACCGCCCGCCTCGCCCTCGCCGACCGCACCCCCAGCTGGGAGGGCTGGGCCGCCGTCGAGCGAATAAGCACCGAGTACGGCATCGACAACGTCAACCTGGTCAAGCCCGGCGTCGGAGAGACCACCCGGGTGCTGCTGCGCCGCGTCCCCTGGCGGATCCTCGCCCGCCGCGGCGCCGGCGCCGACCTCGACCACGTCCGGCTGCTCGCCGCCCAACGCGGCGTCCCCGTCGAGGAGATCGACCACCTGCCGTACAGCTGCGTCGGCCTCATCCACCCGCGCTACACCCGCGGCGCCACCGGCGCGGACGGCACCGCCGTCCACACCTGACCCTGCCCCCGACCGAAGGAGACCCCGCCCGTGCCGCAGTTCCTGGTCGCCAGCGACCTCGACCGCACCCTCGTCTACTCCAACCGCGCGCTCGCCCTGGACGTGCCCGACCGGCTCGCCCCGCGACTGCTCTCAGTGGAGGTGCACGACGGCAAGGCGCTCTCCTTCATGACCGAGACGGCCGCCGAACTGCTCGCCGAACTCGCCGAGCAGACCCCCGTCGTCCCGATCACCACCCGCACCCGCACCCAGTACGAGCGGATCAACCTCCCCGGCCCCACCCCCGGCTGGATCCCCCCGTACGCGGTCTGCGCCAACGGCGGCCACCTGCTGGTCGACGGGGTGCCCGACGCCGACTGGCAGCACGAGATCCGCACCCGGCTGGACGCCGCCAGTGCCCCGCTGCCCGAGGTCGTCGAACACCTCGCCATCACCGCCGACCCCGAGTGGACACACAAGCGGCGGGTCGCCGACGAGCTGTTCGCCTACCTGGTGGTCGAACGCGCCGCACTCCCCGCCGGCTGGATCGACGACCTCACCGCCTGGTGCGCCGAACGCGGCTGGACGGTCTCCCTCCAGGGCCGCAAGGTCTACGCGGTGCCCGCACCGCTGTCCAAGAGCGCCGCACTCGCCGAGGTCCGCCGCCGCACCGGCGCGCAGACGGTCCTCGCCGCCGGCGACTCACTGCTCGACGCGGACCTGCTGCTCACCGCCGACCACGGCTGGCGACCCGGCCACGGCGAACTCGCCGAGACCGGGTGGAGCGCCGGCGGCGTCACCGCGCTCACCGAGATCGGCGTCGCGGCGGGTGAGGAGATCCTCCGACAGATGCTGGCCCGGGTCCGCGCGGGAGAGGTCGCTGTCGTGGGCTGATGAGTCGTGGGCTGATGAGTCGTGGGTTGATGACGCGTGGCCGGTGCGCGCCGGTCAGCCGCAGCAGCCACCCCCGCAGCAGCCACCGCCCCCGCCGCCCGGGGCCGGGGCGGCGGCGCCGGACGCGCCACCCGTCACGGCGACGGTCGACAGCAGCTTCACGGTGTCGGGGTGGCCCTCCGGGCAGACGGCCGGGTCGTTGGCCTGGGCCATCGGGCGGCTGAGTTCGAAGGTGGCGCCGCAGGAGCGGCAGCGGAAGTCGTAGCGAGGCATGGTCAGCAGGGTACCGAGAGGTGACTGCGTGTCGGCGCCCGCTTGCCCGCCGTCGGCGGGGGCGCGGGGACAGTGACGCGGGGACGGTACGGCGAGTGGCTCGATCGGGGCGGCGAGCCGACCGGGGGTGGCGCTCGCGGTGGGGCGGGTTGGGCCGGGCTGGGTCGGGGGGACGGGGTCGGTGCGGCGGGTGCCGTCGGAGAGCAGGGGGACGGGGTCGGCGGGCGACCGCTCGGGTGCCGGGCCGCGGCTTCGCCGGCCGTCGCTTCGCCGGCCGCCCATGTGTCTGTTCCGGGCTGCCGTCCCGGCGTTCGATCGGAGAGCAGGCGGACGGGGTCGGCGGGCGACCGCTCGGGTGCCGGGCCGCGGCTTCGCAGGCCGCCGCTTCGCCAGCTGCCCATGTGCCTGTTCCGGGCTGCCGTCCCGGCGTTCGATCGGAGAGCAGGCGGACGGGGTCGGCGGGCGACCGCTCGGGTGCCGGGCCGCGGCTTCGCCAGCCGTCACTTCGCCGGCCGTCGCTTCGCCGGCCGCCCATGCGTCCGCCCGCCCGGCTGCCGGCCCGGCGTTCGCTCAGTGGCCGCGGATCATCGTGACCACCTCGGCCGCCGTCTCCCGCACCGCCGCCAGCTCGGTCAGGAACTGCCAGTAGTCGGGGTGCCGGCCGGCCTGCTCCAGCGAGGCGACTGCGCGGTCCAGACGGGCCACCGCCGCGTCCAGCGGGCCGGCGTGCCGGGGGTCCGGCGCCTGGCGGCCGGCCATCGCCAGCCGCTGGGCGTCGCGCAGCGCGAAGCGGGCCCGTTCGATCTCGCGCTGCGGATCGTGCTGCACCTCGTTCAGCTGCCGCAGCCGCTCGTTGACTGCCGTCACCGAGCCCTCGGCGGTCTCCAGCAGCGCCCGCACGGTGCCGATCGCCGCCGTGGCGTCCGCCCAGCGCTGGTCGCCCCGGGCCCGCACCGCGTCGGTCAGCCGCGACCTGGCCGTCCGCACTGCGTCCGCGGTCTGCGCCGAGACGTTCTGCAGGTCCTGCCAGCAGGCCATCGAGAACCGCCGCCGCAACTCGCTCAGCGCGGGCTCCACCGTGCCAGCCCGGTTCTCCAGCGCGTCGATCCTGGTCCGCAGGGTGCCCACCCGACGGTCGATCTCGCCGGCCCGCTCGGGCAGCTTCGCCGCCTCCGCCCGCACCTCCTCCGCCCGCCGCACCACGTCCTCCGCGCGCTGCAGCGTGGCCGGCACGCCGTGCTGCGAGACGCCCTGGTTCAGCCTGGTCAGCTCCGGCGCGAGCTCGGCCAGCCGGGCCGCCAGATCGTCCGCCTTCAACCCCGCGTCCCGGGCCTGATCCAGCGCGACACTCGCCGCCAGCAGCGCCTGCTTGGCCCGCTCCACCGCCGGCGTCACCCGGATCAGCTGCGCCTCGGCGTGCTCCACCAGCGGCTGCAGGCGGCTGACGAAGGTGCCCAGCTCGGCACGCTTGGAGTCCAGCTCACGCTTGGCCTGCTCCAGCTGCTGCTTGGCCCGGAACGCCGCCGAGGGGTCCAGCTCGGCCGCCTCCAGGTCCACCGCGTCCAGCGCCCCCAGGTACGCCACCGTCACCTGGTCGATCCGGGCCACCAGCTCCGCGTACTCCTGCTCCACCCGGCGGGAGGTGGCCGGCTCGCCCGCCGACTTCACCGTCTCCACTGCGAGCAGCGCGTCCCGCTGCGCCGAATCCAGCTCGTAGAACGACTCCTGCGCCGCCTCCCGGGCCGCCCTGGCGTCCGCGCGCGCGCCGTCCCGCCAGCCGCCGCCCCACCAGCCGCCCCGACCCCCGCCACCGCCGCCGGCCACCCTCACCACGTGCTCCCTGCTCCGTCCCGTCCCGCCACTCCACCGCCATTCTTCCCGATCACCCACCCCGCCGGGCACCCCCCGACAACACCCCCTCCCCCCAGGGGCGGCGAACCACTCCCGGGACCAGGTAGTCTGTCCATTCGTCGTGCGACCGGCCCACCGGTCCACTTCGATGCGGGCGCATAGCTCAGCGGTAGAGCGCCGCCCTTACAAGGCGGATGTCGGCGGTTCGAAACCGTCTGCGCCCACTCCGAAAGTTGCAGGTCAGAGGCCCTTCCACCCACCCGGTGGAGGGGCCTTCGGCGTTGCGGCACGGGTCGGGCCACGGCGGCGGGCCCACCGGGGAGGGTACGAATGGTGAGCGAGTTCCTCATGGACGCGGACGAGCGGATGCTGGAGTTCTTCTCCGAGATCGCCGACGTCCTCCAGACCTTCGGCATCACCAGGGCCGAGGCCGTGGCCCGGGTGAACCACGCCTGGGGAAACGAGAAGTTCGACCCCTACCCCGACCTGATGTGCCACGAGGAACCCGAGTACTGGGCCCACGGCATGTACTACGACGACGGCAAGGGCCAGGGCGGGCTGGTGCCGTACTGGGAGCAGAGCCCCGACCGCAGCACCTGGCAGATCGTCCCGCCACCGCCCGCCGACTCCCCGGCCTGGACGCTGCCCCGGCCACAAGCTGCTCACCGGCGCTGACACCCGCCCCGGCGGTTCCCCAGCAGTGGCGGCGGGGATTGCGGGGGTGGGTGGCGGGCCGGTTGCATGGGGGGATGGAGAGTGGTGGGGCCGGGCGGCCGGTGGTGTATCTGTTCGGGGCGGCGGCGGGGGCGGTGTTCGGGCTCCCTGACGTGGTGCGGGACGCGCGGGGGCGGGGCTGGGAGGTGGCGGTCGGGCTGACGCCGGCGGCGCGGGGGTGGTTGGAGGCGCAGCTGCCGGGGCTGGAGGAGCTGACCGGGTATCCGGTGAAGTCGGCGTACCGGTGGCCGGGGCAGCCGGATGTGCTGCCGGTGCCGGACGTGGTGCTGTTCGCTCCGGCGACGTTCAACTCGTTCAACAGTCTGGCGCTCGGTCTCACCACTTCCTGGGTGGTCGGCTGTGCGGCCGAGGCGCTCGGCAAGGGCATCCCGGTGGTGGTGATGCCGTGTGTGAACACGGCCCTCGCCGCGCACCCGCAGTTCGCCCGCAGCGTGGCGACCCTGCGTGAGGCGGGCGTGCACGTCCTGCTCGGCGAGGACGGTTTCGTGCCGAACGAGCCGGGCACCGGCGACGCCCGCCCGTTCCCGTGGGACGCCGCGCTGCGGACGGTGGACCGGGTGCTGGGCGGGCCGGAGGAGCGCCGTGCGGAGTGGGCGGCCCTGGCGGAGCACTGGGGTCCGGCGTGGGACCACGGCTGGGTGGGGACGTCGATGGGCGACCTGCTGCGCCTGGCCCTCGCCGAGCCCGGGTTGGCCGAGCTGTGGCCGTGTACGTCGATGAACCAGCTGCGCCTGTCGAGGAGCCGGGACTTCCGCGACGCCGGCGGCGAATCGTTCCCGGCCGTCGCCGCCTGGCAGGGCGGCTACCGGGTCCTGGCCGCGCCGGCCTGGGAGGGGGCCGAGACGGTGCTGGAGACGACCGACCCGGCGGAGGCGCTGGCGTGCCTGCTGGGGTTGCTGGACCGGCCGGGCCGATGACGATCGAGGCGGAGCTGAAGGCCCGGGTGCGGGAGCCGGACGGGCTGGTGGGGCGGTTGACGGCCTGGGCGGGCGCGCCGGGGCGGGCCGAGGTGTACCGGGACGTGTACTTCGACCGGCCGGGTGGGGAGCTGACGGCGGGCGGGGCCGAGTTGCGGGTGCGGACGGTGACGGGGGCGGCCGGGACGCGGACGGTGCTGACGTACAAGGGTGCGGCGGTGGACGAGGCGTCGGGGTCGAAGCCGGAGACCGAGACGGTGGTGGCCGATCCGGTGGCGTTGCGGGCGATCCTGCGCGGCAGCGGGCTGGTGGAGACGATCGCGTTCGAGAAGCGGTGCCGGAACTGGGAGCTGACCGAGGACGGCCGCCCGCTGCTGGCCACGGTGGTGGAGGTGCCGGAGCTGGCCGGGGTGTTCCTGGAGGTGGAGACCCCGGCGGCGGACGCGGCGGAGCTGCCGTCCGCGCTGGCGGCCGTCCGCCGTGCGCTGCGCCGGCTCGGTGTCGCGGACGCGGACCTGACCACCGAGCTGTACACGGACGCCGTGGCCAGGACGAGAAACCAGGCCTGACACCTTCACAGCAGCTTGCGTGGGCCGACGGAAGGAAGGAGGTCGGAGGCGTCGCGGTAGGGGTGGAGGAGATCGTGCGCGCCGCGGAGCCTGGCGCTGAGGCGGGTGGGGAGGACGAGGGTCCAGAGCAGGCCTTCGCCGCCGGGGCCCTCGACCAGCCAGGAGCTCCAAGGGAGTTGGAGGGTGGCGGCGGGGCTGAAGGCGATCGGGCGGTGGCCGGCCAGGGGGAGCTGGTGCAGGCCGAGGCGGCACCAGCTGGAGATGGTGAGGGCGCGGCGGGCGGGGTCGAAGCCGGCGGGGACGCAGTCGGTGATCCGCTCGCGGCCGATGCGTTGCAGGAAGCGCTGGTTGCTGCGCAGGGAGAGGTGCGGTGCGGTGAACTCCTCGACGGCGGTGCGCAGCTCGGCGGCGTACTGGGCGGGGGTGGTGCCGGGGCGCCAGGGCAGGCGGATCTCGCCGAGCAGGTTGCCGAGGGCGCCGGTGCCGTCGGCGAGGCGGGTGGGCCGGACGGTGAGCAGTGGCAGGCGGGTCTGCCGGGCTTCGGCGGCGCGGACGTGGTCGACCAGGCCGCTCGCGGGCAGTGCCGTCCGGTCGAAGGCCTCGGTGATGGTGTGGGGGGAGTCGGCGACGGTGAAGGGGACGCCGGAGTCGTCGGTGGCGATCCAGAGCTCGCCGTCGGGGGTGGTGCGCAGGCGCCCGGCGAATTCGGGGAGCCGGGCGAGGGCGAGGGCGAGGCCGGTGGCGAGGGCGTCGGCGTCGAGCGGCCGGTCGTGGAAGAGGACGACGGAGACGGGGAGGTCGGCGAGCAGCAGGTCGCCGACGGAGCAGCGGACGGGCCCTGGTCCGGGGCGGCCGGCCCGGACGGTGCGGATTTCGGTGTCGGACGTCGGTGCGCCGGTCATACCGGTCCCCTCCCCGGAGTGACGGGGGAACCCTGGGGGCCCGCAGGCGGGGGAACCAGAGGTGTCCGAACGGTCGCTGACGCGTCGTCCGGGAGGCCGGTTCCGATCCCGGGGAGGTATGTGGCGTTTCTCATACTGATGCCCGAAAGGGCCGAAACGGGGTGAGGTGCGGTTTTCGTCCCGGGTTCATACGCCGTTCACAGGGCCGAAACGAAGGCGAATTGCGCTAGAGGATCATGCAATCAATGGAAACTGAGCCTATCATCGGATGAAACGCAGGCGAACGACGGGCTTCTGCCGTGGTCTGCTGCGGAAATAGTCGGAGTTACGGTTCCCGCATGGTTCAGCTCCACAATCGCCCGCGGGCCGGCGCCGACGGCGTCGCCGGGTCGGACGCTTCGCACGGTGTCCGCTCCAAGGGCCTCAACAGCAACTCGGTGGGCCTGCTGGGCAACGCCGTGATCGGCGTGTCCACGGTCGCCCCGGTGTACTGCCTGACGACGACGCTGGGCACCACCGTGGCCGCCGTCGGCCTGCAGATGCCGGCCCTCTTCCTGGCCGGCTTCCTGCCGATGATGCTGGTGGCCTTCGCCTATCGGGAGCTGAACAAAGCGATCCCCGACAGCGGCACCTCCTTCACCTGGACGGTGAAGGCGTTCGGCCCGAAGATCGGCTGGATGTGCGGCTGGGGCCTGGTGATCGCCACGATCATCGTGCTGTCCAACCTCGCGGGCGTCGCCACCGAGTACCTGTACCTGCTGCTCGGCGAGATCACCCGCAGCGACTCGGTCGCCGCGCTCAACGACAACAAGCTGGTGCACGTGGTCACCTGCCTGGGTCTGATCGCGATCGCGACGATGATCAGCTACCGCGGCATGACCGCCACCAAGGGTGTCCAATACGCCCTGGTGGGCCTTCAACTCCTCGTCCTCGGCCTGTTCGGCGTGATGGCGGTCGTCAAGGCCACCGGCAACGGCGCTGCCGGGTCGCTGCACTTCTCCTGGAGCTGGCTCAACCCGTTCGCGGCCAGCTCCTTCACCGCGTTCGTGGCCGGCCTGTCGCTGTCGCTGTTCATGTACTGGGGCTGGGACGCCTGTCTGAGCGCCAACGAGGAGACCGGCGGCAGCCACAAGACCCCCGGCCGGGCCGCGATGCTCGCCATGGTGGTGCTGGTCGGCTCCTACCTGTTCACCGCCGTCGCGGTGCAGATGTACGCGGGTGTCGGCACCACCGGCACCGGCCTGGGCAACCCCGAGACCTCCTCCAACGTGCTCGCCGTGCTGGCCGGCCCGGTGATGGGCCCGGTCCTCGGCGTGCTGCTGTTCGTCGCCGTGCTGGCCTCCGCCTCCGCCAGCCTGCAGACCACGTTCATCCCGGTCAGCCGTACCGTGCTGGCGATGAGCGTGTACGAGGCGCTGCCGTCCTCCTTCACCGAGGTCAACGATCGCTACAAGACCCCGGGCCGGGCGATCATCACCGCCGGTGTCGGCACCGGCGCGTTCTACACCGTGATGACCCTGGTCAGCTCGCACGTGCTGGCCGACACCATCGCCGCGCTGACGCTGATGATCTGCTTCTACTACTCGCTGACCGCGTTCGCCTGCGCCTGGTACTTCCGCGGCGACCTGCGGAACTCGGTCCGTGACGCGGTGCTCAAGGTGATCTTCCCGCTGATCGGCGGGCTCACCCTGGCCGCGATCTTCGGCAAGTCGATGGTCGACATGATCGACCCGTCCTACGGCAGCGGCAGCTCCGTGTTCGGCATCGGCAGCGTCTTCGTGGTCGGCGCCGGCCTGCTGGCGGTCGGCCTGGTCGCGATGGCCGTGATGACGCGCCGCAGCCCCGCGTTCTTCCGCGGCGAGGTGCTTACGCGTGACACTCCGGCGCTGGTGATCCCCGACTGAGCCGGCGAGGCAGGTGGGTGCGACGACAGGGGCGCGGGGAACTGCGCGACAAGCGCCGGCCGGTCCGTAAGGTCGCCAGCAGTGTTCAAGTTATTGCCTGCGTCGCGACCTTGCGGTTGGGTGCCTTCCGCTTCGCGCAGTTCTCCCCCAGCCCTGGCGGGCCGGGAGGTACCCCCACGCGCCCCTGTCGTCGCACCCACCTGCGTTCGTCAGCTCGCGCTCCCAAGGCCTCTCAGTAGGCGACGGTGAAACGCTCGCCGATGTGCTTCGGGTGCTCGATCTCGTCCAGCAGCGCCACCGCGTAGTCCTCGGTGGAGATCCGGCTCTCGCCGTCGGCGCCGATCAGCAGGTCCTCCAGGCCCTCGCGGTAGCTGCCGGTGCGCTCGCCGGGGGTGATGGTGGCTGCGGGGGACAGGCTGGTCCAGCGCAGGTCGGTGACGGTGCGCAGGAAGTCCAGTGCGTCGCCGTGCGCGTGCATGATCTGCAGCAGGAATTCCGGCAGGCCCTCGGTGTCCCACACCTGCTTGCCGTCGGGGGTGCGCAGCGAGCCCGCGCCGCCCACCGCGATCAGTCGCGGCGTGTCGGTGCCCAGCGTGCGCAGGCCCGCCACCAGCGACTTGGCGGACGGGGCGATCAGGGCCTGGTGGCCCGGGCCGTCGCCGCCGCCGACCGCGCTGACCACCACGGCCGACCCCTTGGCGTGCTCGGCCACCGACGCCGGGTCCAGTACGTCCCCGACCGCCACCGTGAGCGCCGGGTGGGAGACCGTCAGCTTTGCCGGGTCGCGGACCACGGCGGTGACGGTGTGGCCGCGGCGAAGCGCCTCGTCCAGTACGCGGGAGCCGATGGTGCCGGTGGCGCCGTACAGGGTGATGGTGCTCATGGGGGTGTCTCCTCTGCCGTTTTCCGTCTGCTGTTCGACCGTACGGCGGGGCTTGGCCGGTCGGCGAGGTGCCGGGCCGACAGGTCGTGGTGAAAAACGGACACCGGGGGGCGCTGGTCGGAGGTGGGGGGCGAGGGCGGCGAGGGGGGCTCTCCCCCGGGCGGGCTGCTGTCGTGGAAAGCCTTTGCTGGAGGGTGAGTTGATGCGTCCTTGCGGGAAATCCGGGCGTGTGACGACTCTTGACATAGTGTCATGGGCGCGCCAATTTAGGGGAACCCCAGTGGGACCCCCACATCCCTGAGAGGCACACCCCCATGAAGAAGCCGCTCATCGGCGCGCTCGGCACCGTCCTGCTCGCCGGGACCGCCCTGGTGACCGCCACCCCCGCGTCCGCCGTCACCGTCAACCTGGCCGGGACGGTCGCGCTCAGCAACTGCTCCGGCTCGCTGATCCGGATGCCCAACTCCGTGGACACCGACCCCGGACTGATCCTCACCAACGGCCACTGCCTGGAGACCGGCATGCCGTCCCCCGGCCAGGTGATCACCAACAAGGCGTCCACCCGCAGCTTCACCCTGCTCAGCGGCAGCGGCAGCAGCCTCGGCACGGTGCGCGCCAACCGGGTCGTCTACTCGACGATGACCGACACCGACGTCACCATCTACCGGCTGACCACCAGCTACGCGAGCATCAAGAACACCTACGGGATCTCGCCGCTGACCATGTCCACCACCCATCCGGTGGCAGGCAGCGCCATCAAGGTGCCCTCCGGTTACTGGAAGACCATCTACTCCTGCAACGTGGACGGCTTCGCCTACCGCCTCAAGGAGAGCAGCTGGACCTTCAAGGACTCGCTGCGCTACACCTCCGGCTGCAACATCATCGGCGGCACTTCCGGCTCCCCGGTGGTCGACGTCAACACCGGCCAGGTCGTCGCCGTGAACAACACAAGCAACGAGGACGGCCAGACCTGCACGCTCAACAACCCGTGCGAGGTGGACCAGAACGGCGCGGTGACCATACACCCCGGCATCGGCTACGCCCAGGAGACCTACACCATCCCGAACTGCTTCGCCCCCGGCAACGTGCTCGACCTGACTCGGGCAGGCTGCGTGCTGCCCCGCCCGTAGCCGAGCCCACCGCGCGCAGCCACCCGCGAATCCCCTCCGCGGGTGGCTGCGCGCGTTCCGGGCTGCTACAGGAGCCGGCGCAGCAGCCGGGACTTGGCCTCGGTGAACGGCGGGTAGGCGACCCGCAGGGTGTCCAGCGCCAGCGGCTTGGAGAGCACCGCCTTGGTGTGGCTGAACGTCTCCAGCGAGTACCGGCCGTGGTAGCCGCCCTGGCCGCTCTCGCCGACCCCGCCGAACGGCAGCCCGGGGACGGAGAGATGGGCGTTCGGGACGCCGAAGGCCAGCGCCCCCGAGGAGGTCTCGGCGGTCAGCCGGCGCCGGGTGTGCGCGGAGGCGGTGAAGGCGTACAGCGCCAGCGGCTTGTCCCGGGCGGTGATGAACGCGATCGCGGCGTCCAGGTCGGGCACCCGGACGATCGGCAGGACGGGGCCGAAGATCTCCCCGCGCATCACCGGCGCGTCCGGGGCGACGTCGGCCAGCACGGTCGGGGCGAGGTAGCGGGTGGCGCGGTCGTGCTCGCCGCCGGTGACGGTCCGGCCGTCCGCCAGCAGCGCCGTCAGCCGGTCGAAGTGGCGCTCGTTGACGATCCGCCCGTAGTCCGGGCTGCCGGCCGGGTCCTCGCCGTACATCTCCCGGACGGCGGCGGCCAGTTCGGTCTCCAGCGCGGGCGCGGCGTCCCCGATCGCGAGGACGTAGTCGGGGGCGACGCAGGTCTGGCCGGCGTTCATGAACTTGCCCCAGGCGATCCGGCGGGCCGCTGCGGCCAGGTCGGCTCCGGGCTCGACGACCGCCGGGCTCTTGCCGCCCAACTCCAGTGTGACGGGGGTGAGATGGCGGGCGGCGGCGGTCATCACGATCCGGCCGACCGTGCCGTTGCCGGTGTAGAAGATGTGGTCGAAGCGCTGCTCCAGCAGGGCGGTGGTCTCCGGCACGCCGCCCTCGACCACGGCCACGGCCTGCGGGTCGAGGGCGCGCGGCAGCCAGTGCGCGAGCGCCGCCGAGGTGGCCGGGGCGAGCTCGCTGGGCTTGACCACCGCGCAGTTGCCCGCCGCGATCGCACCGACCAGCGGGGTCAGCGCCAGCTGCAGCGGGTAGTTCCACGGGCTGATCACCAGCACCGTGCCCAGCGGCTCGCGCACCGTGCGGGCCCGGGCGGGCGCCAGCGAGAGCGGCACCGGCACCCGGCGCGGGCGCAGCCAGCGGCCGAGGTGGCGCAGGGTGTGGTCGATCTCCTTGACGGTGAGTCCGATCTCGGTGAGGTACGCCTCGGTCGGGCTCTTGCCGAGATCGGCCTTCAGAGCGGCCGCGAACGCTTCCTCCTGCTCGATCAACAGGCCGCGCAGCGCCCGGAGTTGGGCCTTGCGCCAGGCGAGCGGCCTGGTCCGGCCGGTGGCGAAGGTGGCGTTCAGGCGGGCGACGGTCGCGGCCGGGTCGGCCTGATCGGCGGTCTGGGTGGGCGTGGAAACGCCGGTGGGAGCGTTCATGCCGTCGAGCATAAACGAAACGAAGTGTTTTCGTTTCGTTTTGGGTTCACCCGTAGGCTGGGCGCATGACCCGCATCGCACCCTCCGCCACCCCGGACGGCCCGCGCGCCTTCCCGCGCCGCGGCCGCCCCCGCGACGCCGCACGCGACCGGGCCATCCTGGACGCCACCCTGGCCGTCCTCGCCGAGAGCGGCTACGGCGCGCTGACCACCGCCGCGGTCGCCGCCCGCGCGGGCGTCTCCACCGCCACCCTCTACCGTCGCTGGTCCTCCAAGGACGAACTGGTGATCGCCGCCGCCACCACCCGCGTCGAGGACGTCTACGCCCAGCCCGACACCGGCAGCCTCGAAGGCGACCTGCGGATCCTGCTGCGCGACAAGGCCGCCGCGCTCACCGGCGAGGGCGGGCGCCTGATGCAGGCCCTGGTCGGCGAGGCCGCGCAGAACACCGCCCTCGCCGACGCCCTCACCGCCGCCTTCCTGGAGCCCGTGCACCAGCGGGTCGTCGAGGCGGTCCGGCGGGCTGCGGAGCGAGGCGAGATCCCGCCGGTGGTGGAGGTGGATCTGCTCGGTGCGGTGGTGGTCGGCCCGCTGATGAGCCGCTTTCTGCTGATGCCGCGCCCCGACCAGGTGGACGCGGCGACCGCGCAGGCCGTGGCCGACCGCCTGCTTCCGTTCGCGCTGCGGGCGGTCGGCGGGCGGGGGCAGGCAGTGCCCGAAACGGCGGAACGCTCAGCGCCAAGCTGATCACCGGCAGCAGACTCGGTCCCGCCTCCTCGGCCTCAGGGCCGCTGATCGCCGCCTCTTACTGCCTGGACCAGGTCGGCACGGGTCCGCAGCGTGTTCGATTCCTCCTGCGCCCGCTCCCAGGCCTTGGCGATCTCGACGCTGTAGGCCCAGTACGGCGGGACGCCCGGCTCGGTGCCGCCGAGCAGGCCGGTGGTCTCGTCGTTGGCCGCGTCGAAGCGGTGGGCGTAGAGGGTGGCGGTGCTCATCTCTCCGGTCCGGGTCCTTCCTGAAGCGCTGAATCGGTGCTTCAATTCTTTGTGTGGCCTACCGACGCACCGCCGCCGTCCAGGCCCGGCTCGACGGTCAGCGCGAGGCCGTCCTGCGGGCCGCCGTCTCGCTGCTCGCCGAGCGCGGGTATGCCGGGTGCTCGATGGCGGCCGTCGCCGATCGGGCGGGGATCGCCACCGGCAGCATGTATCAGCACTTCGACGGCAAGGCCGATCTCGCCGTCACCCTGTTCCGCACCGTCTGCGGCCGGGAGATCGCCGCCGTCACCGAGGCCGCCGAGCGTGCCGCCGATCCGCTGGACGGCGTCGCCGCGGTGGTCGCCACCTTCGCCGCCCGGGCGCTGAAGTCGCCCCGGCTGGCGTACGCGCTGCTCGCCGAACCGGCCGACCGGGTGGTCGAGGCCGAGCGTCTGGTGTTCCGGCGGGCGTTCCGGGACTTGATCGCCGGCTGCGTGGACCGGGCCGTGGCGAACGGCCAACTCCCGGCCCAGCGTGCCGAACTGACCGCCGCCGCGATCGTCGGCGCGGTCGGTGAGGCGCTGGTCGGGCCGCTCACCGACGGGCAGCCGCCGGAGACCGTACTGCCCGAGCTCGTCACCTTCACCCTGCGCGCCCTGGGAGGGCACTGATGGCAAGCACGCACGAGGTCACCAACCAGGTGCCCGACCCGTTCGGACACGACGTCGCCGAGGACCCGACCATGCTGGCCGCCCTGCACCGGGCCGGCGCCGACTGGGCCACCGGGGAACTCCACGCCCTCGGCCGGCTGGCCGGCACCGAGCAGGCCGCCGACTGGGCCCGGCTCGCCAACGACAACCCGCCGGTGCTGCGCACCCACGACCGCTACGGCCACCGCATCGACGAGGTCGAATTCCACCCGTACTGGCACGAGTTGATGCGCACGGCCGTCGAGCACGGCCTGCACGCCACCCCCTGGCAGGACGAGCGGCCCGGCGCGCACACCGCCCGGGCCGCCAAGTTCTACGTCTGGGGTCAGGTCGAGGCCGGACACACCTGCCCGATCTCGATGACCTACGCCTCCGTCCCGGCCCTGCGCACCAGCCCCGAACTCGCCGCCGCCTACGAGCCGTTGCTGGCCGCCCGGGAGTACGACTTCGGGCTGCGCGAGCCGCACGGCAAGCGCGGGCTGATCGCCGGCATGTCGATGACCGAGAAGCAGGGCGGCTCCGACGTCCGCACCAACACCACCCGCGCCGTCCCGGCCGGCGACGGCACCTACCGGCTCACCGGCCACAAGTGGTTCACCTCCGCCCCCATGTCCGATCTGTTCCTGACGCTCGCCCAGGCGCCCGGCGGACTCTCCTGCTTCGTGCTGCCCCGGGTGCTGCCCGACGGCAGCCGCAACGCGCTGCGCCTGCAACGGCTCAAGGACAAGCTCGGCAACAAGTCCAACGCCTCCTCGGAGATCGAGTACGAGGACGCGGTGGGCTGGCTGGTCGGCGAAGAGGGCCGCGGCGTGCGCACCATCATCGAGATGGTCAACATGACCCGCCTGGACTGCACCATCGGCGCCGCCTCCGCGATGCGCTACGGCGCGCTGCGCGCCCTGCACCACGCGACTCACCGGCACGCGTTCGGCAAGCCGCTGGTCGAACAGCCGCTGATGCGCAACGTCCTCGCCGATCTGATCGTCGAGTCGGAGGCCGCCACCGCGGTCGCCATGCGGCTCGCCGAGGCCACCGATCGCGCGCTGGCCGGCGACGAACAGGAGGCCCGCTTCCGCCGCCTGGGCCTGGCCGTCGCCAAGTACTGGGTGTGCAAGCGCGGCCCCGGGCACGCCGCCGAGGCGCTCGAATGCCTGGGCGGCAACGGCTACGTCGAGGAGTCCGGCATGCCCCGGCTCTACCGGGAGGCCCCGCTGGTGTCGATCTGGGAGGGCTCCGGGAACGTCGCCGCCCTCGACGCGCTGCGGGCGATGGCCCGGCAGCCGGAGTCGGTGGCCGCCGTGTTCGCCGAACTCGACGCAGCGAGCGGACGCGACCGCCACTTCGACACCGCCGTCGCCGACCTCCGCAAGGACCTCGCCGACCCCGAGCACCTCGAATACCGCACCCGCCACCTGGTCGAACGCCTCGCCCTCACCCTCCAGGCCTCCCTCCTCCTCCGGCACGGCCACCCCGCCGTCGCCGAGGCCTTCACCACCACCCGCCTCGCCGGCCACTCCGGCCTCGCCTACGGCACCCTGCCCACCGGCGTCGACACGGAGGCGATCCTCACCCGCATCCCGTCGCTCCCCACCGGCGCGTAGGGCCGTGCCCTGGTCCGGGGCCCGGCCGGGCCCCGGATAAGCGCTGCTAGCGTGGCGGACGATTTCTTTCCGTGGTTTTGAAGGGTTGCGGCGGCGATGGCCAAGTTTCTGCTGAGTCTGCATCTGGTGGTCGCCGTGCTGGCCGTCGGTCCGGTCGCGGTGGCGGTGAGCATGTTCCCGCGGAAGGCGAAGGCCGCGCTGGTGGCGGGGCCCGAGCAGGCCACGGCGCAGGCCTCGGTGCGTTTGCTGCACCGGATCAGCAACCTCTACGCGCTGATCGGGATCGCGGTGCCGCTGCTGGGCGTCGGTACGGCGCAGGCGATGGGGGTGCTGGGCAATGCCTGGCTGATCACCTCGATCGTGCTGACGGCCGTCGCCGCGGGTGTGCTGCTGCTGTTCGTGCTGCCCGGCCAGCAGGCCACCGTGGACGCGCTGGACGCGACCGAGAACCAGGAGGCGGAGACCACCCGGGCCACCGGCATGCTGAAGATGCTGCCGATGACCGCGGGCCTGTTCAACCTGCTGTGGGTGGTCGTCCTGGTGCTGATGGTCATCCGGCCGGGGTCGACGAACGGGGCGTGACGCCGCGTACCTCCAGCCCGGCCAGCAGTTCGGCGGTGGCGGCCGCGACGGCGGCCACCGCCGCGTCGAACACCTCCCGGTTGTGCGCGGCGGGAGCCCGGAAGCCGGAGATCTTCCGGACGTACTGGAGTGCCGCCGCGTGCACGTCCTCGGGCGTGGCCTCGGGCGTCATCGGCGGGCGGAGCGTCTTGATGCTTCGGCACATGCCTCCAGTCTGCTCCGCCCCACCGACACTCAGCGGGGGAGTTGCCGCAACGGCGCCAGTAGCCGCTTGGGGTGCGGATCCGGCGTGCCGTCTCTCGTCGCCGCGTCCGGGGTGCACGCGGGACTCCTGGAGGTGCTGCGGCGGATGTGAGTGCGGGGCCGGCCGGGGGTACGCGTGAACTCCCGGATGCGCCAAGCCCGTTGTGTCAGTGGCGGGTGCGAGAGTGGTGGCGGCCACCGTTGTCGCACCGCAGGGAGTAGCCCATGACGTCCTCGCATCCTTCGCTCACCGGAAAGGTCGCCCTGATCGCGGGCGGTACCCGTGGCGCCGGCCGCGCCATCGCCGTGCAGCTCGGTGCCGCCGGGGCGACGGTGTACGTCACCGGCCGCAGCGCGCAGGGGCAGCGTTCGGAGTACGACCGGCCCGAGACGCTGGAGGAGACCGCCGCGCTGGTCGACCAGGCCGGCGGGACGGGTGTCGCGGTGCGGGTCGATCACAGCGACCCGGCGCAGGTCGCGGCGCTCGCCGCCCGGCTGGAGGAGGAGCAGGGCCGGCTCGACGTGCTGGTCAACGACATCTGGGGCGGCGAGGGCAGTTTCGCCTGGGACTCCCCGCTGTGGGAGGACGACCTCGACCGCGGCCTGAAGCTGCTGCACCGCGCCGTCGACACGCACCTCATCACCAGCCACCACCTGCTGCCGCTGCTGCTGCGCCGCCCCGGCGGGCTGGTGGTGGAGATGACCGACGGCACCGCCGAGTACAACGCGACGCGCTACCGGGTGTCCCTCTTCTACGACCTGGCCAAGGCGTCGGTGCTGCGGATGGCCTTCGCGCTCGGCCACGAGCTCGGCCCGCGCGGGGCGACGGCGGTGGCGGTGACGCCCGGGTGGATGCGCTCGGAGATCATGCTGGAGCACTTCGGCGTCACCGAGGAGACGTGGCGCCGGGCCGTCGAGCAGGAGCCGCAGTTCGCGATCTCCGAGTCCCCGGCGTACGTGGGTCGCGGCATCGCGCACCTGGCCGCCGACCCGGAGCGGGCGCGGTGGAACGGCCGGTCCACCTCCAGCGGCGAGCTGGCCCGGCACTACGGCTTCACCGACCTCGACGGCAGCCGCCCCGACTCCTGGGCGCTGCTGGTGGACGCCGAGAAGCCGGGAGCCGCGCCGAACCCGGAGGACTATCGGTAGGTCACAGCGTGCCCAGCGTCGGCGGCAGGGTGGCGGCCGCCGTGAACATCGCCTGTTCGGTGGTGAGTTCGAGGTAGTGCAGGTCGCCGTGCCGGTGCTGGACGGGCGGGTCGAGGGGGAGTGCGGACAGGTCGAGCTCGGGCAGGCTGTCGAGGGTGGCCCGCCCGAGCTTGATCAGCGCCTCCTTGCGCACCCATTGGCGCAGGAACGCCCGGGTCGGGTCGGGGTGCCGGGCGACGAGTTCGGCCTCGGCGGGCGTGAGCACGTGCCGCAGGGTGGCCGGGTCGGTGGTGCGCGGGCCGAGGTGTTCGACGTCCACGCCGATCGGGACGGGGCCGGCCGCGGCGGCGATGATCCCGCCGGTGTGGGACAGGCTCAGGTGGGTGCCGGGGCGGTCGGTGAGCAGCGGCCGGCCGTGCCCGGTGCGGCCGCAGCCGGGGCACTGCTGGCCGAAGGCGATCTCGGCGGGGTCGATGCCGAGGTGCGCGGCCGCGCAGTAGCGGACCAGCAGGTGGGCGGCGAGGTAGTCGTCGCGGTCGGCCTGGCGGCGGAAGCGGTCGGCGCGTTCGCGTTCGACGTCGGTGAGCAGCCGCTCGTCGGCGTCC
Source organism: Kitasatospora sp. NPDC059673 (assembly GCF_042734215.1). Lineage (NCBI taxonomy): Bacteria > Bacillati > Actinomycetota > Actinomycetes > Kitasatosporales > Streptomycetaceae > Kitasatospora > Kitasatospora sp. NPDC059673. Next base: position 264,111 of record NZ_JBHWEN010000006.1, on the reverse strand, counting down.
GGCCGGGCGAGGACGTCGGCAGTGGTGGCGAGCAGGGCGAGCGGGTGGTTCGACACGGGTCTCCTTGTCCGGGCGGGCGCTGTCATTGGTGCACCAGCAACTTAGTCCGTTCGAGCGATCTTTCGGTGTGTCAGTTGTCAGGCGGCCGAATCTCGCCCGTAGGCGCCACTTGGCTGGCGACGGTCTGCTGCCTGCTGACCCACCGTCAACGAAAGGGGTGTCCGTGCGACACGGCGCTCGTCCCAGGAACCGACTGCTCCGGTACGCGGCGGTGACGGCGCTCGTCGCCACCCCGCTGGTCACCCTGGCCCCGACCGGGCAGGCGGACCCACTCGCCCCGCCGCTCGGCCCGTGCGTCGGCGACTGCCCGAACCCGTTCCCGCCGGTGCACAACGGGCCCGCCGCCGGTACCGACAGCACGGTCAACATCTTCGTCGGCGGCAGCTACCGGGTGGAGGGCCGCTCCGCCGAGGCCGAGGGGAAGATCGTCACGGTCAAGGACCTCACGGTCGACAAGGACGGCGGCGGCCTGTTCAACATGGGCGTGGTCGGCGTCGGCTCCCAGGTCGCGCCGCCGCCCGGCACCGACCATGTGACGGTCGGCGGCGCGGTGGACGTCGTCGCCGGCAACCGGGTGCAGCTCGGCGGCGGCGACCCGGCCCGCTGGGGCAACCTGGCCTACGGCACCACCGAGAGCGGCACCCTGGAGTTTTCCGGCCCCGGCGCGGCCCGCCGGGACCCGGCGGCGATCGACCCGTTCCGCGGCCTGACCACCGTCGTCGAGGACCACTCGGCGTGCATGGCCGAGCAGACCGCCACCGGCGAGCTGACCGTCACCGGCAATCTGTACACCTTCACCGGCGACGGCCACAGCATGCGCCAGGTCTTCCACGTGAACCGGAACATCGGCAGCGCCACGGCCGCCGCCGACCTGGTGTTCGCGGGCATCCCGACCGGCGCGACGGTGATCGTCAACATGGTCGGCCCGGACCCGGTGCTGATCCGCACCAACACCGGCAGCGGCATCCCCGGCGACCAGCTCACCGACCTGCAGCCACTGCTGATGTGGAACTTCCCCACCTCCACCGACGCGACCATCACCGGCGGCGCCCAGTTCCAGGGCTCGGTCATGGCGGGCAACCCGGCGGGCACCGTCACGCTGTCCAGCCCGGGCACCAACGGCCGCGTGTACCTGGCCGGCAACCTGGTGCAGGGCGGCACCGCCGGGACGGAGCTGCACGCCTACCCGTTCAACGGCGACCTGCCGACCTGCGGCCAGAGCCCCAGCCCCTCGCCCTCGCCGAGCGAGTCGGAGAGCCCCTCGCCCTCGCCCGGCGAATCCGAGAGCCCGAGCCCGTCGCCGTCCAGGAGCGAGCGCCCCTCGCCCTCGGAGAGCGTCGAGCCCTCGCACGGCGAACGCCCCGTACCCGGGCCGAGCCACCGGCCCGAGGGCCCGCTGGCGAACACCGGCAGCGGCGCGGCCGGCCCGATCGCCGGCGCCGCGGCCGTGCTGCTGGGCCTCGGCACCGCGGTGGCCGTGCTGGCACGCCGCAGCCGCGGCCGTCGTCACTGACGCCCCGCGCCCGACCCGCCGAACGGCCGGAGCCCCCGCCGGGCCCGGCCGTTCGGCCTGCCGGAGGCCACCTCAGGTGACTTCGCCGCCCCGGGCGAACCGCTCCTCGCGCCACTCCCCGGAGGCCAGCACCTCGCGCAGCGCCGCCGCCGCGTCGTACACCTCCGCCCGGGACAGGTACAGCGGGGTGAAGCCGAAACGCATCAGGTCGGGCGCCCGGAAGTCGCCGATCACGCCACGGGCGATCAGCGCCTGGACGATCCGGTAGCCCTCCGGGTGCCGCAGCGCCACCTGGCTGCCGCGCCGCTCGTGCTGCCGGGGCGTCACCGCCGTCACGTCCAGATCCGCCGTCAGGTCGAGGAACAGGTCGGAGAGCTCCAGGCTCTTGGCGCGCACCAGCGCCGGGTCGGCCAGCTCCCACACGTCCAGCGAGGACTCCAGCGCGGCCAGACCCAGCACCGGCGGCGTCCCGGTGAGGAACTGGGTGATGCCCTCGGCGGGCCGGTAGCCCGGCTCGAAGTCGAACTGCCGGGCGTGGCCGAACCAGCCGGTCAGCGGCTGCCGGGCGGCCGGGTGGTGACGCTCGGCCGCGTACAGGAACGCGGGCGCGCCCGGCCCGCCGTTCAGGTACTTGTAGCCGCAGCCCACCGCGAAGTCCACGCCCGCCGCGTCCAGCCGGATCGGCAGCGCCCCGGCGGTGTGGCACAGGTCCCAGACGGCGAGCGCCCCGGCGCGGTGGATCCGCTCGGTGACGGCCGCCATGTCCAGCAGCTCGCCGGTGCGGTAGTCGACGTGCGACAGCAGCACCACCGCGGTGTCCGCGTCGAGCACGGCGTCCAGCTGCGCAGCCGAGTCCACCAGCACCGGCCGGGTGCCCGGGTACAGCCCGCTCAGGCCGTCCGCGATGTACAGGTCGGTGGGGAACGCGTGCCGCTCGGCGACCAGCGCGCCGCGCCCGGGGCGCAGCCGCAGCGCCGCCCCGAGCACCTTGAACAGGTTGACCGAGGTCGAGTCGCAGACCACCACCTGCCCGGCCGCCGCGCCCAGCAGGTGCGCGCCGAGCCGGTCGCCCAGTCGCCCGGGCTGGTGGAACCAGCCGGCGTCGTTCCAGGACCGGATCAGGCCGGTGCCCCACTCCTCGGCCACCACCTTCGCCAGGTGGCCGGGCGTGCGGCGGGGCAGCGCGCCGAGCGAGTTGCCGTCCAGGTAGAGCACGCCCTCGGGGAGCTCGAAGTGCTCGCGCAGCGGGTGCAGCGGGTCGGCGGCGTCGCGGGCCGCGCACTCCTCGCGGGTGGGCTTCACGGCGTCATGGGTGAGAGTCACAGTTCGTTCCTGACGGACCACAGTTCGGGGAAGACGTCCTGGTCGGCGGCGGTCTTGAGCCAGCTCAGGCCGCTGGAGCCGCCGGTGCCGGGCTTGCCGCCCATGGTGCGCTTGACGCAGGAGTAGTGGCGCTGGCGCCAGCGGGTGACTCGCTCGGCGGTGTCGAGCAGCGCCTCGCCGAGGCGGGCCAGGTCGGCCAGCGCCGGGTCGGTGTAGACGGTCCGCCAGGCGGCCTCGACGGCGTCGTCGTGCTCGTGCCGGGCGGCGGTCGGGCCGACGGGTATCTCCAGGCCGCGCCGGGACAGCACGGCCAGCGCCTCGTCGTACAGGCTGGGGGTGCGCAGCTCGGTGAACAGCTCGTCGTACTCGGCGGGGGAGTCCTGGTACATGGTCAGCAGGCGCTCGCTCCGGTTGCCGAGCAGGAACTCCAGCAGCAGGAACATCGAGGACTGGAAGCCGGACGCCTCGCCGAGCACCGGCCGGAACGCGTTGAACTCGGCGGGCGTCATGGTGGCCAGCAGGTCCCAGGAGGAGACCAGCACGTCCTGCACGTGGTGCCCGCGGCGCAGGGCGTCGCCCGCGGCGCTCAGGTCGTCCGCGCGCAGCGCGGCGCGGGCGCCGGTCCACTCGCGGTGCAGCAGGTCGAACAGCAGCTCCATCACCTGGGTGGTGACGATGAACGTGTACTCCGAGGGCTCCGGGCTGAGCGGATGCTGGAGCGCGTGCAGCTCGGCCAGGTGCACGTACCGGGCGTACGGGGTGGATGTGCCGCTGTCCTGGTCGCCGTCGAAGGTCAGGTGGGGCCGGTGGGTCTGCCCGGTCATGGCCGGTACCTCCTGGTTCCGCCCGCTCCGGGGTGCGGCGGGCGCCACCATTGTGCGGCGCGGCGGCCTGCTCTTGAATGGGCGTTGTAGCCCGGTTGGCGGCAAAGGCCTGCCGTTCGCAAGGTGCTGCGCCCCGATCGCCTGACGAACGCAAAGGAGCCGAGAATGGACGCGGTGGACCGGCTGCTGCTGGCCGAACTCCAGGCCGACGCGCGGCTGTCGTACAACGAGCTGTCCCGCCGGGTGAACCTGTCCCCGCCGGCGGTGGCGGAGCGGGTGCGCCGGCTGGAGGCGGACGGGGTGATCACCGGCTACCACGCGCACCTGGACCCGGCGAAGGCCGGGGCGGCGGTGATGGCCCTGGTGACGGTGCGCTGCTACGGCCCGCGCTGCGTGCTGCGCGACCCGGAGGTGGCGCACTGGCCGGAGGTCTTCCAGTTGCACCGGGTGACGGGCGGCGCGTGCTGCGTCCTGCTGGTCGGCGTCCCCGACATGCCGGCCTTCGAGCGGCTGACCGACCGGCTGGGCGGTTACGGGCAGCCGACCAGCTCGATGATCCTGTCCAGCCCGGTGCCGTGGCGGGCGATCCAGGCGTCCTGAGGCGGGTCAGTAGCCGTTCATGGCGGGGGCCAGGTGCACGCCGAGGCTCTCCAGCCCGTACAGGAACATCTCCACGCCGACGGCGGCCAGCAGCAGCCCGAGCAGCCGGGACAGCACTTCCAGCGAGGTGCGCCGGCTGGCCCGCAGCAGCGGGGCGAGCAGCAGGACGGACACGCAGTCCACGGCGATCACCGCGACGTACATGGCGGCGACCGTGGAGTGCCAGCCGAGGGTGTCCCGGGTGAGCGACTCGACCAGCAGCGCGGTGATCGCCAGTGGGCTGGCCACGTACGGCAGCAGCAGCTCGCGGATGCCGTCGGCGAGGGGGTTGGCGAGGTGGCCCTCGCTGCTGCCGCCGCCGAGGTGGACGCCGAGCACCAGGGCGACGGCGTAGATGAAGAAGATCACCCCGCCGGCGATCTGCAGCGACTGGTCGGAGATGTGGAACAGCGCCGCCATGACGTTCGCGCTGTACGCCAGCACCAGGCCGACCACGGCGGCGACCAGCGAGGACACCAGGGTGAGCTTGCGCAGCTCGGCCGGGGTGCGGGTCTGGCTGAGCTGGGCGAAGGCCAACAGCACCTTGGGCGGGCCGACCACGGCGAAGAAGGTGACGAAGACGGTGCTCAGGTTGATCGCCGACATGCGCCCATGATGGGTGGTCAGCGCAGGCGGACGGTGACGCCACCCTGGCGCAGTACGTCGAGGAGGGCGTCGAAGTAGGAGCGTTCCTCCTCGTCGGGGCCGGTGACCCGGCGGGTGAGGGCCTGGGCGCTGACCAGGGCGTCGCGCCAGACCAGCACGAACGGCGGCTCGGGGGTGAAGCCGCCGCGCAGGACGTCGGCGAGGGCGTCGAGGTTGCGGCCGTAGTAGCCGTCGGGGGCGTGCACGGCCAGGCCGAGTTCGGCCCAGAAGGTCTTCTCGTCGGTGACCCGGTCGCCGTGCAGGACGTACTCGGGTGGCTGCGGTGCGGTGGGCATCGGGAGTCTCCCTGCGGGGTGGGGCGGGTAGCCCGGATGGGTTCGCCGGGTCGAGCGGGGCCGGTGCGCACGCTGGGATGGGCCCTACGGTCTTCTCTTCCACACCAGGGGCAACACCATGACCAGTCTGCACCGCAAGGATCTCGGTCTGTTGGCACTTCGCGCGGTCGTCGGCGGTGTCCTGTTCGCGCACGGCGCGCAGAAGCTGTTCGGCTGGTTCGGCGGCGGCGGGCTGGAAGGCACCGCCGCCGCCATGGAGCAGATGGGCTTCGAACCGGGCGGGCGCAACGCGCTGGCGGCGGGCCTGGGCGAGACCGGCGGCGGCGCGCTGCTCGCGGTGGGCCTGGCCACCCCGGTGGCGGGGTCGGTGGTCGCCGGGACGATGGCGGGCGCGATCGCGGTGCACGCCCCGGCGGGCTTCTTCGCGCACGGCGGCGGCTACGAGTACCCGGCGCTGCTGGGTGCCTGCGGCCTGGCGCTGGCGGTGTCCGGTCCGGGCTGCTACTCGCTGGACGCCGCCTCCGGGCACGCGCTGGGCCGCCCGTGGCTGGGCGTGCTGGCGTTCGGTGCGAGCGCGCTGGGCGCCGTCGCGGTGGTGACGCGCCGTCAGGACGAGGTGCGCAGGCGGGAGGCCAGGGCCGCGGACGAGGCGGCCCGCGAGGACGGCACCGGGCTCTCCTGAGCGCCGCGACGAGAGAGGGAGATTCACTGATGAAGCGACAGATCCGGGTGGCCGCGCTCTGTGCGGCGGCCGCACTGCTGGGTTCTGCGGCCCTGGCGGGCTGCACGTCGAGCGGAAAGCCGTCCCCGGCGGTGACCTCGGCGGTGGGTTCGGCCGCGGAGTCGGCGCTGGCCTCGGCCACCGCCGCGCTCGGCTCGGCGGCGGCCTCGCTGGGCGCCTCGGCGCAGGCCGCCGCGTCCTCCGCGCTGGCGAGCGTCAAGGGCGGGCTGAACGTGAAGGGCGATGTGACGCTCGGGACGGTGACCACCGAGTCGGACGGGAAGCTGTCGGTGCCGGTGACGGTCACCAACCACGGTTCCCAGGCGGGCAAGTACGTGATTCAGGTCAACTTCGACGACGCGTCGGGAAACCTGCTCGACGCGACCGTGCTGAGTGTGCCGGAGGTGGCGCCCGGGGCGACCGCGCAGGCCACGGCGCACAGCAACCGTTCGCTGAACGCTCCCGTGACGCCTGTGGTGGCGAATGCGCTGCGGTACTGACCGGACACCGAGCCTTAAGCGTGGCGTAAGCGTCGGATCTCGCTCTTGACGGTCGAGTTGGTCTAGTCCATTTTACTTGGCAGGTGCAGGGAGCCCCTGGGCCGGCGCCGGTGGTTCGGACCGCCGGCGCCGGTTCGGCTTGTCCCGGACCTGGCGTTTGTGCAGGCCAACGCTCGATTCCCCCTGTCATGCCCCTGGCTGTGCGGCCCCACCTCGCACGGTTCGCATCCGGGTTTGTCAGGACCCCCACAACCAGGAGTCTCGCAGCCATGCTTCGTTCCGTTTCCCCCCAGCCGCCCACGCGGCGGCGCCCCAAGGGCTGGGCCGCGCTCGCGGCCGGCACCGCGGCCTCCCTGCTGCTCGGCGGCACCCTGGCGCTGTCCGGCGGCACCGCCCAGGCGGCCCCCACCAACTCGACCGGTGCGCCGGCCACCAGCGGTGGCATCAAGGTGGCCTACTTCGACCAGTGGTCGATCTACACCAACGGCTACTACCTGAAGACCGTGAACGACACCGGCGCCGCCGGGAAACTCGACTACCTGATCTACGACTTCGGGAACATCGACCCCACCAACCTCACCTGTTTCGAGGCCAACAAGGCCGCCTCGCAGAACGAGGACGACCCCAACGCGGGCGACGGCGCGGGCGACTCCTTCGCCGACTACCAGAAGAGCTTCGGCGCCGACATCTCGGTCGACGGCGTGGGTGACACCTGGAACCAGCCGATCGTGGGCAACTTCAACCAGCTGAAGAAGCTGAAGGCGAAGAACCCCAACCTCAAGGTGCTGCTCTCCATCGGCGGCTGGACCTACTCCAAGTACTTCTCCGACGCCGCGGCCACCGACGCGTCCCGCAAGAAGTTCGTGTCCTCCTGCATGGACCTGTACATCAAGGGCAACCTGCCCGTGCAGGGCGGCTACGGCGGCCCGGGCACCGGCGCCGGCATCTTCGACGGCATCGACATCGACTGGGAGTACCCGGGCGGCAACGGCCACACCGGCAACCACTCCTCGCCGAACGACAAGCAGAACTTCACCGCGCTGCTCGCCGAGTTCCGCAGCCAGCTGGACGCCCAGGGCAAGGCGGACGGCAAGACCTACAGCCTGGCGGCCGCGGTCGGCGCCGGTCAGGACAAGATCAAGTACGTCGAGACCGACAAGATCGGTCAGTACCTGACCTTCCTCGACATCATGACCTACGACATGCACGGCGGCTGGGAGGCCCAGGGCCCGACCAACCACCAGGCCCCGATCTACACCAACCCGAACGACCCGATGAACCCCGTCCCCGGCGGCAACGGCAAGTACTCGCTGGACAACGCCATCAAGGCGTACACCGTGGGTGACCCGCAGTACGGCATCCCCGGCGGCTTCCCGGCGAAGAAGATCAACGTCGGCGTCCCGTTCTACTACCGCGGCTGGACCGGCGTCACCGCCGGCAACAACCACGGCCTGTTCCAGCGGGCGACCGGCCCGGCGGCCGGCGGCAGCTACTCGGGCAACGTCAATGGCATCAGGATGTACAAGGAGCTCAACGGCTTCGTCGACAACCCGTCCTACACCTACTGGGACGACGCCGCGAAGGCCGCGTACTTCTACGACGGCAACACCTTCTGGTCGGGCGAGAACGCCCAGTCGATCCAGGCCAAGCTGGACTACGCGCACTGCAACGGCCTCGGCGGCTCGTTCGCCTTCTCGATGTACGACCTGGGCACCCAGACCGCGCTGTTCGACAAGATGGTGAGCGCGACCAACGGCTCCGCCGCGAACTGCCCGGCCGCTCCGACCGAGTCGGCCACCCCGTCGCCGTCCACCTCGGCCTCGCAGTCGGCCGGCCCGTCGCCGTCCACCTCGGCGTCCACCTCCGCCTCGCCGTCGCAGTCGCCGACCACCGGTGCCTGCTCCGCCGCGCCGAGCTGGAACGCGGCCACCGTGTACGCCACGGCGACCAAGGTCTCCTGGAAGGGTCACTACTACACCAACAAGTGGTGGACCACCGGCGAGGACCCGAGCCTGAGCGGCCAGTGGGGCACCTGGACCGACAACGGTCCGTGCTGAACGGCTTCTGACTGACCTCTCGACCGGCGAGGGGCGCAGGGAGATCCCTCCCCGCGCCCCTCGCCGCGTTTGCCGCCGGGGCGCTTCAGCAGGTGAGGTCGTCGGTGCGGCCGAGGGCGTCCGGCTGGGACTCCTCGATCCGGCGCAGCATCCGGGTCAGCGTGGCGGCCAGCTCGGGGCGGGCCTCGGCGGGGACGTCCTGGAGCGTGTCGGCCTCGAAGACCGCGGCCATCCGCATCAGTTCGATCCACTTGTCGCGGCCGAGCGGGGTGAGCTCGATGATCACCCGGACCCGGTTGGCCTCGTCGCGCTCCCGGGTGACCAGGCCCTCGCTGACCATCCGGTCGATCCGGTGGGTCATCGCGGCCGGGGTCAGGCCGAGCCGCTTGGCGAGCTCGCCCGGGCCGAGCCGGTACGGGCTGCCGCTGAACACCAGCGCCTTGAGCACCTCCCACTCGGCGTTGGTGATGCCGAGGGTGGCCAGCTGGCGGCTGTAGGCCACGTTCATCCGGCGGGAGAGCCGGGAGAGGGTGGAGACGATGGTCTCCACCTGGGGGTCCACGGTGGGGAACTCCCGCTGGTAGAGGGCCACCTGTTCGGCGATGCCGAGTTCGGTGGCGGAGTCGGGCTCCGCTCTGCGTGCGCTCATGCGGACATTGTTCCACGCACCGTGCAGCCGTTAAGCCTTTGACGCGTTAAGGTTTCTATGCTTAGACTTTAGCTCTGAAATCTTACGGGGTAAAGCAGTGGCCGCAGAGGGCCGGCTTTCGGAGTCTTCGAGGGGTGTCCAGTGAAGGAGTGGGGCGGCCGACTGCGTCGCGTCCAGATCGGCAACGCGCTCAGCGCGTTCGGCAGCGGCTTCACGCTGCCGTACATGTTCGTGTACGTGAACGAGGTGCGCGGCCTCGGCTCCGCGGCGGCCGGCGCGGTGTTCACCGTGTTCGCGCTCGCCGCGTTCGCCGTGCTGCCGTTCACCGGCCGCGGCATCGACCGGTACGGCCCGCGCCCGGTGCTGCTGGCCGGCACCGCGATGGCCTCCGCCGGTGCGTTCGCCTTCGGCCAGGCCACGAGCACGCCCGCGCTGCTGATCTCCTCCTTCCTGTTCGGCGCCGGTGTCACCACCTGCCAGCCCGCGCTCGCCACGATGATCGTCCGCTGCACCCGCAAGGCCCAGCGCTCCCGCGCCTTCGCGCTCCAGTTCACCCTGGTCAACCTCGGCATGGGCATCGGCGCCCTGGTCGGCGGCCAGATCGTCGACACCGCGGACCCGGCCAGCCTGACCAGGCTGTTCACCATCGAGGCGCTGACCTTCCTCGGCCTGGCCGCCGTCACCGGCACCGCGAAGATGCCCGCGGCGGAGGTCGAGCCGGCCGGCGCGGCCACTGCCTCCGGCAAGGGCGGCGGGCTGCGGGCGCTGGTCGCCGACAAGGCGATGCTGCGGCTGTGCCTGCTCGCCGGGCTGATCTTCTTCACCTGCTACGGCCAGTTCGAGTCCGGCGTCGCCGCGTTCGCCACCCACACCGTCGGCATCGCGCCCTCCATCCTGGGCCTGGCGATCGGCGCCAACGCGCTGACCATCGTGGTGCTGCAGATGTTCGTGGTCCGGATCACCGAGCGCCGCCGCCGCACCACCGCGATGGCCGCCGCCGGCGTGGTCTGGCTCGCCGCCTGGGGCATGGCCCTGGTGGCCGGTCTGATCCGCGAGGAGCAGCTGGCCGCGACGGTCGCCATCGTCGGGATCTACGCCCTGTTCGGCGTGGGCGAGTCCCTGCTCGCGCCCACCATGGGCCCGATCGTCGCGGACCTCGCCCCGGCGCGGCTGCTCGGCACCTACAACTCCGGCTACGCGCTGGTGAAGCAGACCGCCGTCGCGGTCGGCCCCGCCGTCGGCGTCCTGCTGGTCGGCTCCGGCACCTGGCCGCTCTACCTGGCCTCGATGGCCATCTGCACCCTGCTGATCGTCGCCCTGGCGGTCCGCCTGCGCGGCTTCCTGACGCCCGCGCAGGACAACGTCCGGGTGCTGAACGTTCCGCAGCGCGAGCTGCGGGAGCTGGAGGCGGTGGCCTGACGGCCCCGCCGGTCGCCCGCCCGGGAGGGGTTCTCTCTCCCGGGCGGGCGATTGCCGTTCGGGGCGGGAGTCAGCGGCGGGTGGGCATCAGGAGCGAGAAGGTGTCCTCCCGGGACGGGAAGCGGATGGCCAACGGGGCGATGGGGCCGGTCAGTTCGAGGACGAGCTGGTCGGCGCCGCCCACCGCTTCCAGCAGGAAGTCGCGGTTGACGTGGACCAGCAGCTCGGCCGGGTCGGTGCCAGGGAGGGCATCGGCGGCGGTGGCGGTGAGGGCGGTGACGGGGAAGTCGACGCCGTCCTGGGAGCGGGTCACGGTGGACGGCCCGGTGGCGGCGAGCATGGCGCGCAACTGGTCGGCCGTCAGGGTCAGACGGTGGGTGGGCTCCAGGCGGACCAGGCGGCGGTAGTCCGGGAAGTCGTGGTCGGCGCGCTCGCCGGAGAGCTCGCGGCCGGCCGCGCGGACGGTGAACTGGGCGCCGTCCAGGACGAGTTCGGCGTCCTCAGCGTCGGCGAGAAGCGCCCGGGCGGCGTCCGCGAGGGCGGTCGGCAGCAGGGCGGAGACGGCCGGGCCGTCCAGCGCGGCCGGGCAGTCGGCGACCGCCAGACGGTAGCGGTCGGTGGCGACCAGGTGCAGGACGCCGTCCTCCGCATCCAGGAAGATCCCCGCCACGGCGGGCAGCGCGGCGTCGGACGGGGCGGCGAAGCGCACCGCGTCCAGGGCGGCCGCGAGGCGGGCGGCGGGGACGGTCAGTCGGGTCTGCGGCACGGGGAACTCCCTCGAATCGAGCAGGGCACGGACGGTGGAGAGCTCACGGCGGGCATCGCAGAGGCCGTCCTCCAGCCGGCGCAGGTGCGCGTCCAGCTCGGCGCGGGCCTCGGCCGGGGTGCCGGTCAGGACTCTGGTGATACCGGCCAGCGGCAGGCCGACCCGGCGCAGTCTGGCCAGCAGGCGGGCGCCCGGCAGTTGCTCCTCCGCGTACCAGCGGTACCCCGAGTGCGGGTCCACGACGGCCGGGCTGAAGACGCCGGCGCCGTCGTAGAACCGCAGGGCGCTGACGCTCAGGCCGCTGGCGCGGGCCAGTTCGCCGATGCTGCGCATTCTGTTCTCCACGCGATAGACCTTGGGGGCTCGACCTGCTTGAGGGTCAACTCGGTGGTGGAGGTATACCAGCAGGGGCGTGGGCGCCCACCTGCGTTCGGGCAGGCCCGGTCGTGCTCCCCCGGTTGGCGTTCCCGCGTCCCGCGGCCGCTAGGATTGCGGACATTGCGGACATGTCGTGAACTTGCGGACGGGGAGGGTATGGCGCTGGCGGTCGAGTCCCGGCAGGCGGTCGTCAAGGCCGCAGCGGCGAGGTCCCGTTCCGGGTGGTGGGGGCCGGTCGGGGTGGCGGTGTTCGCGGGGGTGCTGCGGCTGTGGGACCTGCCGTACCCGAATGCGTTCGTGTTCGACGAGACGTACTACCCGAAGGACGCGTGGTCGCTGCTGCAGCAGGGCTACGAGGCGGTCTGGCCGGACAACGCGAACCAGCTGATCCTCGGTGTGCCGCAGGTGATCCCGCTCAGCCAGACGCCCGCGTTCGTCGCGCATCCGCCGCTGGGCAAGTGGGTGATCGCGGTGGGGGAGCACTTCTGGGGTCTGCATCCGTTCGGCTGGCGGATCATGGTGGCGGTGCTGGGCTCGCTGAGTGTGCTGATGCTGGCCAGGATCGGCCGGCGGCTGTTCCGTTCGACGCTGCTGGGGTGCGTCGCGGCGCTGCTGATGGGCGTGGACGGGCTGCAGTTCGTGATGAGCCGGGTCGGTCTGCTGGACGGCATCGCCGCCTTCTTCGTGCTGGCCGCGTTCGGCTGCCTGCTGATCGACCGCGACCGGACCCGGGAGCTGTTGCGGGCCGCGCGGGCGGAGGGCGGCCGGGCCGGTGACGAGGTGCGGCTCGGGGTGCGTCCGTGGCGGGTCGGGGCGGGGCTGCTGCTGGGCGCGGCCACCGCGGTGAAGTGGAACGGCCTGCAGATCCTGGCCGTGTTCACCGTCCTGACGCTGCTGTGGGACCAGGCCGGGCGGCGGGCGGCCGGTGCGCACCGGGCCTGGCGGGCGATGCTGCGGCGCGATCTGTGGCCGGGGGCGCTGTCCATGGTGGGCAGTGCGCTGGTGGTGTACGTCGGGTCGTGGAGCGGCTGGCTCGCGACCACGGGCGGCTACGGCCGGCAGTGGGCGGACGGCCGGGCCGGGCTGTCCCCGGCGCGCACACCGCTGGTGGACATCCCGCTGCCGCAGGTGTCGATGAGCTGGGTGCCCGCGCCGCTGCGCAGCCTGTGGCACTACCACGCGCAGATGTACGACTTCAATACCGGCCTGTCGTCCCCGCACACCTACCAGTCGAACGCGTGGAGCTGGCTGGTGCAGGGCCGACCGGTGTCCATGTACTGGGAGCAGGTGCCGGACGGACAGCGCGGCTGCCACTCCGCCGAGGGCTGCGCGAGCCAGATCCTGGCGCTGGGCACCCCGTTCCTGTGGTGGACGGCGTGCTTCGCGCTGGCGTACGCGCTGTACCGGTGGTTCTTCCGGCGGGACTGGCGCTCCGGCGCGATCCTGGCCGGCGTCGCCGCCGTCTACCTGCCGTGGTTCCAGTACCAGCACCGGACGACCTTCTCCTTCTACATGGTGCTGCTGGTGCCGTTCCTGTGCCTCGCCGTGGCGCAGCTGCTCGGCGCGATGCTCGGGCCTCAGGGCTGCCCGCCGCGCCGCCGGCGGTGGGGCGCGGCGGGGGCCGGGCTGATCGTCCTGGCGATCGTCGGCTGCTTCGCGTACTTCTATCCGCTGTACACGGCGGAGGTGATCCCGATGTCCGAGTGGCGCGCCCGGATGTGGTTCACCAGCTGGATCTGAGGTGAAGTTGCTTGCCGCAGGCGGGAGTTCGCAGCTTCTGCCGGTCACCTGGCCGCTCGGTGCGGCGTGCGCGCTGCTGCTCGCGGTGGCCGCGCTGGTCGCCGGACGGGGCGGGCTGGGGCACGGGCGGGCGGTGCTGCGGGCCGGGGTGCGGGCGGCCGTGCAGCTGGCGGTCGTCGCGCTGGTGATCGCCTGGGTGGTGCGCTCGCTGTGGGCGTCCCTGCTGTTCGTGCTGTTGATGTTCGCCGTCGCCGTGCGCACCGCCGGGCGGCGGATGGGCGAGGGCCGCGCGGCCCCCGGCGGGCGGTGGGAGTGGGCGTGGGCGGCGGTGCCGATCGCCGCCGGGGTGCTGCCGGTGCTGCTCCCGCTGGCCGCCACCGGGCTGCTGCCGCCGGAGGGCCTGAGCGTGATCCCGGTCGCGGGCATCCTGATCGGCGGGGCGCTCACCGCGACCTCGCCGGCCGGGCGGCGGGCACAATGGGGGCACCTCCCAGCCCGCCAGGGCTGGGGGAGAGCTGCGGCTGCGCAGCGGCGAGGTGGAGGCCGCGCTCGCCCTCGGCTTCGAGGAGCGGGAGGCCTGGCTGGAGATCTGCCGGACCGCCGCCGCGACCTCGCTGGTGCCCGCCCTCGACCAGACCCGCACCGTCGGACTGGTCACCCTGCCCGGCGCGTTCGTCGGCATGCTGCTCGGCGGCGCGACGCCCGTCCAGGCCGGCGCGGTGCAACTGTTCGTGCTGGTCGCGCTGCTGGCGGTGCAGGCGGTGGCGGTCACCGCGGTGCTGGAGCTGGTCGGCCGGGGACTGGTCGGCGGCCCGGGCGGTGTCCGGTAGGCTCAACGGGTTGTTGAAGGGGAGTAGCCCTCCACCGGACCGTCGACATGCTGGCCCGTCCCTCGCGGACGCGCCCGGCGCCCGGGGCACCTCACGGGGTGTCGGCGAGACCTTCGGCCGCAGCGCTGTGACCATGAACCAGTGCTGCCGGGCCGAGGCGTCCCCTTCCGCGGGTGCCCCGGGGCCGGCGGCCGCAGACCGAGAGACCTTCGCATCCGATGAACAGCCTGACCATCGCCGCGCTCACGTTCGGCATCATCTTCCTCTCCGAACTGCCGGACAAGACCGCCCTGGCCAGCCTGGTCCTCGGCACCAAGTACCGGGCGGGCTACGTGTTCGCGGGCATCGCCGCCGCGTTCGCCGTGCAGGTCGCGCTCGCCCTGGTCGCGGGCAGCCTGCTGGCACTGCTCCCGCAGCGCTGGGTGGAGGGCGTCACCGGCCTGCTGTTCCTGGTCGGCGCGGGCATGCTGCTGTGGCACAAGGAGGACGAGGACGAGGAGGGCGCGGCCAAGGAACCCGCGAACAACTCGTTCTGGAAGGTGGCCGGCACCAGCTTCGTGATCGTCGCCGTCGCCGAGTTCGGCGACCTCACCCAGATCATGACCGCCAACCTGGCCGCCAAGTACGCCGATCCGCTGGCCGTCGGCCTGGGCTCCTGGCTGGCGCTGTGCGCGGTCGGCGGCATCGCCATCGTCGGCGGGCAGAAGCTGCTGCGGCACGTGCCGATGAAGGTCATCGTGCGGATCGCCGCGCTGGCGATGATCGCGCTGGCCGGGTTCAGCCTGTTCAAGGCGATCACCGGATGACGCCTCGTCAGGCGGCTGCCGGGCTCAGCATTTGGGGTTCTGGGCCATCTCCTGCAACAGGGCCTGGGTCTGTGGGTCGTAGACGCCCGGCTCGATGCCCTTCAGCTTGCCGCGGTACTTCCACTGGAAATTCATCAGCGCGTTCTGCGTCTGGGCGCCGAACCCCGGCTGGTACTTGTCGGTGATGTCCCCGTCGAGCCAGTTGACGGGCATGCAGCTGGCCTTCATCAGCAGGTGCTGAAGCTGCACCACGTCCGGCCCGGTGTCGTTCCGGCGCAGCGTCCGGTTCGCGCTGGGCGAGGGCGAGGACGACGGGCCGGTTGGGGGCGCGGACGTCGGCTCGGCCGGGGCGGTGGTCGGGGCGGTCGCCGGCTTGGTGGCGACGCTCTGGGACGGGCGGGCGGAGCTGCGGGTCGGCGACGGGCTGTCCGCGCTCGCGGACGCGTCCGGGGACGCCTCGGCGCTCGGCGGCGCGCTCGGAGTGGTCGCGGCGGAGGAGGCCACCGCCGGGCCGGTCGGCGCGGGAAGCGCGTGGTCGACGCTGTCCGGCGAGGAGGACAGCAGCATCGCCATGCTCACGGCCAGCGCGGTCACACCCACCGCGCCGCCCGCGATCACCAGCCGCTTGCGGTCGGCGCTGCGCCGCCGCTGCGAACGGCGTTCCGTCCGGCTGACGGGTGCGGCCGACTCGTCCTCGTGGAAGCTGAACATGCCCAGGTCGGCGGCCGGGCGCTCGGGGCCGTCCGGGACCGGGTGGAGCAGCACGGTGGCCGGGTCGGAGTCGGCGGGCACCGGGGGGATCAGCGCGGTCGGCGGTTCGGGCTGCGGCGGCGGGGGGACCACCCGGCCGAGCTGGAACGGGGCGCCCGGCCCGGTCGGCACGGACTGTCCGGGCGGCACGAACGGTCCGGGCGCCGACGGGTCCTGGGCCTGGACGGGCGGCAGCAGCTGCGTCGCGGCGGCGTCCGACTGGTCGGGGAACGGGGCGGGCGGCGGCGCGAAGGGGCCGGCGGCCTGCGGCGGCTGGGCCATCGGCATGTGCGGCGGCTGGGCCATCGGCGCCTGGGGGGTGATCGGCTGCACCGGAGGTGGGGCGACCTGGGAGGTGATCGGCTGCACCGCGGGCGGGACGACCTGGGTGGCGAACGGGTCGGCGGCAGGGTTGCCGGACTCCATCACCGGGGTGTCGGCGACGTACGGGCGCACCAGGTGCGGGCCGTCCAGCGGCGGGAGGACCGCGGTCTGCTCGGTCGGGGAGATCGCCTGACACGCGCAGCTGCCGGCCGGCCCTACGGTGCCGCAGCTGGGGCAGCGATCTGCCGGCATCGGCCGGTCCTCCTCGGGTCGGAATCGAACGGGGTGATTATGCAGGACCATCCCACGGGGCAACAGGGACGCCCGGGCCGGGGTGCGCCCTGGGCGATGTGCCGGGCCGCCGGGTCTGTCAGCCGGCCGCGGCGCCCGCCTGCTCGCGGAACTGCTGGGGGCTGAGCCCGCGGACCCGCTTGAACGCGGCGCTGAGCGCGAAGCCGCTGCCGTAGCCGACCCGGCGGGCGACCGCCGTGAGGGTGGCGTCCGGTTCGGCCAGCAGGTCGGCGGCCTGGGCGAGCCGCCAGCTGGTGAGGTACGCCATCGGGGGCTCGCCCACCAGGTCGGTGAAGCGCCGGGCCAGCGCGGCCCGCGAGACGCCGGTCGCGGCGGCCAGCTCGTGCACCGTCCAGGCGCGCGCCGGGTCGGTGTGCAGCAGGCCCAGTGCGCGGCCCACCACCGCGTCGGCGTGCGCCCGGTACCAGGCCGGGGCGTGCGCGGCGTCGCGGGAGAACCAGCAGCGCAGCGCGGAGATCAGCAGCAGGTCGAGCAGCCGGTCCAGCACCACCTCCTGGCCTGGCTCGTCCCGTCCGATCTCCGCCTCCAGCAGGGCCACCAGCGGCGAGCTCCACTCCTCGGCGGGCAGCCGCAGCACCGGCGGCAGCGCGCGCAGCAGCCGTCCGCTGACCTCGCCGTGCAGCTGGTAGGTGCCGCTGAGCAGCACCGTCGCGGCGTCCCTGGCGGTGCCCCAGGTCCGCACGCCCTGGTCGAGTTCCTCGCACATCCGCTCGCCGTCGGGGGTGGTCGACACCTGCCCCGGGTGGACCACCACCTGCGGCGCGGTCTCCGGCCGGTCGGCGACGGTGTACGGCTCCGGCCCGCGGACGATCGCCAGGTCCCCGGCCCGCAGCGGCACCGGCGGGCCGCCGTCCGGGACGATCCAGCCGTCGCCGCGCACCGTGGTCAGCACCGTCAGCGGCGCCCGGTCCTCGATCCGGATCGCCCACGGCGGGTCGAACACCGACCGCAGCAGGAACGCCCCTTGGGCCCGGGGGCCGGTCAGCAGTGCGGTGAGCGCGTCCATGGCCGCCAGCGTAGACGTCCGGCGCCCGGCCGGGTGGACGCTCACGTATGTCAACGAGCTTCTGGGCCATGGATCTTGGGCTCGTCCACCGAGTTGACTGGGCGCCATGACCAGACGAACGGGGGCCCACGGCATGGCAGTTCTTCGCACGGTGACGCTGATCGGCGCGACCCTCACCGCAGGGCTCAGTGCGGGCCTGTTCTACTCCTACGCCTGCTCGGTGATGCCCGGCCTCGCCAAGGTCGAGGACCGCGCCTTCGTCGACACCATGCAGCGCATCAACGTGGCCATCCTGAACGGCTGGTTCATGCTCAGCTTCCTCGGCGCGCTGGTGCTCATCGTCGCCGCGGGCATCCTGCAGTGGCGCGGCGGCAACCGCACCGTCCTGCTGTGGATCGGCGCCGCCGCCGTCCTCCACCTCGCCATGTTCGTCATCACCAGCGCCGTCAACGTGCCCCTCAACGACAAGCTGGCCGCCGCCGGCGCCCCCGACAAGCTCGCCGACCCGGCCGCCGTCCGCGCCGCCTTCGAGGACGTCTGGGTCCGCTGGAACCTCGTCCGCGCCCTCACCTCCACCGCCGCCTTCGCCTGCCTGACCTGGGCGCTCGCGCTGTCGGGCCGCAACTCCTGATCCGGTCAGTCCAGTTGGACGGTGTGCGCGCCGTCCGGCGAGACCCTCAGCACGAACCGCTCGAACCCCGGCCGACCCCGCTCGTTCCACCACCGCCACGCGGCCTCCACCTCGTCCCACAGTCGGCGTGGTCCGGACTGCACCACCTCGAACTCCTCCCGCCCGCCCGGCTCCCAATCGGCCGTCGCCCACGAGGTGACGGCCGTGTCGTGCAACCAGAGCGTGTAGGACCCGTCCCCGTACCGCTCGGTCAGCGGGAAGACCCCGGGGACACGACTGCCGATCGCGAACATGGCCGCCCAGTCGCCGAGTTCGTCCGGCGACAGGGTGGTGGTGGAGCGGACGCCGTCGGCGGGCCACGGCTCCGACAGGTAGGCGCGGCTGTTCGGGCGGGTGGCGCGCTGGGCGCGCAGGCGCATGAACGCGGACGAGTGGACGAACCTGCCGCGGGCGCCGCCGTCCTGTTCCACCGTCAGTTTCACCACGGCCTCGCCGCCGTACTCCGGCCCCCAGGGTGCGACGATCACCGCGCCCGGGCGGCACTGTTCGATCCAGGCGCGGGGCACCCGCCGTACCGAGCAGGTGGCGATCACCCGGTCGAACGGCGCGGTCGGCTGGTGCCCGGCCGCGCCGTCGCCGACCACGGCGGTGGGGGCGTACCCGGCCCGGGCGAGCCGGCGGTGGGCGTCGGCGGCCGTGCTCGCGTCGACTTCGACGGTGGTGAGGTTCGCCGACCCGAGACGGTGCGAGAGCAGCGCGGCGTTCCAGCCCGTGCCGGTGCCGATCTCCAGCACGCGGTGACCGGGCGCGACCTCCAGGGCGGCGAGCATCGAGAACACCATCGTCGGCATCGAACTCGACGAACTCGGCATGGTTCCTCTGGTGTTGCCGGTGCTCGCCCCGTCGTCCCACTGCGTGGTCAACGGCACGTCCGCGTACACCGCCCGCCACCACGCGTCCGCATCCTCCCGCCGGCTCACCGCGTGACCCTGCCGTACCCCGTCCGCCATCCCCGGCCACACGGTGTCCGGCACGAACAGGTGCCGAGGGACGGCGTGATACGCCGCGAACCAGTCGGGTTGCAGGGAGCCGTTGGCGATGAGCGCGGAGGCGAGTCGGTCGCGACCGGCCTCCGCGCGCTGACGTGCCGTCACCACGTCAGCGCCCCGTCGCCGGGCCCTGGCCGTCCGAGGTGTTCCCGCCCTCGTCGCTGCCGCCGCCACCGTGCTTGTTGCCGCTGCTGCTGTCGTCCTGCTGACCGCCACCGGATCCGTCGCCGCTGCCGCCGCCGTGCTTTCCGCCGAACGCGGGCATGGTGCCTCCTTGTTCTCGCCTGGGGGACGGGCTTCCGTCCCGATGCTCACGCTAGGTGGCGGCGGGTGTGGCGGAGGGGCCTGATTCTCGGTAATTCCCCTGCGAGTGGGAAGAGTTCGCGGACTGGCCCGGATTCCTGCCCGGGCTCAGGTGGTGTTCAGCACTTGACGGCACCGGGCGATCACCCGCTGGGCCTCCGGGCCGTGGACGGCCGCGCGGCTCAGCGACTCCCACACGCGCAGGTAGAGAGCGACGCTGTCGGGGTCGTCCAGCCAGAGTTCGGCGTGCCAGTCCTCGGCGATGACCAGGCGTTCGTCGTGGACCCAGAACCCGTTGGCGGGCGGCAGCTCGACCGGCGCGTCGAACGGGACGATGCCGAGAGTGACGGTGTCCAACCCGATCACCCCGCTCAGACGGTCGAGTTGGGCGGCCATCACGTTCGGCGGGCAGATACGGGCGCGCAGGGCCGCCTCCCACATGACGATGTGGAAGCGCTTGCCGCGCCGGTACAGCAACTCCTGGCGGCGGATGCGGGCCCGGACGGCCTCGTCGATGTCGCGGGGGGAGCGGTGGAGGCCGACGTAGGCCTCGAAGATGTGCCGTGCGTAGTCCGGTGTCTGGAGCAGGCCGACGATCATCGCGTTCTGCCAGGCCCTTGTGGTGGACGAACGCTCGTACTCGACCGTCAACCGGTCCTGGACCGGCCGGTGTCCGGCCGCCAACTGCCGTCGCCAGGAACGGGATTGCGTCTCGAAAGCGCGAAGCCGGGCCGACAGTTCGGCTGCCGCCCCGGGCTGTCCGACGCCGTCCGCCCAGGCCCGTAGATCATCGTGGGTGGCGGTCTGGCGGCCGGTCTCCAGCTTGCTGACCTTGGACTGGGTCCATCCGAGGTGCTCGGCCAGTTGACGACCTGTGAGACCGCCCTCGGTCCGCAGCTCGCGGAGCCGCAGACCGAGGGCGTATCGGGCCTGTTGGAAATCGGTGGTCACTCGCCGGACGGTACCCCAGCACGGAACTCGCGGTGCGGTACGGCGAAGTGCCAGGCGGCGTCCCGCTCCTGGCAGGCCCGGTTGACCCGGACCGGGTCGGTGATCACCTCGATGTCGGTCAGCACGTCGTCGGCGTCGAAGTGCAGCAGGGCGATCACCCGGGAGTCGAACACCCAGGCGTCTTCCAGCGGGAGACCCAGGCGATCCGCGTCCTCTCGCCACAGGTAGCGGACGTCCTCGCCCACGGTGCCGATCTGTTCGGCGTTGTCGAGCAGGTAACGCTGGCCGAGGGTCGGCGGGTTGTCCATGATCCGCACTCGCTCGAACCGCTTGCCCTGCGCGGACTGCACACGGCGGTTGCGGGCCCAGTCGTTGTTCATGTCCCAGGCGGGGTCCTCGCCGGCCACGAACCGGCGGTAGGTCTCGGTCTCCTCGTCGGAGCGGTACTGGCGGCGGGTCTCCAGCCGGAAGGCCGTGTGCTGGAAGGTGTGGAACATCGACTCGAACTCGTCGTAGCTGATCAGCACCGGCTCGCGCTCGGTGGCACGCGGCGCGAAGTCCGCGAGCAGGACACGAGGCACCGTCACAAACCCCTCGCCGGGCTTGATGTTGCGGAACTGGGCCACCTCCGCCGGGTCCGTGACCAGGTCGCCCTGCACGATCACCTGCGCGGTCTCCTCGTCCTCATACAGCGTCGGGCAGCCGTCGCTTCCGGAGTTGCTGCCGATGTAGCGCAGTCGACGGGTCATGTCTCCCTGTTCCCTCCTGTTGGCGGTCGGCGTCAGAATGCCCGCGCACCAGGCGCGGCGGGGCGCTGATTCGCGAATATTCGTCCGGAGGGGCGGGCGTGATGTGGGTCACGGGAACTCGAGGGCGGGCGCCGGACAGAGGATAGGGGTGATCACAGATATGCGAACCCGGGTGCGGGCCGGGGACCCGGGTGTGTTCGGGGAGTTGTTCGACCGGTATGCGCGGACCGTCTACAACCATGCGTTCCGGCTGACCGCGGACTGGTCGGTCGCCGAGGACGTCATGTCGGCGACGTTCATGGAGGCCTGGCGGTTGCGCGGCAAGGTGGGGGCCGAGGGCGGGTCGTTGCGGCCGTGGTTGCTGGGCATCGCGACGAACCTCGCCCGCAACCACTGTCGTAGCAACCGGCGTTACCGGGCGGCGGCCGCGGCGCTCGCTGCGACGGGGCCTTCGGTGGTGGAGACACCCGACCACGCCGAGGAGGTGGCCGGGCAGGTGGACGACCGGCGGCGGATCGCCGCGACGATGGCCGCGATGGGCACGTTGCGCCGGGCTGAGCGCGAGGTCCTGGTGATGTGCCTGTGGGAGGGGTTGGAGTACACCGAGGCGGCCGAGGCCCTGGGCATTCCGGTCGGGACCGTGCGTTCCCGGCTGTCCCGCGCCCGCACCAAGCTGCGCAAGCTCGCCCATGCGGAACTGGCGGCGGGAAAACGGGAACCCGCCCGCCGTCCTCGACAGATGAATGGGGACCGCGCGACAGCGGTCCGGCCCGTACCGGAAGGAAACCGATGAACGCCAGCCCCTCCCAGCCGCTCCCGGCTGATCGGACGGAGGCCGATGGCCTCCTACCGACCGTGGAGCGGGATCTGCCGTCGGGTCGCCACCAGTTCCACAAGGAGCGCCTGATGGCCCAGATCCACGAAGACCTCGCCAACGCCACCCCCGTCCGCGCCCCCCGGCGGCGCAACCCGTTCCTGCGCCGCGTGGTCCTGCTGCCGGTGGCGGCGTCCGTCCTGGCCGGCGCCGTCGTGGTCGGTGCCGGCCTGAGCCGGGGCAGCGACCCGGTCGAGGCCATCGCCCCCGGCACCGCACCCGTCCTGACCACCGACATCCGCCCCGCCGACCCGAAGGGAGCCGTGCAGCTGCTCGACCGGATCTCGATGGTCGCCCAGGAGAGCACGGCCCCGCAGGCGCGTGCGGGCCAGTTCGTCTACATCGAGTCGAAGGTCGCCGGCACCTCGGTGTGGTCGGTCAACGGCAAGGACTCGGCGGTCAGCGAGGAACTGGACACCCGGCGGAGCTGGAAGTCGGTGGACGGCCACAAGGGTTGGCTGATCGACCGGCGGAACAAGGACGGCATCTCGCTGGACACGACGGAGGCGCCGGCCCTCAACGCGCCGTCCTACAACTACCTGGCCGCCCTGCCCACCAACCCCGACGACCTGCTGAAGAAGATCTACGCGGAGACGGCGGGCCACGGCCCCGGCCCCGACGCGGAGGCGTTCACCACCATCGGCGACCTGCTCATCGAGAGCTACCCGTCCCCCCAGCTCACGGCCGCGCTCTACAAGGCCGCCGCCAAGATCCCGGGCGTGACCAAGGTGGACGACGCGGTCGACGCCGCCGGCCGCCACGGGGTCGCGGTGGCCCGCTTCGAGGAGAAGACCGGCGTGCGCACCGAGTGGATCTTCGACAAGTCCTCGCTCGCCTTCCTCGGCGAACGCACCGTCCAGGTCGAAGGCACCTCCGGCGGCGGCCTGATCAAGCCCGGCACGGTCATCTTCACCAACGCGATCACGTCCCGTGCCATCGTCGACGGCATGAAGCAGACCTCCGCGCAGTCGGCCTGACCAGCCTGGACTCGTCACCCGAGCCCGGACGTTCGCCCGCCCCTCCCGACTCGATTCGACCCGAGCCGGGAGGGGCCGGGGATTCCGCACTGAGACCCCGTTGTCCGGGTGCGGGCTGCCCGCCGGATACTCGTCGGACGACCCGACCCGGAGGCAGCGTGAGCCAGTTCAAGCCCGAAGAGATCCGCACCGACCGACTGGACCTGCTGCCCCTGCGGGTCGAGCACGCCGAGGAGATGGCCGCCGTGCTGACCGACCCCGGCCTGTACGCCTTCATCGGCGGTGCGCCGGACACCGCGCAGGCCCTGCGAGCGCGCTACGAGCGGTGGGTGGCCGGCTCGCCCGATCCCGAGGAGTCCTGGTGCAACTGGGTGATCCGGCTCCGTGACGAGGCCTGTCTGGTGGGGACGGTCCAGGCGACGGTCACCACCGACGGCTGTGGGGCGGTCGCGGAGATCGCCTGGGTGGTGGGAACGCCCTGGCAACGGCGCGGCATTGCCGCCGAGGCGGCCCGGGGGCTCGTCGCCCGGCTCCGGCAGCTCTCGGTGCACACAGTCGTTGCGCACATCCACCCCGAGCACGCGGCGTCCGCCGCCGTCGCCACCGCGGCCGGACTCGCGCCCACTGACCAGTGGGAGGACGGAGAGGTCAGGTGGCAGCTGGGCGGGCCTGCGGGTGCGGGGGTGTGAGGTGGGGGAGGATGGCGGCATGAGCGTTGTGAAGATCAATGTGCTGACTGTCCCTGCTGAGCAGCGGGAGGTGTTGGAGCAGCGGTTCGGCTCGCGGGCCGGGGCTGTGGAGGGTGCGGACGGGTTCGAGTGGTTCGAGCTGCTGCGGCCGGTGGAGGGGACGGACCAGTACCTGGTGTACACGCGGTGGCGGGACGAGGAGTCGTTCCAGGCGTGGATGGAGGGCCCGATGAAGTCCGCGCACCAGGGCGGGGGCGACCGGCCGAAGCCTGCGGCGACGGGGTCGACGGTGTGGTCGTTCGAGGTGGTGCAGTCGGCCGGGCCGAAGGCGTAAGTACACGGGGAACCAGGGCCGGTCTCGGCGGAGGCCGGCCCTCTGCATGGGACTGCGGCAGAACGTCAAGGCCGGTCTGTACGCCGCAGGTTGGAGGGCCGGCCCACCGGAGCTCGCCTGGGGGAGTCGTTCCGGGGCTGGTCACCGGCGGCCGAACTCGCCTTCACCCGGCGGACGGAGTGGGCCACCGAGCGCGACGTCACGTACGGGCCGGGGTCTCGGCGGCGGAGGTGCGGAAGACGCACTGGGAGCTGGCCGATCAGTGGAAGGCGGCGCGGCGGGTGGCGCGGCGCAGGGTGCGCAGGAGGGGGCCGCCGACGGTGAGGCAGAGGACGGCGGTGAGGGCGGCGCGGGGGAGGTCCCAGCCGAGGGACGTGGTGAGGCAGTAGAGGGCGAAGCGGGTGAGGTTGGCGGGGAGGGGGTCGCCGGGGACGAAGGAGATCGAGGTGCTCAGGCCGCCGATGTAGGGCCAGCCCTGGAGGTTCATCACCACGCCGTAGCCGATGGCGGAGACGACGCCGTAGAGGGCGAGGAGGACGAGTTCGGCGCGGCCGCGCAGGCGGGCGGCGCCCGGGAGGAGTCCGGCGCCGAGGCAGACCCAGCCCATGGCGAGCATCTGGAACGGCAGCCAGGGTCCGACGCCGCCGGTGAGCAGGCCGGAGGCGAACATCGAGAGCGCGCCGAGGACGAAGCCGAAGCCCGGGCCGAGGGCGCGTCCGGCGAGCACCATCAGGAAGAACATCGGCTCCAGTCCGGCGGTGCCGGCGCCGAGCGGGCGCAGGGCCGCGCCGGCGGCGGCGAGGACGCCGAGCATGGCGACGGCCTTGGCGTCCAGGCCGGGTGCGCCGGTGGCGTGGCGGCCCTCGGAGAGTTGGGCGACCAGCACGGCGAGCAGTAGCGGCAGCAGCAGGGCGAACAGCCACGGCGCGTCGGTGGAGTGGCCGACCAGGTCGGAGTCGCGGGCGGCGAGCAGCGGCCAGCCGAACGCGGCGACGCCGATCGCGGAGACCAGCGCGAGCACGAGCACGGAGCGCCGCCCGAGCGGGACGGGCCGGGTGAGTTCGAGGGACGGCTGGCCGCTCATCGGGGGCACTCCGGGGTGGCAGGCACATGCGGCGGGACGGGTCGGTGGGCGGAAGTGCGGCCGGGTCGGGTGGGCCGGGCGAGTTCGAGGGACGGCTGACCGCTCATCGGGGGTACTCCGGGGTGGCAGGCACATGCGGCGGGACGGGGCCGGGCACGGGACGGGTGGCGGGAAGGGGGTGCGGCGTCATGGCAAGTCCCGTAGGGCGAGGGCGACTTCGGGGACGGTGAGGTACGGGGGGAGGATCTTCGCGGTCTGCGGGGCGAAGGTGGGGGAGGCGAGGACGACCTCGGGGGTGGGGCCGTCGGCGACGATCTCGCCCTCGGCGAGGACGGCGGTGCGGTGGGCGAGTTCGGCGGCGAGTTCGACGTCGTGGGTGGCGAGCAGGACGGCGTGGCCGTCGGTGGCGAGGGTGCGCAGGATGTCGACGAGCCGGGCCTTGGCGGCGTAGTCGAGGCCGCGGGTGGGTTCGTCGAGGAGGAGGACGGGGGGCCGGGCGGCGAGGACGACGGCGAGGGCGAGGGTGAGGCGCTGGCCCTCGGAGAGGTCGCGGGGGTGGCGCTGGTCGTCGATGCCGGGGAGCAGGGTGGCGAGGATGCTTCGGCAGCTTCCGGGTTCGGCGTCGGCGTCCTGGTCGGCGGCGGCGCACTCCTCGGCGACGGTTTCGGCGTACAGCAGGTCGCGCGGGTCCTGCGGGACGAGGCCGACGGAGCGGATCAGGTCCTTGGGGCGGGACTTGTGCGGGGTGAGGCCGTCCACGCGGACGGTGCCGGAGTCGGGGGCGTGCAGGCCGACCAGGCTGCCGAGCAGGGTGGACTTGCCGGCGCCGTTGCGTCCCATCAGCGCGGTGATCTGGCCGGGGAACAGGGCGAGTTCGACGCCGCGCAGAGCGGGGACGGGGCCGCGGGAGACCACCAGCCGGGAGACCGTGGCGATCGCGGGGTCCGACGGCGCCGCAGGAGGAACGACGACGGGCGCGGGCAGCCGCTCGCGCAGCGTCGCCGCGCGCCGCCGGGCGTCGCGGACGGTGAGCGGCAGCGGGTTCCAGCCGGCCAGCCGCCCGAGGTCGACCACCGGGGGCCGGACGGGGGAGCGGGCCATCAGGGTGGCGGGGTCGCCGAGCACGGGGGGCTGGCCGGGGCCGGGGAGCAGCAGGACCTGGTCGGCGTACTGGACGACGCGTTCCAGCCGGTGTTCGGAGAGCAGGACGGTGGTGCCGAGGTCGTGCACCAGCCGTTGCAGGACGGCCAGCACCTCCTCGGCGGCGCCCGGGTCGAGCGCCGAGGTGGGCTCGTCCAGCACCAGCACCTTGGGGTGGACGGTCAGTACCGAGCCGATCGCCACCCGCTGGCGCTGGCCGCCGGAGAGTGCGGAGAGCGCGCGGCCGCGCAGTTCGGCGAGGCCGAGCAGGTCGAGGGTCTCCTCGACCCGGCGGCGCATCACGGCGGGGGGCAGGCCCAACGACTCCATGCCGTAGGCGAGTTCCTCCTCGACCGTGTCGGTGACGAAGTGCCCGGCCGGGTCCTGGCCGACGGTGCCGACCACGTCGGCGAGGTCGCGTGGCCGGTGGGTTCGGGTGTCGCGGCCGGCGACGGTGACCCGTCCCTCCAGGACGCCGCCGGTGAAGTGCGGCACCAGGCCGGAGACGGTGCCCAGCAGGGTGGACTTGCCGGCGCCGGACGGGCCGACCAGCAGGCACAGTTCGCCCTCGGGAATGGTCAGGTCGACGCCGCGAAGGGCGGGTTCGGCGGCGTCGGCGTACCGGACGCCGACCTGCTCGAAAGTGATCACCGGTTGCTCCGGGGCGGTTCGGGGGTGACGAAGGCGGGCAGCAGGCCGAGCAGCACGGCCGCGGCGGGCAGCAGCGGCAGTCGGGGCGCGGTCGGTGGCACCACCGACGGCGTCAGGGCCTCCGGCCAGCGGCCCGCGTACCAGATCAGGGCGGCCGCGACCAGCGCGCCCGAGAGGGCGGTCAGCCACTCCGGGAGCGCCCAGGGGTCGGGCCGGTACCGGGTTCTGACGGAACGCCGGCTGCCCAGGGCGAGCCCGGCGGCGGACGCGGCGACGCCCGCCAGCAGGGCGGGAAGGGCCCAGGCGTGGCTGCCCGCGGTGAGCAGCCCGTAGCTGGCGCTGCACACGGCGAGCAGCCCGGCAAGCGTCAACACGCCTGCGGTGCGTACCAGTTGGCGCGGCACGTCGGCGGTGCGGCCGAAGCCCCGGGTGTCCATCGCGGCCGCCAGCGCCACCGAACGCTCCAACGCGCCCTCCAGCACCGGCAGTCCGACCGACAGCACCGCCCGCACACCCCGGTCGGTGCGGCCGCGCAGCCGACGGGCCGCGCGCAGACGGCGGACGTCCGCGACCAGGTTGGGCGCGAACGTCATCGCCACCACGGCCGCCACGCCCGCCTCGTACAGCGCGCCCGGCAGCGAACGCAGCAGCCGCGACGGCGAGGCCAGCGCGTTGGCCGCGCCCACGCAGGCCAGCAGCACCGCCAGCCGCAGGCCCTCGTACAGCGCGAACAGCACGCCCTCCAGGCTCACCGAACCACCCAGCCGGACGCCCTGCGCCCAAGCAGGGAGCGGGAGTTGGGGGAGCGTGAACAGGACGTGGGTGCCTCCGACGGGCGAGCCGAGCACGATCGCGAACACCAACCGGGCGGCCAGCACCAGCAGGCCGAGCCGCAGGAACGCCGCGTACGAGCGGGCCCACGGCGCTTCGCCGCGCCGGGCCGCCACCACGAAGCCCGCCACCGCCAGGATCAGCAGCAGGAGCAGCGGATTGGTGGTCCGGCTGGCGGCCGCCGCGAGGCCCAGCGACCACAGCCACCACGCGCCCGGGTGCAGCTGCCGGGGCAGCGAACGGCTGTGCACCGCCCCCGGGTTCGCGGACCCGGAGGCGGTCGGAGCGGTGCGGCGCAGACGGTGGACGGACATGGTCAGCGGGTGCGGCGGCGACGGGCCTGCCAGAGCGCGCCGACGCCCAGCAGGGCCACCGCACCGACCCCGGCGATCACGCCGACGTCCGGGCCGCCGTCGCCCTTGTCGGCCGAACCGCCCGATGCGGCACCGGAGTTGGAGCCCGCCGCGACCTGCTCGCCGCAGCCCGCACGCGGGTAGCCCGCGATCGCGCACAGCAGCCCGCCGGAGTCGTAGCGCAGCGGCGCGGCCACCGCGGCCAGCACCTCCGCCGAGTTCGCGGCGCTCGGCACCGAGGCGCACACCGAGCGTGCCTCGGCGGGCTGTTCACCGTTCGGGGCGTCCTTCGCGGTGCCGAAGTCGAGCACCACGGCGACCCGCTTGTGGCCACCGCTGGGCGCGGTGTTCGCACAGATCGCGGAGAAGTCGGCGGGCAGCGACGGCCGGGGTGCGTCCTGGCCGCCGTCCGGGCTGAGCACGAACCGCCAGCCGTCCACCGCGCCGTCCGCGGGCACGTTCCCGGTCGGCCCGACCTGCTGGAACGCCCAGCCGTCCGCGCCGCCCTTCCAGAACGACCAGTACCGGTAGTCCGCCGCCTGCGCGGACCCGGCGCCCGGCCCGAGCAGCGCCACCAGCACCCCGAGCAGGGCGACAACGGCCCCGGCGGGTATGGGAGTTCGGCGCACCCGGCCGATCACCGGCCCTGCTCCGGCTGCTCACCCGACGGCTGCTCGCCTGAAAGCTTCTCGCCCGAGGCGCTGTCACCGGACGGCCTCTGGTCCGACGACTTCCCGTCCGACGCGCCGTCGCCGGACGACGCGCCGTCGCCGGACGACGCGCCGTCGCCGGTCGGAGCGGTCGCGGTCGCGGTCGCGGAGCCCCCGGCAGGGGTGTGGCGGCGGCGGTTGAGGCTGAGCAGGATACCCGCGCCGATGCCGACCAGCAGGCCGACGGCGATCAGCCAGCCGGCCGAGAAGCCGCTGTTCTCGTCGGGCTCGGTGATCGCCGAGCCGGGCGCGCGGGTGGCCTGCGGGTCGCCGGCACTCGGACCGACCTTCGGCTTGGGGCCGGAGTCGACCAGCAGCTGCACCAGGTTGGCGCCGCCGAAGTTGTACGGGTCGAGCTTGGCGGCGCGGGCGGTGAGCACCAGGGTGGCGGTGGCCGCCGGGTCGGTGCCGCTCTTGCTCTGCGCGGCCCAGGCGTAGCCGTTGCCGGCCAGCCAGTCGGCGGCGCTGGCGGCCTCGGTGAAGTGGCCGGAGGCGACCAGGCCGAGCACCGACCAGGCGGTGGAGTTGTAGTCGGCGGTGGCGGCCGCGCCGGGGGTGTCCAGCAGCAGGCGCTGCCCGTTGGCGGCGAGCTTGCCGGTCAGCCAGGCGGCGTCCGCCTCGGCGGAGTCGGCGTGCGTGACCGGGCCGTCGCCCGGGGTGTCCGGGCAGGCCAGGGCCTTCGGCGCGGCGCCCTTGCGGTCGGCGGTGGTGACCGGCAGGTGTCCGCCGGCGGAGGCCAGCAGCGCCTGCGCGGAGGCGAGCGTGTTGGGCGCGGCCGGGGAGCCCGTGACCGGCTGGTAGATGAACGCGCCGCGCTGCTCGGCGGGGGTCCAGCAGCCCTGCTGGAAGGAGGCCAGGCCCTGGTAGGCGGACTGCCCGCCCGGGGTGGCCGTGGTGGCCGGGTCGAGGCCGGCGGCCAGCAGCGCGTTCACCACCAGCGCGGTGGAGTTGGCGTCGCCGGGCGTGCCCGGGTTGTACGCCCAGGTGCCGTCCACGGTCTGCTTGGCGCGCAGCCAGTCGGTGCCGCGGGTGACCTGCTGCTGGTGGCCGCCGAGTGCGGTGAGCGCCTGGATGGCCATCGAGGTGGCGTTGGAGTCCTCGGTGGCGGGGACGCAGGCCGCGCCCTCCGCCCGGTAGGACGGCCAGCCGCCGTCCTCGCACTGCTGGCCGAGCAGCCAGGTCACGGCGGCCTCGGCGGGTTCGACCTTCTCCTGGTGCAGGGCGATCAGCGCCAGCGACTGCCGCCACACGCCGTCGTACTGCGGGTCGCCCTTGCCGTACAGCCCGGCGGGCACCCCGGACGCCGCCGTGGGCGAGCCGGACGGGGACCCCGACGCCGAACCGGACGCCGAACCGGAGGCCGATGCGGACGGGGAGCCGGAGCCGGACGCCTCGGAAGAGGCAGAGGGGGAGGCGGAGGCGGGATCGGGGTCGGCGAGCGCGGGCACGGCGGCGGCGCCGGCGAGCAGGGCGCCGGCCAGTGCGGCGGCGCCCAGGCGGGCAGCGGTCAGCATGGGAGAAAGCCTTTCGGGAGCGGTCGCAGCGGACCCGTGCGCACGGGCCGCCCGTAGACCCACGACGGAGGAGGGCCGCTCGTCTCCGGCCGGGCAGTCCGACTGCGTCGCGCCGACGGGCGGCGCGGCTCACGGTTGCGGGTCAGCGCCGGAATCGCACCGGCTTCCCCCGGCCTCGGAGGCGGATGCAGTTGTTCGGCGGTCCGGTGGGGGCCGTCCCGCGCCCCCAAGACTTTAGCCGCCGACCGGCGCGGCACCCCTCGCAGGTGGTGGAACCGGTTGCAGTTCGTCCTCGTCCGCGACCGGCGTGGCGAGCGTGAGCAGCCGGGCGGCGGTGTGCAGGTCGGCCCGGACCTCGGCCAGCGAGGCGCGCCCCGACAGCCAGGCCAGCAGGGTGGCGTGCCAGGTGTGGGCGATCACCCGCAGCGCCGCCTGCTGGCCGGCGGTCGGCGGGTCGGGGAGGCGGGCGGCCTCCAGCACGATCGCCGAGGTGACCTGGGCGACCTCGTCCACCTCGTTGCCCACCGAGCGGTCGGCGAAGGACAGTGCCCGCACCATCGCCTCCGCCAGCCGGGGCTCGCGCTGGAGTGCGTGGAAGGCCTGGGTGAGCGCCTCGGCGACCCGGGCCGCCGGGTCCGCGCCGGTCGGCGGACGCCTTCTCACCTGGTCGTGCAGCCGCTCCAACTGCTCGCGCATCACCGCCACCAGCAGGTGCACCTTGGACGGGAAGTAGCGGTACAGGGTGCCCAGGGCGACCTGTGCGCTCTCCGCCACCTCGCGCATCTGCACCGCCTCGAAGCCGCCGCGGGCGGCCAGCGCGGTGGCGGCCCGCAGGATGCCCCGGCGGCGTTCGGCCTGGCGCGGCGTCAGCGTCCCGTCGGTGGTGGCGTTCGCGGTCACGTTCACTCCCGGGGCGGAGGATCGAAGGACGGGGTGGCGCCAGGTGGTTGCGCAGCGTGGCGTGAATCACCTGCCGGGGCTCCTGACGGCAAGCTACGGCCCGGTAATCTTCGAGGTCTCTCGTTGTCCGCTTTCCCCGACGGCGAGCCTGCACCACTGTGAAACGTGATCTACTTTACCGGTCGGCGGCCACGTCCGTCGCCGGTCCCGGTGAGTAGGGAAGAGGGGCCCCCGGATGACCGCGTTGCCGCCGCCGTCGCTGCGGATCGCCCTGCTGTCGTACCGCGGCGACCCGTTCTGCGGCGGCCAGGGCGTGTACGTGCGCCACCTGTCCCGGGAGCTCGCCCGGCTCGGCCACCACGTCGACGTGATCGGTGCCCAGCCGTACCCGGTGCTCGACGAGGTCGAGGGCCCCGGCTCGGTGCGGCTGGTCGAACTGCCCAGCCTCGACCTGTACCGCGCCGAGGACCCGTTCCGCACCCCCGCCGCCGGCGAGTTCCGCGGCCCGGTGGACCTGCTGGAGTTCGCGGTGATGCGCACCGGCGGCTTCCCCGAACCGCTGACCTTCTCGCTGCGCGCCCGCCAGTACCTGGCCCGGCACAAGGGCCGCTACGACGTGGTGCACGACAACCAGACCCTCGGCTACGGCCTGCTCGGCCTGGCCCGGCACGGCTTCCCGCTGGTCACGACGGTCCATCACCCGGTCACCGTGGACCGGCAGTTGGAGATCGACGCGGCCACCGGCCGGCTGGAGCGGCTCGGCAAGCGCCGCTGGTACGCCTTCACCCGGATGCAGCAGCGGGTGGCGCGGCGGCTGGAGCACGTCATCACCGTCTCGGAGAGCTCCCGCGGCGAGATCGCCGAGCACCTCGGCGCCGCCCCGCACGCCATCTCGGTCGTCCCGATCGGCGCCGACACCCGGCTGTGGTCGCCGTCCGGCGACATAGCCCGGGTGCCGGGCCGGATCGTCACCACCTCCAGCGCCGACGTCCCGCTGAAGGGCCTGGTGCACCTGGTCGAGGCGCTGGCCAAGGTCCGCACCGAACGCGAGGCCCACCTGGTGGTGGTCGGCAAGCCGCAGAAGGACGACGGCCCGGTCGCCGAGGCGGTGCGCAGGTTCGGCCTGGAGGAGCACATCGAGTTCCGCACCGGCCTGACCGACGCCGAACTCGTCGACCTGTACCGCTCCGCCGAGGCCGCCTGCGTCCCGTCGCTGTACGAGGGCTTCTCGCTGCCCGCCGCCGAGGCGATGGCCACCGCCACCCCGCTGGTCGCCACCACCGGCGGCGCCATCCCCGAGGTCGCCGGACCCGACGGCGAGACCTGCCTGGCCGTCCCGCCCGGCGACGCCGGGGCGCTCGCCGCCGCGCTGGGCCGGCTGCTCGACGACCCCGCGCTGCGCGCCCGGCTCGGCGAGGCCGGACGGGCCCGCGTGCTGGAACGGTTCACCTGGGCCCGGGCCGCCGAACTCACCGCCGACCGCTACCGGGCCGCCATCGCCACCGGTGCGGGCGCCGCCGCCCGCTCCGGGCCCGGCTGGCGCTACGTCGGCTGACCGAAAACCCCGCCAGAAATCCGCCAGGCCGTCAACACCCGTACCACCCCTCGTGAATGGGAGCCCCGCAGTGCTGACCGTCGACTTCTCCCGCTTCCCGCTCGCCCCAGGAGACCGGGTGCTCGACCTGGGCTGCGGCGGCGGCCGGCACGCGTTCGAGTGCTACCGGCGCGGCGCCAACGTGGTCGCCCTGGACCAGAACGGCGAGGAGATCGCCGAGGTCCGCAAGTGGTTCGCCGCCATGGAACAGGCCGGCGAGGCACCCGAAGGGGCCAGCGCCACCGCCATGGAGGGCGACGCGCTGAACCTGCCGTTCGACGACGACACCTTCGACCGGATCATCATCTCCGAGGTGATGGAGCACATCCCCGACGACAAGGGCGTGCTCGCCGAGATGGTCCGCGTCCTCAAGCCCGGCGGACTGCTCGCCGTCACCGTGCCCCGCTACCTGCCGGAGAAGATCTGCTGGGCGCTGTCCGACGAGTACCACGAGGTCGAGGGCGGGCACATCCGCATCTACAAGGGCGACGAACTGATCGAGAAGGTCCGCGAGGCCGGCCTGGAGCCCTACGGCAACCACCACGCGCACGCCCTGCACTCCCCGTACTGGTGGATCAAGTGCGCCATGGGCGTCAACAACGACAAGGCCCTGCCGGTGCGCGCCTACCACCAGCTGCTGGTCTGGGACATCGTCGGCACCCCCGTCATCTCCACCCTCACCAAGGCCGCCGAGAAGGCCCTCAACCCGGTGCTCGGCAAATCCTTCGTCGTCTACGCCAGCAAGCCGCACCAGCCCCGGACCGGCGCGTGACGGCCGCCGTCCCCGCGGCCCTGCTGCTGGAGGGCGTCCTCGACGCCGCCCAGGCCGCCGACACGGTGCGCTCGATCCTCGCCCAGCAGCAGAGCGACGGCGCGAT
This sequence comes from Kitasatospora sp. NPDC059673, assembly GCF_042734215.1. NCBI lineage: Bacteria > Bacillati > Actinomycetota > Actinomycetes > Kitasatosporales > Streptomycetaceae > Kitasatospora > Kitasatospora sp. NPDC059673. Next base: position 230,341 of record NZ_JBHWEN010000006.1, on the reverse strand, counting down.
CCCCTGGTTCCACGGCGGCCACCTCGACCCCTGGGACCACACCGAGGCCGCGATGGCCCTCGACACCGCCGGCGAACACGCCGCCGCCGAAGCCGCCTACCAGTGGCTCGCCGACCGGCAGAACCCCGACGGGTCCTGGTACGCCGCCTACGCCTACGGGCAGGACGGCATCGCCGACGGCACCGCCACCGACCGCGCCCGCGAGACCAACTTCTGCGCGTACATCGCCGTCGGCGCCTGGCACCACCACCTGTCCACCGGCGACGACCGCTTCCTGGAACGCATCTGGCCCGCCGTCAGCCGCGCCCTCGACCACACCGTCCGGCTCAGCCTTCCCGGCGGGGCGATCGCCTGGCGGCAGGACGAGGACGGCACCGCCGCCACCGACGCGCTGCTCACCGGCTCCTGCTCGATCCTGCACGCGCTGCGCTGCGGACTCGCCGTCGCCGACCACCTCGACCGGCCCCAGCCCGACTGGGAACTCGCCGCCGGCCGCCTCCAGCACGCCATCGCCCGCCACCCCGAGCGGTTCCTCGACAAGGACCGCTACTCGATGGACTGGTACTACCCCGTCCTCGGCACCGCGCTGCGCGGCGAGGACGCGACGGCCCGCCTCGCCGCCGACTGGGACCGGTTCGTCGTCCCCGGCCTCGGCGTCCGCTGCGTCAGCGACCGGCCCTGGGTCACCGGCGGCGAGAGCGCCGAACTCGCGCTCGCGCTGTGGGCCGCCGGACAGTCCGACCGCGCCGTCGAGATCCTCCGCTGGATCCAGCACCTGCGCCACCGGGACGGCTCCTACTGGACCGGCTACGTCTTCGAGGACGACGCGATCTGGCCCGAGGAACGCACCACCTGGACCGCCGGCGCGCTGCTGCTCGCCGTCGCGGCCCTCGGCGGCGACCACGCGACGGTCAGCGTGTTCGGCGGGGAGCACCTGCCGCCGGGGCTGGTCGTCGGCGACTGCTGTTGATCCGACAAACCCAAAGGTCCGCCCGGGGAGGGGAGTTCCCTCCTCGGGCGGACCTTTTGGTGTGCAAGGGGTTGTGCACGTTCCCGCGCACGCCCCCGCTGAGCGGGCGTCAGCCCCGCTGGATGCCCGCGGTGTCGTTCAGGACGCCGTGGGTGCCGTCGGGCAGCTGGGCGACGAGCGCCGCGCCGCGCTGGTCGACCGCCAGGTACCAGGTACCGGGGACCAGCTCGCCGACCGGCGGGGCCGCCGGGTTGTCCTTGTTGCCCAGCTGACGGACCGCCGGGACGGCGAACCAGAACGGGGCGAACGGGGCGGCGGCGGCCTGCGGCGGAACGTGGTCCTGGATGGCCGGCTGGACCGCCGTGGGCTGCTGCGAGGCCGGCTGCGGGGCCGGGGCGGCCGCCTGTGCGGGCGCCGGGTAGCCGTACCCGCCGGCCGGCTGGCCGCCGAACTGCTGGGCGGGAGCCGGAACCGGCTGCTCGGCCTGCGGCTGCGGCTGGCCGGGGAACGGCTGCTGCTGCGCGCCCGGGTAGCCGTACGCGCCGGGCTGACCGGGCTGGCCGACCTGGCCGGGGGCGCCGGGCTGGCCGCCGTACGGCGGGAACGGCTGCGGCACGGTCTGGGCCGGCGCGGCGGCGGACATCAGCGGGCCCTGGAGGGCCGGGACCAGCGGACCGGCGATCACCGCGGCCGCCAGCACCAGGGTGGAGAACAGCGACAGGTAGGCGCCCGCACCGTTGGTGAAGCCCTTCGGGACGCCGAACATCGTCCACAGGCAGCCCCAGAACGAGACCACGGCCAGCGCCGTGCCCCACTGGTCCAGCCGCAGGCCGGCGACCTGCTTGGTGCCCCAGGCCTCCTTCTGGAGCCGGAACAGCAGGATCAGCACCGCGCCGATCACGCCGGTCAGCACGACCGAGGGCAGCACCGGGAACAGGTCCGAGGACCAGCCGTTCCGGGACACGTCCGGGCAGAGCTTGCCGGAGCAGTCGATCGTCACGAAAGGCAGGAAGGACGAAATCAGGAGCAGTACCGCCGCACCGGCGACGGCGGCGTCTCCCCTGGTGAGAGCGCGCAGATTCACTGACGTTCCCCTCATTGGTGTAGTCGTGGTCGGCGGGCGGTGACCGAGCCCCCGTGGTACCGGAGCGGTACAACGGGGCAAAAGCCTAGGGCCAAGGCGACGCCGTGTGCACAGTGCCCTCCGGATCCGGCACGAACCGGACAGCTCGGCAGGGCGCTCGGCACGGGGACAGGACAGGGTTGAAGCGGTGGGTCTGTTCGGCGGCTCACCCCGTGAGATAGCTGGTCAGAGCGTCGGCGACGGCCTGGGCGGCGCGCTGGCGCCACTCCGGGTCGGACATCCGCTTCGCGTCGCCGGTGTTGCGCATGTTGCCACACTCGATGAACACCTTCGGGACCTTCGACAGGTTGAGTCCGCCCAGGTCGCCGCGGGTGTCCAGGCCCTGCTGGCCGATGTAGCTCGCCGTCGGCTCCCCGGTGCCGGCCTTGAACGTGTCGCGCAGCAGCACGCCCAGCCGGTGCGAGGGATCGACGACCGCGGCGGTGTCGGCCGGGCCGGCCACCACCTTGGCGGGCATGATCACGTGGAAGCCGCTGCCGGACGCCGGCGCGCCGTCCGCGTGGACCGAGACCGCGGCGTCCGCCTTGGCCTCGTTGCCGATCCGGGCCCGCTCGTCGATGCACGGACCCCACGGACGGTCACCGTCCTGGGTGAGCACCACGGTGGCGCCGCGGTCCTGGAGGATCTGCCGGGCCCGGTGCACCACGTCCAGGGTGAACTCGGCCTCCGAGTAGCCCGCGTTGGTGGACGTGCCGGTGGTGTCGCACTCCTTGTGGCCGTTGCCGATGTCCACCTGGCGGTTGATCTCGGTGGTGTGCTTGCCGTTGGCGGTGTTGTGGCCCGGGTCGAGCAGCACCGTCTTCCCGGCCAGCGGGCCCTTCCCGGCGTCCGGGGCACCGGCGGACGGCGAGGACGGCGCGGCCGGGCCCGTGGACGCACTGCCGTCCGGGGCGGGGGAGCCCGTCGGAGCGCCCCCGTCCACCCGGTCACCCTCCGCGAAGTGCGGCGAGGACGTCGGGTGCGCGCTGACGTCCCGCGAGCTGTTCGCGACCGCCTGCCAGCCCAGCCAGCCGATCAGACACACCGGCAGCACCACGCTCGCCAGCTTCACGGCCGGCCGCCAGCGCGCGGGGCGCGGTTCGGAGCTGTCGGAGAACGGGTCGGGTTCGACGGGGGGCGGGGTGGTGCGGCCGGTCAATGGTTCCTCAGATCCTGTCCCAGGTACGCGCCGTCAGACCGTAGGTGTCGGCGATCGGCTTCCACTTCGCCACGAAATCCTTCTTGGACTGGGTGGCCTGCGGGTTGAGGTCGTTGGCGCGGCTCAGATCGGCCGTGCTGGGCACGGTGTTGTTGGCGCACCCCTGGCTGGAGACGGTGCGCGCCCACGCCGCGTACGCCCGGTCGATGTCCCCGGACGCCTGCCAGGCGTCCTTCAGCTTCGCCGCCGCCTCGGCTCCGCCCGGCAGGTTGTCGGTGTGCAACTGGGCGAGCTCGGCGAGCAGTTGGTCACGCTGCTGGGCACCCGTGTCGAACACCTTCGCGGCGTTGTCGATCTCCGCCTTCGGCGGGCAGCTGCGCACCTTCGCCACCGCGTTGCCGATCGGTGCCTTCGCGTTCTCGCCCTTCGTCAGCAGCGCGTCCAGCGCCTTCGCCTCCGCCGCCGCGTCCGGACCGGCCGAGGCGGAGGCCGAGGCCGACGGGGACGGGCCGGCGCTGCTCGACGCGGAGGCCGACGGCGAGGCACCGCCGCCCGTGCCGCCCTGCGACGGATCCGCGGCCGGGGCGGAGTTGCCGCCCTTCGACTGGGACGAGGTGCCGCTGTCGCTGTTCTTCACCGCCCACACCACACCGACGCCGATCACCAGCACCAGCGCCACTGCCGCGCCGATCAGCACCGGGGTGCGCCGACTCCGCGGGTCGTCCTCGTAGTCGAACTCGGGCTCCTGACCGCCGTACCCGCCCGGGCCGTTCGCGAACTGCTGCTGCCCGCCGAAGCCCGGCTGACCGCCGAAGGTCTGCTGCCCACCGAACGAGGGCTGCGGGGTGCCGAACTGCTGCTGCCCGCCGAACGAGGGCTGCGGGCCCGGCGGGGGCTGGTCGAACTGCTGCTGCCCGAACTGCTGCTGGCCGCCGAAGGTCTGGCCCTGCGGCGGCTGGGACGGGAACTGCTGGCCGCCGAAGCTCTGTTGCCCACCGAAGCCGGGCTGTTCACCGAAGCCGGGCTGGCCGCCGAAGGTCTGCTGCCCGCCGAAGGTCTGGCCCTGCGGGCCGGGCTGCGGGGGCTGCGGGGTGCCGAACTGCTGCTGGGGGAACGGTGGTTGGTCGAACTGCTGCTGCCCGCCGAAGGTCTGCTGCCCGTCCTGCGGAGCCTGCGGGGCGGCGGGCGGCTGCTGGGCGGCGGGCGGCTGCTGGGCCACCGGGGGCTGCTGCGCGCTCGGCGGCGCAGGGGCGGCCGGCTGCTGGGTGCCGGGCGGCGGCGTCGCCGGGCCGGGGACCGCGGCGGTGCGCGGCGCGTCGGGCTGCGGCGGCTGGGGGACGACCGGAGCGACCGGGGTGACCGGGGCGGCGGGCGTGACGGGGCCGTCCGTGAACTTCGGAAGCGGGATCGCCGTGGTGGGCGGACCCGCGGCCGCCGGGTCCGCCGCCATCGGCCGACGGACCCAGCCGCCCGCGCCGTTGTTCGCGGTCGGGTCCCACACCGCTCGCGCGGCCCTGCCCTGCTCCGTCATGCCGTGTCCTCGCCCCCGCATACTGGCCCGCCGATGGCTTCCCGCCGCAGCGACCCGTGCCCCGCACCGGCCGTCCGTCGTCCGCCGCCCCGACACCGTACCGGCCGTCGGCGGGGCGGGTCACGGCGGTCCCACAACGCGTCGTGGTGAGGACGACGCCGCGGAGGCCGTGATCGTTCCCGGTCACGGCCGGAAAGTTGCCGACGGCAGTGGCGACCCGGTCAGGACGCGGCGGGGGCGGCGGTGCGGCGCAGCACCCGCAGCGAGCCCGTCACCGACACCTCCTCGAAGCCCTCGTCCAGCGCCCGCAGGTACACCCGGTACGGGGCCTGGCCGCCGTCCGCCGGGTCGGGGAACACGTCGTGCACCACCAGCAGGCCGTCCTCGGCCAGGTGCGGGACCCAGCCCAGGTAGTCGCCGGTGGCGTGCTCGTCGGTGTGCCCGCCGTCGATGAACACCAGCGACAGCCGGCCCTGCCACACCGCCGCGATCTGCGGGGAGCGGCCGACCAGCGCCACCACGTGCGGTTCGAGGCCCGCCGCGTGCAGGGTGCGGCGGAAGCGCGGCAGGGTGTCCATCAGGCCGACCTCCGGGTCGACCAGCGTCGGGTCGTGGTACTCCCAGCCGGGCTGCTGCTCCTCGGACCCGCGGTGGTGGTCGACGGTGAGGGCGACCGTGCCGGTGCGGCGGGCGGCGTCGGCCAGCAGGATCGCCGAGCGTCCGCAGTAGGTGCCGATCTCCAGCACCGGCAGCCCGGTTCGCCCGGCGGCGTCCAGCGCGGCGGCGTACAGCGCCAGGCCCTCGTCCTCGGGCATGAAGCCGGTGGCGGCCCGGAACGCGGCGAGCACCTGCGGCTCGGGCGTGGCCGGGGCGGCGGGGTCGAGGTCGGTCATCGGGCGCTCCTGCCGGGCTGGTGGGGGACTGACCAGGACCCTACTGGATGGTAGGAACGTCCGTTCGCGGGCCGGCCGGTGGCCGTGGGTGGGCTGCCGGGCGGTGAGCTCGATGCGCTATACAGAGGGCGGCCCGCAGTGGAACGTGTTCCACCCCCTTGCCCGCCCTTCGCCGCCGACGGGTCGTCGCCCGCCGCGCGGTGACCCTCACCATCGGGAGCAGCCCCCGTGCGCGCAGCGATCCTGCACAGGACCGGACAGGACACCCTGGACGTCCGCGACGACGTCGAAGCGGTCGGCTTCGGACCCGGAAAGGTCCGGGTCCGGCTGCACGCCGCCAGCCTCTGCCACTCCGACCTGTCCGCGATGTCCGGCGTCCTGCCGCAGCCCGCGCCGTTCGTGCCGGGCCACGAGGGCGCCGGCGAGGTGGTCGAGGTCGGCGAGGGCGTGACCGGACTCGCGGCCGGCGACCGGGTGGTGCTGTGCTGGATGCCGCCCTGCGGCAGCTGCCCCGCCTGCCGAGGCGGCCGGAGCCACCTGTGCGTGGCCTCGCTCCGCCGGCTCTCCACCCCGACGTTCCGGATCGGCGGCGACACCGACGCGTACGGCTTCTACAGCACCGGCAGCTTCGCCGAGGAACTGGTGGTCACGGCGGACGCCCTGCTGCCGGTGCCCGCCGACCTGCCGTACGATTTGGCCGCGCTGATCGGCTGCGGCGTCACCACCGGACTCGGCGCCGCCATCAACACCGCCGAGGTGGAGCCCGGTTCGGCCGTCGCCGTGATCGGCGCGGGCGGCGTCGGCATCGCCGCCGTCCAGGGCGCCCGGATCTGCGGCGCGGCCCGGATCACCGTGGTCGACCCGGTGGCCTCCCGCCGCGAGCGGGCACTCGCTTTCGGCGCCACCGAGGCGATCGCCCCCGAGGACCTCAAGTCCGCCGCCCGCGGCGTCCCCGGCGGAGGCTTCGACCACGTCTTCGAGGCGGTCGGCCGCTCCGAGACCGTTCGGGCCGGATACGACGCCGCCCGGCGCGGCGGCGCGGTGGTGGTGATCGGCGCCGGCGCGGCGGACGACCGGGTCTCCTTCAGCCTGGGCGAACTGTTCTTCAACGAGAAGCGCCTGCTGCCGTCCATGTACGGCGGCGGCGACGTCCGCCGCACCGCGGACCGGGCGATCGACCTGTGGCGGGCCGGCCGGCTCGACCTGGCCGGAATGATCACCCACCGCCTGCCGCTCACCGAGGTCAACGAGGCGATCCGGCAGATGCACAGCGGCGAGGCCCTGCGGACCGTGCTCACGGTCTGACGGTCTGACGGTCTGACGGTTCGCGTCGGGGGAGAACGGCCGACGCCCCCGGCTCGTCAGGACGGTGACGGGCCGGGGGCGTCGGCGGTGCGATGTGGTCGTGCGGCGGGCCGTCGGGCCCGCGGCGGCCAGAACGTCAGCGGCGGTGGCGGCCGTGCGGGTCCGCGTCGGCGCTGTCGTCGCTGGCGGTGGTGCCCCGGTGCCGGCCGTGAGTTACGCCGTCGGCGGTCTCGTCGGCGCCGGGCGCGCGGTGGTCGTGCTCGGTGGTGTCGTCGATGGACTCGGACATCTGGTCAGTTTTCTCCGTGCGAATGAGCGGTCTCTGCGGAAAGGTGCACCGGTGCGCCGCAGCGCTCCGGTGTGCCCGGGACCCGGACAGCAGGAAACAGGCCGTCCTCGTGGTCGGCCCGCGCGGGGGCCACGATAACGGCCGAATCGAACCGGAGCCTACCCAAATCCCTGCGCGTCGCGCCCCGTGATCCGCACCACCGCCGACCGCCACGACCCGCCCTCCGGGCCCCCGCGCCGCTTCCGCACCCGGTCGGATCCCATCTTCGGTGCCGCGTCTGTCAGTTCGGCATCGCGGTGCGTCTTGTCCTGTCCGGGCACCCGCCCGCCCTGCACTGCCGAGCGCGCGCCCCCCCCGGACGCGAGGTCGCGGGCTGCCACGCATGCACAGCACCGTGACCGGGGCGGTGCCGAGGTTCTCCGATGCGGATGCGATGCGGATGCGATGTGGCCCGGGGTGCCCGCCGTGGCCGGGCGGTCGAGTGCGTCGCGCCCCGCCGACGCCAATGGCCGTGACGCGTACGGTAGTTCGCGCAACAGCTTCGCCGGACCGGCCGCCCCGGACCAGTGTCGGCGCGGCCGCACCGAGCACCAGCGGGGCTGCCGGTCCGGCGATCGCCCGGCCCCCGGACGTCCCGCCACCGCGGTGGCCGGGACCACACCTGCCGACCCGGGCGGGGCCGGTGCCGTCGCCGCCTCCAGCGGTACCGACACCGTCGGCGCGACCGGCCGCCGGCCTCGCGCGAGTCAACTCCGGGCAGGTGCAGGGGAACCGGACGGGTGGGGCCGTGCCCGCCCCCGCGAAGGAGGGCGGACACGACCCCGGCCGGGCGTCCCGACGTCAGCTGATGGTGAAGACCAGGCAGGTCAGCAGCAGGCAGGTGAACTGGCACCCGGCGCCGTGGCCGCTCAGCTCGACCGACTCCAGCTCCGGCAGCTCCTGCAGGGCCGCGAGGTCGGTCTCGAACGCGGTGATGTTCTCCATGGTGTTTCCTCCCCTATGGGTTCCCTCGGGCACGGGCGTGTCCGAGGACTGCAAACGGAAAGCGGTTTCCCGTTGCAGGTTCCGGCCCCGCCGATTGCGCTCCGGGCCGCAGCCGGGCAGGCCGGCGGGCTCCCGCGCGCGGCGGGAAGTCTTCTGAAGAAGGCAAAGGTCAGGCGGGTCTGCCGGTGCGCAGGAACCCCGCGAGCAGCTCGTGCAGCACGGCCGCACCCTCCTCGGCGAGCAGCTCGTGCCCCGCGCCCGCCGCCTCGACGTAGCGGAAGTCGGCGCCCTCGGTCCGGCCGAGGCGCAGCAACTCGTGCCGCAGCAGCCGGGACTGACCGACCGGCACCACCTCGTCGCGGTCCCCGTGCACCAGCAGCAGTGGGGTGCGCAGCCGATGTGCGAGGTGCAGGACGTCGCGCGGGCCCCGGGCGTCGTCGATCGGCCGGTCGCCGCCGAGCCGGGTGGTGAGCGCCCGTACGGGGGCCGAGGACTCCGCGAGCAGGCGGGCGCCGGACAGGAACGGCGCCACCACCGCGCACCGCGACACCGTCCCCGCAGGGGCGTGCGCCGCTGCCAGCAGCGCCAGGAACGCGCCGTAGCTGACGCCGAACAGGGCCGGCGGTTCCAGGCCCAGCGCGGCCCGCTGCCCGGCCACGCCCGCCAGCAGCGCCAGGACGTCGTCCAGGTCGGGGCCGCCCCACGCGCCACGGATCGCCATGGCGAACTCCGCGCCGTAGCCCACCGAACCGCGCTGGTTCGGGGCGAGGACGGTCAGGCCCTGTGCGGCCATCCGCTGGAGCGCCGGGTCGAACTCCAGCCGCCAGGCGTCCGCCGGGCCGCCGTGCAGCGCCAGCACCAGGTGCGGGGCGGACAGCCACTGCTCGCCGCCGTACACCACCGCCTCGACCGGCCCGGCCGGACCCGCCAGCTCCAGGCACCGCGCCGACTGCCACCGGCCGCCGTCGCCGCGCGCGGCCGAACCGTCCAGCCGCCAGCCGGAGAGCGGCGAAGGGCCGGTCAGCAGCGCGTCCACGTCCAGGGTGGCGAGCGCGGTCGGGCGGTCCGGCGCCGAGTACGGCATCCGCAGGCCCGCCGGGGACCAGTGCCCGATCGCGCCGAGCCGCCCGGGCGGCACCGCCAAGCCGTCGAGCCGCCCGCTGCCCGGCTGCCACAGCACCAGCGAGGACGCCGCGCCGTGATCGACCTGGAGCACCACCCGGGGCTCCGTGCCCGGCCCGTCCGGGGCGAGCGCGATCGGCCGCAGCAGGCGGCCCGGCCGGTGCAGGCAGTCGGGGAAGCGCACCGGCTCGGCGCCACCGATCAGCGCCCAGCCCAGCCGGTCCACGCCCGGCGCGTCGCTGCGCAGCATCCCGAAACCCGTCGCCGGGTCGAACAGCACCAGCCGGTCGTTGCTGCTCCCGCCCAGCTCCAACAGGGGTGTGACGGTGCCGAGTTCGAGATCCAGCACGACGGTCTTGACCATTCCGTCGGCCACCCGGTCCAGTGCCAGCAGCCGCCCGGCCGCGTCCAGCCACACCCCGCCGCCGTGCAGCCCGGGCAGCTCGGCCACCTCGCGCGGCGCCGAACCGTCCGCCGCCAGCAGCCACACCGTGGTCGCCGGGCGGAGGTCGGTGCCGAGCAGCACCGCGACCGGTGCGTGTGCCGCCCCGGCCGGACCAGGCATCGCCAGCATCCGCAGACCCGGCAACCGCATTGCGGCAAGCGGGAGTTCGGGCCCCTCGGCGGACAGCACCACCAGTGCGTGCCGGTCGCCGTCGTGCCGACACACCAGCACCCGCCCGTCCGGCAGCGCGACCAGCTGCGAGCGCAGGCTCTCCGCCCGCCCGTCCGGCGGCGCCAGTGCCACCGGCACCGCTTCGCCGTGCTCCGGCAGTCGCCAACTCTCCACGTACCAGCCGTCGTCGGCCCCGGACGCCAGGCAGGCCGCGTGCGAGCCGTCCCCTGCGAAGGTGAAACTCAGCCGCCGCAACGCCTGCGGCGCGGTGCGCACAGTCGCCGTGCTCATGGGGGTCCTCCTGCCGGACGGTGGGGCAACGGGCGTTCCACGGGCGGGAGTCGGCGGCCCGGGCAGCGCCGGCGCGGGGTGAGCCGCTGCGCGGTGCACCTCTTCATCGCCGCCCTCCCGTCGCGGTCTCGCTCAACTCCGGTTCCGACAGGCCAGGTTGAGGTGTTTCCGAACCGCCCGCGCGGTACGGCTCCGGGTCGGACCACAGACGCGGCCCCGGGTGGCGCAGGCGGAGCAGGAAGGCGAGCGGGCCGGCGGTGCCGGTGCCGTACGCGGGGGTGCAGCCGGTGCCGGTCTCGTCGGGGAGGACGAGCAGGCCGTCGCGGAGGGCGGCGCGGTCGGCGATCAGGCGGGCAAGCTCGTGGGCGCCGCGCCGGAAGCGTTCCTCGCCGGTGCTCCGGGCCAGGTCGAGCAGGTATTCGCCGTTGCCGGCCAGGCCGTGGCAGGCGGAGACCCCGCTGTGCCAGCGGCCGTCCAGGACGGCCCGGCCGGCGGCCTGCGCCAGGTGGCGGGCCCGGTCGTCGCCGGTGGTCCGCCAGAACCGGATCAGGAAGCTGCCGACGCCGGAGGAGCCGCTGCACCAGTGCGCCAGCCGGACGTGCGCCGGGTCGCCGTGGCTCTGCGGCCACCACGCGGCCTCGCCGTCCCACCGCGCGGTCGCGGCCAGGGTCTGCACGGCCAGCTCCGCCCCGGACATCAACTCCCGTGCAGAATCCGAGAGTTCTGGCTCGGCGGCGATCCGGTTCGCGCAGGCCAGCAGGAAGGCCCCCACCCCGGCCACCCCGTGGGCGTGCCCGAGGTGCACCGCCCCGGCGAGCGCCGAGTCGAAGTCGGCGGGCACCGGCCAGACCGTCCCGTACGGTTCGGTGCGGGCGGCGGCCAGCAGGGTGCGGGCGCAGTGCGCGGCGCGGTCGAGGAACTGGCGGGCCCCGGTGGCGCGGTGGGCGCGCAGCAGGAGGAAGCCGGCCCCGGCGGCGCCGTGGCAGACGTCCGGGTTGGGCCAGGCCGACGGGATCCTCATCGCCATTGCGGCGGCCCGTTCGGCGAGGCCGGGATGGTCGAGGGCGTCGGCGGCGTCGAACAGGGCCCAGGCGGCGCCGGAGCGGCCGAAGTGCAGGCCGGGCAGCACCACCGGCTCGGCGGCGCAGCGCCGTTCGATCCACTGGGCGGCCGTCGCGACGGTGGCCAGGGCCTGGGCGCGGACGGGTTCGGGCAGCGGGGCGCGGCTCGCCCGGGCCAGGACGGCGAGGACGCCGGCGGCGCCGTGCTGCACGTTGCACGGGTCGGTGAGCTGCCCGCCGGGGACGGTCGGCCACAGCCGGTCGGGCCGCTCCGGGGTGGCGGTGGCCGCCAGGTGCCGCAGTCCGTCGTGCAGCAGCCGGTCCAGCGGGGGCGGGGTGGCCGGGGCGGCGCCGCGCGGGTGCCCCGTGGGTGCGGTGAGTTCCTTCCGGGCCCGGGCCAGGCTCCACCGCCGGTCGGCCTCCTCGGCGCGCAGCCCGAGCACCAGCGGTGCGAGCCTGCGTGCGGTGAGGCCCTCGCGGGCGGCCGGTGCCAGCCGGCGGCCGAGGCGTTCGGCGACGGGGCGGGCGAGTGGCCGGTCCTCGGGCTGCAGCGGGTCGTGGCCGGTGGCGAGCAGGAAGTAGAGGCCGCCGAGCGCGTACAGGTCGGCACCAGGGGTGGCCCGGACGGTGCGGTGCGGGCCGGAGTGCTCGGGGGCGCGGTACCCGGGGGTTCCGGCGGTGCCCGCCGGCGTCCCGGCGGGGACGGCCAGTTCGAGGTCCACCAGGCAGAGGGTGCCGTCCGGGCGGACCAGCACGTTGCCGGGGGAGAGGTCGCGCAGCACCAGTCCGTGGCCGTGGACGCGCTCCACCAGGTCGAGCAGCGCCAGCGTCAGCGGACCGGCCTCGGCCCACGGGACGTCGGGGGTGCCGTCGCGCCGCAGCCGGGCGGCCACCCAGCTGCCGAGCGCCTGGCCGGGGATGCGCTCCTGCACCAGGAACAGTGAGTCCTGCTGCTCGACCAGGGCGTGCACCCGAGGTGTCAACCCGGTGTCGGCCAGTCGGCCGAGCAGCTCGGCCTCGTGCCGCAGCGCGGTGCGGGCGTCGGTGCCGGCCCGGTCCACCTCGATGTGGGCGCGGGCCTGCTTGACCACCACCTCGGCGCCGGTGGCGGGCTCGGTGCCCAGGAACACGCCGCCCTTGGCGCTGTGCCGCAGCGCGGCGGTGAGCGCCCAGCGGCCGTCCAGCAGCACGCCGGCCCGCTGCCGTTGCCCGTCCGGGGCGGACCCGGCCCGGGTGGTCGATCCCGCCCCCTCGACGGGGTCGGCCACCCACGGCGGGCAGCGGTAGGACGCGGTGCGGACGTCCTCGACCAGCCGGCCGGCCGGGTCGCGCAGCATCGCGCGGTACGCGCCGTCGTGGCCCAGCAGCGCGCGGCCGGTGAAGCCGCCGTAGCGGTAGTGCACCAGGCTGCCGGGGCGGTACGGGCGGTCGGAGAGAATCGCCGGTCCGGGCAGGTGGGCGGTGGCCCGGTGGAGCTCCTCGGCGAGCCGGCGGAATTGTTCCTCGCCGTCCGGATAGACGGTGATGAATTTCCCCGCCGAAGCCCGGTCGCTGTTGCGGGAATTGATTTCGTGCAGGCGTTCCCGGTCGGCGGCGAACTTGAAGGTGCACGGGTCTCCGGCGAGCACCCCGGCGACCGCGGCCAGCACCTCGGCCCCGACCGGCGAGGCGGCGGCGACGTGCAGCTTCCACCCCTGCTCGGGCAGTTCGCGGCCGGGCGGCCGGACCGTGCACCAGAAGCCCTCGACCGCGACCGTCCAGTCGCCGTCTCCTCCCCGGGCCCGGCTGCCGGTCACGGCCGCCCGCGCCACCTCCACCAACGTGCCGTCCACGCCCGGCTCGTCGTCGGCCGGTACCGGCCCCCCTGTCCTGCGCAGCGGTGTGCCCGCCCCCATCTGCTTCACACCCCTTCACGGTGGACTCGACCGGTCACGGCCTGCGGAAGTCACGAGAGGCTCGCCCGCGCCGGTCGAATTCCACCGGGAATTTCGGCCGGTCGCCCTTTCGACCCCCCGGTCGAGGCAACTCTCGTTCGCAGGACTGAAGTTACTTTCGGGGCGGGGGTGACTCAACACCGGGCGAGTCACTTCACTCTTAAGGGTGATCAGTTTTGGTTTTCGAATATGTTCGGCCCGGCGAGTGTGGGCAGGGCGTTCCACGCGCCCACCGCCCGGACGGCGCCGCCAACCACCGGAAGTGCCCGCCCGCGGCCCGGCCCGCCGCCCGCCACCGGGTTGACGCGCAGGTGTGCGGGCCGTCCACAGCGCGGGTGGTGGACGGGCCCGGCCGGGCGGGGCCGTGGCACGCGGTAGTCTCGACAGGTGCCGAAACTGTCCGACGTCATCGCCGTGCTCGAAGAGATCTACCCCCCGCAGTGGGCGGAGTCCTGGGACGCGGTGGGCCTGGTCTGCGGCGATCCCGAGGCCGAGGTGGGCCGGGTGCTGTTCGCCGTCGACCCCGTGCAGGCCGTGGTGGACGAGGCCGTCGAGTGGGGCGCCGACCTGCTGATCACCCACCACCCGCTCTACCTGCGCGGCACCACCACGGTCGCCGCGACCGGCTTCAAGGGCCGGGTGGTGCACACCCTGATCAAGCACGACATCGCGCTGCACGTCGCGCACACCAACGCCGACCACGCCGACCCGGGTGTCTCCGACGCTCTCGCCGAGGCAGTCGGACTGAAGGTCACCGGTCCGCTGGTGGCCGACCCGACCGACCCGACGGGACGCCGCGGCAGCGGCCGGATCGGTGAACTCCCGCAGCCGATGACGCTGAGCGCGTTCGCCGCCCAGGTCGCCGTCGGACTGCCCGCCACCGCGGCGGGCGTCCGGGCCGCCGGCGACCCGGAGCAGTCGGTGCGCCGGGTCGCGGTCTGCGGTGGCTCCGGCGACTCCTTCCTCGCCGAGGCCCGCAAGGCCGGTGTGGACGCCTACCTCACCGCCGACCTGCGTCACCACCCCGCGTCCGAGGCCACCGAGGCGGCGCCCGTCGCCCTGGTCGACGCCGCGCACTGGGCCACCGAGTGGCCCTGGCTCACCCTCGCCGCCCGCGAGCTCACCAGCCGCGCCAACGACCGGGGCTGGCCGCTGGAGACCCGTATCTCCACCCGGGTCACCGACCCGTGGACGGCGCACGCGCCGATGCCGTACACCCCCTGACACCCCGCCGAACCACACACAGGAGCCATCCCGCGTGAACGCCGCGCCCGCCGACCAGATCCGCCTGCTCGACCTGCAGGCCATCGACTCCCGTCTCGACCAGCTGGCCCACCGGCGCCGCACCCTGCCCGAGCACGCCGAGATCGACAAGGCCACCGCCGACCACACCGCCCTCAAGGACCTGGTGGTCGCCGCCCAGGCCCAGCTCGGCGACACCACCCGCGAGCAGGCCAAGGCCGAGGCGGACGTCGAGCAGGTCCGTGCCCGCGCCGCCCGCAACCAGCAGCGGATGGACTCCGGCGCGGTCACCTCGCCGAAGGACCTGGAGAACCTCCAGCACGAGAACGCCTCGCTGGCCAAGCGCCAGGGCGCCCTGGAGGACGTGGTGCTGGAGGTGATGGAGCGCCTGGAGTCCGCGCAGACCCGGGTCACCGAGCTCACCGCCCGCCTGGAGCACTCCGCCGTCGTGGTCGCCGAGGCCGAGGGCCGCCGCGACGCCAAGTTCGCCGAGATCGACGCCGAGGCCGAGAAGGTCCGCCGCGACCGCGAGGCCGTCGCGGCCGTCATCCCCGCCGACCTGATGAAGACCTACCTGCGCCTGCGCGAGCAGCAGGGCGGCGTCGGCGCGGCCCGCCTGTACCAGCGCCGCTGCGAGGGCTGCCGCACCGAGTTCTCCATCACCGAGTTCAACGCGATCAAGGCCGAGCCGGCCGACAAGGTGCTGCGCTGCGAGAACTGCGGCCGGATCCTGGTCCGCACCGGCGAGTCGGGCGTCTGACCCCGGTGGCCGGAGCCCGGTTCATCGTCCAGGCCGACGGCGGCTCCCGGGGCAACCCGGGGCCGGCCGGCTACGGCGCGGTGGTCCTCGACGCCCGCACCGGCGAGATCCTCGCCGAGGCCGCCGAGTACATCGGGCGGGCCACCAACAACGTCGCCGAGTACAAGGGCCTGATCGCCGGGCTGAAGGCCGCCCGCGAACTCGACCCGGACGCCCCGGTCCTGGTCGAGATGGACTCCAAGCTGGTCGTCGAGCAGATGTCCGGCCGCTGGAAGATCAAGCACCCCGACATGCAGCCGCTCGCCGCCGAGGCCCGCGGCATCGCCGGGCGCGGCAAGGTCGAGTACCAGTGGATCCCACGGGAGAAGAACAAGGAGGCCGACCGGCTCGCCAACGAGGCGATGGACGCCGGCCGGCAGGGCCGCCAGTGGGAGCCCAGGGCCGCCCGGGCCGCCGCTCCCGCCCCCGCCATGGACGAGCCGCTGCCCGCCGCGCCCGCACCCCGGGTCGGCTGGGCCGGGCCCGCCGACCTCGGCACCCCCACCACGCTGGTGCTGTTGCGGCACGGCGAGACCCCGCTCACCCCGCTCCGGCAGTTCTCCGGCAGCACCGGCAGCGACCCCGGCCTGTCCGAGAAGGGCGTCTGGCAGGCCGAACGCACCGCCGAGGCGCTCGCCGCCCGCGGCACCGTGCAGGCCGTGGTCTCCTCGCCGATGCTGCGCACCCGGCAGACCGCCGAGGCCGTCGCCCGCCGCCTCGGCCTGGACGTGCGGATCGAAGAGGGCCTGCGGGAACTCGACTTCGGCGCCTGGGAGGGCCTCACCTTCGCCGAGGTGATGGAACGCCACCCCGAGGACCTGACCGCCTTCTTCGGCTCCGCCAAGGCCAAGCCCACCGGCAGCGCCGAATCGCTCACCACGCTCGCCCACCGGGCCGGGCAGGCCCGCGACAGGATCCTCGCCCGCTACCCCGGCAGGACCGTCCTGGTGGTCTCGCACGTCAGCCCGATCAAGACCCTGGTCCGGCTCGCCCTCGGCGCCCCGCCGGACGCCGTCCACCGGATGGAACTCTCCGTGGCCTCGCTGTGCGCCGTCCAGTACTACAGCGACGGCAACGCGTCGCTGCGGCTGCTCAACGACACCTCGCACCTGCGCTGAGACGGCCTCGGTCGTGGTGGCGGACGGTCAGTGCACCTCCGTCACCACGACGTCCAGCTGCCACGGCTTGCGGGCCGTGCCGCGCGCCGCGACCTCCACCCGGTAGCCCAGCTGCGCCAGCGCGTCCACCAACTCGCCCGGCGAGGACGGCTCCAGACCCGCGGCCAGCAGATCGCGCACCAGACGGCCCTTGGTCGCCTTGTTGAAGTGGCTGACCACGGAACGCTTCAGCACCCCGTCCACCTCGCGCTCCTGCAACACCCGCACCGTCACCGTCCGGCCCACCACCTCACCGGCCGGCTTCCACGCCGCCGCGTACGCCGAACTGCGCAGATCCAGCACCAGCCCGTCCGCGACCTCCGGGAGCACGCCGTCCATCACCGTCCGCCAGTACGGGCCGAGCGCGCCCAGCGGCGGCAGCTTCACGCCCATCGCACAGCGGTACGACGGGATCCGGTCACTCATCCGCACCGCGCCCCACAGCCCCGAGAACACCAGCAGCGAACGTTCCGCCAGGGCGTACGCGGCCTCGTCCAGCTTCGCCAGACCCAGGTTGTCGAACAGCACCCCGGTGTACACCTCCCCGGCCGGCCGCGCCCCCGCCGTCAGCAGCCCCGCGTTCTTGGCCACCTCCCAGCGCAGCCCCTTGCTCAGCCCGAGCACCTCGGCCGCCCGCTCCTCGTCCCCCGCGCACAACTCCACCAGCGCCGCCAGCACCTTCTCCCGCGCCCCGGCCAGCCCCGCCAATGAAAGCCCCGCCACCTCCACCGGCACCCCCACCTCCGGCGCGGCCTTCCCCTCCGACGGCGGCAGCAGAACCAGCACGGCAACACCTCTCAACGACCCACGACAGACCCGCCCAACCCTAACGACAGGCCCACGTGCACCTCGAATCCCTCCGCCGACGTTTTCGCCGGTCGGCGGCTCGGTGCGGTTGCTGCCCGGTCCGCGTTACCGCCCGCGGGCGGCGACCACCGCCGCGCCCGTGCCGAGGGCCAGGCAGAGCGGGGCGTAGACGCGGCGGTCCAGGCGGACGAAGGCGGGGGTGTGGCGGGCGAAGGCGAGGGGGCCGGCCAGGCCGCGGGTCAGCAGGACGCCGGCGACGGCTGCGGTTCCGGCGGTGCGGAGGCGGCGCGGGCCGGCCGGGGGGAGTGCTCCGCCACGGGCGGCGACCAGGTAGGCGGCGGCGCCGAGCAGTCCGGCCACGCCCAGGCAGGCCTGCGCGGACGGGAGTTGGTCCGGGGCCACGCCGACCACCAGGTCGGCGAACTGCTCGCGGTCGCGGCACGGCCAGGGCGAACGGGACCACACCGCGTGCAGCCCGCCCAAGGCGGCCAGCGTGCCCGCGACGGCCGCCGCCGTGACCCGCACGCCGCGCCCGTCCCCGGTCGCGTCCGCCTCGCTCCCGCAGCACCGGCACTGCGCTGCTTCCGTCTGCCGGATGTCCGTCCGATCTGTCACAGCCCCGCCCCTTCCCGCGACCAATCCCCGTGCACCACCACCGGTTTCACGGCCGGTCCGGTGCACCAACCACGCTACTGCGCCTTACGCTGCGACCATGCCGCGCCGACATCTCAGCGTCCGGGCCGCCCAGACCGCCAGGATCAACACCGAACTCGCCGACCTCAGAAGCCACCTGGAGATCCGCACCGACTGGCCGCCGGAGGTGCTCGCGGAGGCCGACCGGGCAGCCGCACTGCCTCGCCTGCCCGAGTTCGACGCCACCGACCTCGACCTGTTCACCCTCGACCCGCCGGGCTCCCGCGACCTCGACCAGGCCATGCACCTGGCCCGCCGCAACGGCGGCTACCGGGTGCACTACGCGATCGCCGACGTCGCCGCCTACGTCTCGCCGGGCGGCGCGATCGACACCGAGGCCGGCCGCCGCGTCCAGACGCTGTACTTCCCGGACGGCAACGTGCCGCTGCACCCGGCCCGGCTCTCCGAGGGCGCGGCCAGCCTGCTGCCGGGCGAGTTGCGGCCCGCCCTGCTGTGGCAGCTCGACCTGGACGCCGACGGCGCGCTGCTGCTGGCCGACGTGCGCCGGGCCAGGGTGCGCTCGCGCCGACGGCTGGACTACGCCACCGTCCAGGGCCGGATCGACGCGGGCACCGCCGACGAGCAGCTCGCCCTGCTCGCCGAGATCGGCCGGCTCCGCGAGGCGCAGGAGCAGGCCCGCGGCGGGGTCAGCCTGCCGATCCCCGAGCAGGAGGTGGAGGCCGTGAACGGGGGCTACCGGCTCGGCTACCGCGCGCCCCGGCCCGCCGACGGCTGGAACGCCCAACTCTCGCTGCTCACCGGCATGGCCGCCGCCGAGCTGATGCTGGACGCCGGGATCGGGCTGCTGCGCACCCTGCCCGCCGCCTCGGAGTCGGCCTACGCGCGGCTGCGCCGGGTCGCCGCCGCGCTGGAGGTGCCCTGGCCGGACGGGCTGTCCTACCCGCAGCTGATCCGCTCCCTCGATCCGGCCCGCACCGCCGACGCCGCGTTCCTGAACGAGTGCACCGGCCTGCTGCGCGGCGCGGGCTACCACGCGTTCGACACCGCCCGTGGCACCGTCCCGCCCGCCGACCCCGGTCATGCCGCGCTGGCCGCGCCCTACACCCACTGCACCGCGCCGCTGCGCCGGCTCGCCGACCGGTACGCGCTGGAGGTGTGCCTCGCGGTGGCGGGCGGCACCGACGTCCCGGCCTGGGTGCGGGACGCCCTGCCGCTGGTGCCCGCGCTGATGGGCGGCGGCGACCGCCGGGCGCACGAGGTGGAGCGCGCCTGCGTGGCCCTGGTCGAGGCGGAGCTGATGCGCGGCCGGGTGGGCGAGGAGTTCCGGGCGGTGGTGGTCGAGGTGGACGAGCGCCGGCCCACCGTCGGCACGGTGCAGCTGCGCCGTCCCGCCGTGGTCGCCAAGTGCGACGCGGCCGACCGGCTGCCGCTGGGCCGCCGGGTGACTGTCCGGCTCACCGTGGCCGACCCGGCGACCCGCACCGTCCGGTTCGCGTTGGTGCCCGACGCGCAAAGGCCTGCGGGGGCCTCAGGAGCCGGTGCGATGATCGGAGGGTGAGTCGATCGATCGCTGTGCCCGACCGCCGCCACCGGCTGATCGTCCTGGCCATCTGCTGTCTGAGCCTGTTCATCGTCGGCCTGGACAACACCGTGGTGAACATCGCGCTGCCCGCGATCCAGCGCGACCTGGGCGCGCCCGCGTCCGGGCTCCAGTGGGTGATCGACGCCTACACGCTGGTGCTGGCCTCGCTGCTGATGCTGTCCGGGTCGGTCGCGGACCGGATCGGCCGCAAGCGGGTGTTCCGGACCGGGCTGCTGCTGTTCGTGCTCGGCTCGCTGCTGTGCAGCCTGGCCCCGGGCCTGGGCTGGCTGATCGCCTTCCGGGCGGTGCAGGCGGTGGGCGGGTCGATGCTCAACCCGGTGGCGATGTCGATCATCACCAACACCTTCACCGACCGGAAGGAGCGAGCGCGGGCGATCGGCGTGTGGGGCGGCGTGGTCGGCGTCAGCATGGCGCTCGGGCCGCTGATCGGCGGGTTCCTGGTGGACAGCGCCGGCTGGCCGTCGATCTTCCTGATCAACATTCCGGTCGGGCTGGCGGCCTGGCTGCTGACGCAACGCTACGTCCCGGAGTCCCGCGCGCCGCGCCCCCGGCGGCTGGACCCGGTCGGCCAGCTGCTGATGGTGCTGCTGCTGGGCTGCGGCACCGCCGCGATCATCGAGGGGCCGGGCCACGGCTGGACCTCGCCGGGCATCCTGGCGCTGGCCGCGGTCGCGCTCGCCGCGCTGCTGGTGTTCCCGTTCTGGGAGCGGCGGGTGCCGGAGCCGCTGATCGACCCGCGGTTCTTCCGCAGCGCCCCGTTCACCGGGGCCACCGTCACCGCGGTGTGCGCGTTCGCCGCGCTCGCCGGGTTCCTGTTCCTGAACACCCTGTACCTGCAGAACGTACGGCACTACAGCCCGGTGGTGGCCGGTCTGTGGACGCTGCCGATGGCCGGGCTGACCCTGCTGACCGCCCCGCTGTCCGGCCGGATCGTCGGCAGCCGGGGCCCACGCCTGCCGCTGCTGGTGGCCGGTGCGGCGATCGCCGCCAGCGGGGTGCTGCTGACGCGGCTGACGGCCGACTCCTCGGCCCTCCTGCTGCTGCCGGCGTACGCGCTGTTCGGGCTGGGCTTCGGCATGGTGAACGCGCCGATCACCAACTCGGCGGTCTCCGGCATGCCGCTGGCCCAGGCCGGGGTGGCGGCCGCGGTGGCCTCCACCAGCCGCCAGGTCGGCCAGTCGCTGGGCGTCGCGGTGATCGGCTCGGTGGTGGCCGGCGCGGTCGCCTCGGCCGGCGGCTTCACGCCCGCCACGCACGCCGGCTGGTGGATCGTGGCCGGCCTGGGCCTGACGGTGTTCGTCCTCGGCCTGGTCACCACCACCCCCTGGGCGGCCGCCACGGCGGCCCGGGTGGCGGCCCGCTTCGACCACCAGGTACCGGGCGGCGTACGGGGAGCGTCCGCGGAGCGGCTACCATGACCATTACGGCGGACGAGCCGGCCGGGCGGTCGCGTCGGGTCCCTTCTGGGGGCCCGCCGAGGAACGTCCGGGCTCCACAGAGCAGGGTGGTGGGTAACGCCCACCCGGGGTGACCCGCGGGACAGTGCCACAGAAAGCAGACCGCCCACCGCTTCGGCGGTGGGTAAGGGTGAAACGGTGGTGTAAGAGACCACCAGCGACCGAGGTGACTCGGCCGGCTCGGTAAACCCCACTCGGAGCAAGGTCAAGATCGACACCCTCGGGTGTCGTGCGCGGGTGTTCGAGGGCTGCTCGCCCGAGCTCGCGGGTAGACCGCACGAGGCTGTCGGCAACGGCAGCCCTAGATGGATGGCCGCCTCCCCGGGCCGCGCAAGCAACCCGGGAGACAGAACCCGGCGTACAGGCCGACTCGTCCGCCGCCTTCGGGTTCTCCGCCATGCCCATTGCGCGCAATACGCGCTCGCGTGATCGTGTGCCAACTCTCCGTGATTTCCCGGCCCGTATTCCGGAATGAGGAACGGGCTGTCCGCTGATGATTCGTCGGCGTACCGTCAACTGCTGTTGAAGTCGTTCTCGTCGGCCCTTTGGGTCCGAAGGACGGCGAAGGGGCAGCCGCCTTTCGGCGACTGCCCCTCACTGATTACCGGACTGCCTCAGGGCCCGAGGACCCGCGGGACGGTCAGGCCTTGCCCCAGGTGCCGGAGGACCAGAGCGAGCCACCGTTGGCCGGGCCGCCACCCTGGCGGTAGACGACGAGGTTGCCGTCGGACTGGACCTTGGTGTAGGCGCCCGGGTTGTTCCAGGTGCCGGAGTCCCAGTACAGGTAGTTGTTGTCGGCCACGGCCAGGGCACCGTCCCCGGTCTGGACCGCGACCGCGTCCGGGTGCCCGTAGGTGCCGGACGCCCAGATGACGCCGCCGTCCTTCTTGCGGTAGAGCACCAGGTTGCCGTCACCCTGCTCGATCAGGATGGTGGTGCTGGACTCCAGCCAGGTGTTCTGCACCAGGCCCTGGACCTGCGGGGTGCCCTGGAGGCTGTCGGCCGGCTGGTCGACCCACTGGCCGTTGACGAAGGCCGGGAAGAAGCCGGTGTTGGTCCGCCAGTACGGGGTGCCGCCGGTCGCGGCGCCGACCAGCAGCTCGCCGCCGTCCAGCGCGAACACGGGGTTCGCCTTGCCCCAGGTGCCGGTGGACCACAGGGCGCCACCGAGGCCGTCGCCGCCACCCTGCTTGTAGACGACGAAGTTGCCGTCGGCCTGCATGACGGCGTAGGCGCCGTTGTTGCCCCAGGTCTTGCTGGACCACAGGGCCTGGAGCTGCTTGCCGTTGTCAGCGGTCAAGTAGAGCACCAGGTTGCCGTCGGTCTGCATCGACAGGGTGCTGTAGCCGACCTTGAGGCTGTCGCCCGGCTTCAGGGTGTCGCCCGGGTTCAGCAGGGCGTAGGTCGGGGTGATGACGGCGCCCGGAGCGGCCTGGGCCGTCTTGCTCTGCGTGATCTTCGGCATGGTCCGCGCGATCGGCGCGACCTTGGTGTTGACCTTGCCCTTGGGTGCCGGAGCGGCGGAAGCCGCCGGAACCGTGACGGCGGTCATGGCGCCGGCCGCAATCAGCAGCGCGGCGGCACGCTTGAACGTGCTCTTACGCATGGGTCCCCCCTCGAAGAGAAATGGCTGGAGCCGTGATGAATCCAGCGGAGAATTCATACACCCGGCCGCGGACAGTGTTGCAGCCGGGGTGGTCATCGCGCGACGCGAATTCCCACGAACTGTCAGCGGCCGTGCCCCGAAGCGCCGAAGGGCCCGGCCGCACGACGGCGGCCGGGCCCTTCGGGGCGGTACTGGCGGGGCGTCAGCCCACCGAGGAGTTGTAGCTCTCGATGGCGGGCTGGAGCTCCTTGGCGGCGTCGGAGAGCGCCTGCTGGGCGGTCTTGGTGCCCGCGATGGTCTGCTCGATCGCGGTCTCCACGCCCTTGCGGGCCTGCGGCATGACGCCGAGCAGGCAGCCGGCCGTGGCCGTGGTGGGCTTGGTGGCCTTCAGCTGGTCGATCGCGGTCTGGAACTGCGGGAACTTGCCCACCCACTCCTTGTCGGCGGGCAGGTCCAGCGCCTTGGAGTTGACCGGGAAGTAGCCGGTGCCGGTGTGCCAGACGGCCTGCTGCTCGGGGGCGGTGAGGAACTTCTCGAACTCCCAGGAGGCGCGCTTCTGGGCGTCGGAGTGGCCGGGGCCGGAGATCCACAGCGAGGCACCGCCGATGATCGGGCCGCCCTGGTCGCCGGCCGCGGTCTTCGGGAACGGCGCGGTGCCGACGGTGAACTTGGCGGCCTCGGTGTAGCCGCGCAGCACACCGGTGGACTCCAGGTGCATGGCGACCGTGCCGGCCTTGAACGCGGCCTGCGCGTCGGGGGTCTGCCGGCCGGTGTTGGCCGCGTAGCCGCCCTTGACCAGGTCGGCCCACCACTGGACGATCTCGGCGCCCTTGGCGGAGTCGAAGGCGACCTTGCCGGCCTTGCCGCTGCGGCCGTTGTCGGCGTCGCAGTACAGCGCGCCGTTCTCGGCCAGCAACTGCTCGACGAACCAGCCGTAGATGGCCGCGCCGAAGCCGTACCGGACGGTCTTGCCGCTGTCGTCCTTCTTGGTCAACTGCTTGGCCATCTCGCCGAGTTCGGCGAGCGACGTGGGCGGCTTGGCCGGGTCGAGGCCGGCCTCCTTGAACGCGTCGTCGTTCAGGTACAGCAGCGGCATCGAGGAGTTGAACGGCATCGACTGCAGCTTGCCGCCGACCGAGTAGTAGTTGCGGATGTTGGCCTGCAGGTCGTCCAGCGAGAAGCCGTCCTTGTCGGCGAACGCCTGCGCCGGGACGGTCTGCTTGGAGTCGATCATGAAGCGGGTGCCGATGTCGTAGACCTGCACCACCGCGGGCGTGGCCTTCTGCTGCACCGAGGCCTTGTACTTGGCGATCAGGTCGTCGTAGGTGCCCTGGAACAGCGGCTTGACCTCGATCTTGCCCTGGTGCGCGGCGTTGAACTGGTTCACCAGGGCGGTCAGCTGCTCGGCGTTCTTGCCGGTCATCGAGTGCCAGAACTCGATGCTGGTCACGCCGGACGCCTGGTCCAGGGCGGAGGCGGCCGGGGCGCCGGCCTCCTCGGAGGAGCCGCCGGAGCCGGTCGAGCTGCAGGCGGTCAGGGCCAGGCCGGACACCAGCAGCGCGGCGAGCGCGCGGGCACTTCTCTTCACGGGTTCTCTCTCTTCTGCGAGGGTGGGTACCGGGAGCGGTGGTACGGGCACGGCGAACTGAGCGGTCGTCAGCGGACGGCGCCGGCGGTCAGACCGCGGACGATGAACCGCTGGCCGAACAGCACCAGCGCCAGCGTGGGCAGCAGCGACAGCACCACACCGGCCAGGATCAGGCCTGGGTCGGCCATCTCGGAGTCCCGCAGCGAGGACAGACCGATCTGCAGGGTCTGCATGTTGGCGGTGCGGGTGATGATCAGCGGCCAGAAGTACTGGTTCCAGGCCGACAGGAAGACGTAGATGGCCAGTGCGGCCAGGGACGGCTTGTTCAGCGGCACCAGGATCCGCCACAGGAACCGCCAGTGGCCGGCGCCGTCGATCCGGGCGGCGTCCCGCAGCTCGCCCGGGAACTGACGGAACGACTGCCGCAGCAGGAACGTCCCGAACCCGGAGGCCAGGAACGGCAGCACCAGTCCGAAGTAGGTGTTCCCCATCCCCCAGCCGGACAGCGTCAGGTAGTTGGGGATGATGATGGCCTCCCACGGCACCATCAGGGTGGCCAGGAACAGGCCGAACACCACGGCCCGGCCGCGCATCGGCAGGAACACGAAGGCGTATGCGGCGAGCACCGAGGTGAACAGCTGGGCCAGCGTGATCAGGCCCGCCACCAGCAGCGAGTTGCCGTACTGGCGCACCAGTGGGATGGCGTGCACGGCGCCGGTGAAGTTCTCCCCGGTGATCGAGTGCGGCACCATCGCGGGCGGGTAGCTGGCGATCTCGTCCGGGCGCATGAAGGCGCCGGCGAAGACGTAGTAGACCGGGAAGGCGACCGTCAGCACGGCCACGGCGAGCACCGCCCAGACCCCGACCCGGCCCAGCGTGTCACGGACCCGCAGCGGCGGGCGGGCGGTGCGGGCGGGCTCGGTGACGGCGGGCGTCTTGGTGAGGGTGGTCATGCGTAGTGCACCTTCCGCTCCAGGACTCCGAACTGCACGGCGGTGCAGCACAGCACGACCACCATCAGCACCACGGCCTGCGCGCTGGCGGTGCCGAAGTCGCTGGAGCCGTAGGCGAACGCCTTCTCGTACACGGAGTAGACCAGGGTCCGGGTGGAGCCGTCCGGGCCGCCCTTGGTGAGGATGTGGATCTGGCCGAAGCTCTGCAGCGCGTTCACGGTGGAGATCACCACCAGGAAGAACAGGCTCGGGCCGAGCATCGGGACGGTGATCGACCGGGCCAGCCGCAGGCCGGAGGCGCCGTCCAGCCGGGCGGCCTCGGTGATCTCGCCGGGGATCGAGCCGATGCCCGCGGAGAGCACCAGCACGTTGTAGCCGAGGTTCATCCAGATCGTGGAGATCGCGATGGACACCAGCGCCCAGTCGGAGTCGGTCAGCCAGCCCACCGGGCCCAGACCGAGGTGCGACAGCAGCCCGTTGAGCACCCCGCTGGCGGGGTTGTAGAACACCGAGAAGACCACCGAGGCGCTCGCCACCGAGAAGGCGAACGGCAGGGCGAAGGCGGATCGCAGCAGCCGCACGCCGCGGATCCGACCCTCCATCAGCAGCACCAGCAGCAACGCCCCGAGCACCCCCGGGACCACCGTGAACAGCACGAACAGCGCGGTGGTGACCAGCGTGGTGCGGAAGTCCGCCGAGGAGAGCAGGTCGGTGTAGTGCTTCATCCCGACGTACTTGGAGGGCGCGCCGAAGAGGTCGTTGGCGTGCGCGCTCAGGTAGAAGGTGCGCCCCAGCGGATACACGATGAAGAGCGTGAAGACCACTACCGAGGGCAGCAGGAAGGCCCAGGCGAGCCCGTGCTCGCCGAGACGGCGCCGCGGCTCGGGTGGGCTTGATGCGGTCGGCATGGTGCGCGTCCGCCTTTCATGACGTCGGTTCCGGCCAAACCGTGTCGTCCTTGAACGACGGGTCGGCAAGGAGAGGGTGAGCGGAGGGTTTCGCGCATATTACGCGTTCGCGTCACATCCGACAGGAGGGCTGCCGCCACCCCGTTACCGTCCGTTCCGCGCCCTCCGGGAGCCGTTGTTCCGTCAGGTCTACCGGCCGGTAGGAATACTGACTTCCGATCACTGTGCGTGGCAAGGCTTCGGACGCGTCCGATTGATCTTCAGTTGTCGTGGGGGCCGGAGGCCGGGCCGCTGCCCGGTCTGCTCAGCGCAGCAGGCGCCGCTCCTTGGCGATCGCGACCGCGCCGGAGCGGGTGTCCACGCCGAGCTTGGCGTAGATCCGGCCGAGGTGGGTCTTGACGGTGGCCTCGCTGATGAACAGCGCCCGGGCGATCTCCCGGTTTCCGAGGCCCTGGCCGAGCTGGTCGAGGATGTCCTGTTCACGGTCGGTGAGTTGGGGCAGGGGGGAACGCATCCGGGCCATCACCCGGGACGCGACCGGCGGGGACAGCGCCGGCCGGCCCGCCGCGGCCGAGCGGATCGCCGCGAACAGCTCGGCCGGGCGCTCCGCCTTCAACAGATACCCCGTTGCGCCCGCGTTGATGGCCCGCGTGATGTCGGCGTCGGTATCGAAGGTGGTCAGCACCAGGACGTGGCTGTCGCCCGGGCCGGCCAGGATCCGCCGGGTGGCCTCCACCCCGTCTGTTCCGGCGCCCAGTTGAAGGTCCATCAGCACCACGTCCGGCCGCAGGCGGGCGGCAAGCGTCACCGCCTCCTCGCCGGTGCTGGCCTCGCCGACCACCTCGATCGCGCCGTCACCGGCCAGCAGCGCGAGCAGCCCGGCCCGAACCATCGCGTGGTCGTCGCAGATGAGCAGCCTGACGGTGTCGTTGTCGTTCATGGACCCTCCGTGCGGTGCGGTGCGGGCTGGTGCGAGCAGTTGGGACGTGGTGTCAGCGGACCTCCGGTGGGCTGCCGGGTGGGCTGCCGGGTGGGCTGGCGGGTGGGCTCTCCAGGGGGATGGCGGCCGAGACCACGGTGCCCTCGCCCGGGGCCGACTCGACGGTGAGCGTGCCGCCCAACTGCCGCAGCCGGGCCCGCATCGCCGGCAGCCCGTGCCCGCGCCCGCCGCGCCCGCCGGCCGGACCGCCGACCGGACCTCCGCGTCCGCCGACTGGCCCGCCGCGTCCGCCGACCGGCCCGCCGCGCCTGCCGACCGGCCCGGCACCTTGGCCGCTCGCACCGCCGGGCGGCGGGGTGAAGCCGCGGCCGTCGTCCGCGACGTCCAGCACCGCCTGGTCGCCCAGGTAGGACAGCGTGATCGAGGCCCGGCCGGCCCGGGCGTGCTCCCGGACGTTGGCCAGCGCGCCCTGGGCGATCCGCAGCAGCGCGGACTGCGCGGCGGCGGGCATCGGCGCCGGGCTGCCGTCCAGTTGGAAGCGGACCGGCAGGCCGCTCTCCGCAGCCTCCCGCTCGGCGAGGGCGGCCAACGCGGCCTCCAGCGTGCCCTGTTCGGCGAGATCGGCCGGGGCGAGGTCGTGCACGAAACGGCGGGCCTCGGCGAGGTTCCGGGCGGTGATCGCGGCGGCCGTCCGGACGTGGCCGCGGGCGGCCGCCGCATCCTGCTCCCAGGCCAACTCGGCTGCCTGCAACAGCATGTGCTGGCTGGACAGGCCCTGGGCGAGGGTGTCGTGGATCTCGACGGACAGCCGCTCCCGCTCGGACAGCACGCCCTGCCGGTGCTCCACGGCGGCCAGCTCCCGGCGGGCCCGGATCAGGTCGATGATCAGCTTGTGCTGCCGGGCACCCTGCCGCTGCATGTACAGGAACACCGCGGTGGCCAGCGCGGCGACCGCCGGCGGCAGCAGCACCAGCGTCGGATCGGCGCCGGGCAGCCGCAGTTGGGACACCATCACCAGCGCGGTGAGCGCCGAAACCAGCGGGATCGCCGTCCGTGGCGGGAAGGCCCGGAGCACCGTGTACACCAGCGGGACGGCGCACCAGGCGAAGCTGGGTGCCATCAGCACCAGCACCGCCCAACTGCCCAGCGCTGCGGCCAGCCAGGCCTGGCGACGCTCGGACAGGCCGGACAGGTGCCCGACGGCGAGGGCGATGCTCAGCGCGATCACCCACGGCGTCAGCGGGCCGGCCAGGTGGTGTGTCAGGTAGCGCGTCAGCGAGGTGCCGAGCAGCAGCACGAACACCAGCCGCATGACCATCGCGAGCCAGCCCGCGTCCGGGTCGGCCGCCCGGGACAGGGGGAGACGCATCACGGCCGACCTCCTTTCGCACGCTGTCGGCACCGGCGGGTACGTGCCGGCACTTGGATGGTGCCCGCGGATCACGGTTCGCACATCAACCGATCGGCTGACACGGCTGTCGTCCATCATGCTCCGCCGGTCCAGCCGGTTCGCCGATCCGCGGCAGGGGTCCGGCCGCGAACCATGGAGAGCGAGGCCGGAGCACCCCAGCAGTCCGGCACCGAACCACCGATCCAGGAGCCGAAGATGAAGAAGCTGAGCACTCGTACCCGCGTTGTCACCGGTGCCGTCGCGGTGGCCGCGGTCGGGGCGAGCGTGGTCGGCGCCGTCTCCGCCAGCGCCGAGACGCCGCAGGTCGCCCCCGCCGCCGCGTCCGACGTCCAGAACAAGAACACCTTCGAGACCTCGCACCTGACGGTCGAGGCCGCCACCAAGGCCGCCCAGGCCAGCCTGGACGCCGCGGCCAGGGCCGGCCAGAAGATCTCCGTCGCGGTCGTCGACCGGAACGGCAATGTGATCGTCGAACTGCGTGGCGACGGCGCCGGCCCGCAGTCCTTCGAGTCCGCCCAGCGCAAGGCCTACACCGCGGTGTCCTGGAACGCCCCGACCTCCGAGCTGGTCAAGCGCCTGGCCCAGGCGCCGAACCTGAAGGACATACCCGGCACGCTGTTCCTCGGTGGCGGCGCCCCGGTCCAGCTGAAGGGCGCCCCGATCGCGGCCGTCGGCGTGGCCGGCGCCCCCAGCGCCGACCAGGACGAGCAGTTCGCCCAGGCGGGGGTCGCCGCGTTGAGCAAGTGACGCCCGGCGGACGAGCCGGTGGCCCGCTCCCGGAGGAGCGGGCCACCGGCCCCAGCGGTGCGAGGCGGTTCAGACCTCGCGGAGCGGTCGGTCGGATGCGTGGTAGGCGCACAGCGCCCAGATCACGAAGATGTCCAGTGCGATCAGCACCAGCGACCACAGCGGGTAGTAGGGAATGTCGAGGAAGTTGTCCACCAGGCTCAGCGCGGCGAAGAACACACCGGCGATCCGGGCCCAGGCCAGGCCTCTGAGCACGAACACGCCGGTCAGCGCGACCAGCGCGCCGATCACCAGGTGGATCCAGCCCCACGAGGTGAGGTCGAACCGGAAGACGTACCGGGGTGTGGTCACGAAGATGTCGTCCTCGGCGATCGCCATGATCCCGCGGAACACCTCCAGCAGACCGCTCACCAGCATCACCACACCGGCGAACAGCACAGTCCCGGACACCCAGGGTCTGTTCCCGGGGGCCGGTGCCCCGAGCGACCCGGACGATGCCGGGGTCGGGCCGACGGACGAGCTCATGGGAAACCTCCTTGGCCGAAGTTGACCTGTGACGACCCTCGGCCCGTCCACCCGCCGGGGCACCCGGACGACCCCATTCGGGTGACCCCGGCACCGCCCGCACCCCCGTCCCGGCCCACCCGTCCCGGCCCCGCCGCGTACCGGATCGCCCCGGCCCCGCGCGCTGTGTTTACTGGTCACAGTGCCCGGGCGCCCGGCAAGGAGGTGCCGAAGCCATGGCCGCCACCAGCTGGAACGACCTGCCGCAGCCGCTGCGCCGCGTGCTGGACGGCACGCCCGCCGCCGTCGCCGTCCTCGACACCCAGCTGCGCTTCCGCTACGTCAACCCGGCGCTGGCCGCCATGAACGGCCTCCCCGCCGAGCAGCACCTCGGCCACACCGTCGCCGAACTGTTCCCCGGCCTCGACGCCCGCGAGGACCTGCTGCGCGAGGTGCTCACCGACGGCCGCCCCCGCGAGATCACCTCCAGCGGCCACACCCGGGCCGGCTCCCCGCAGCACCGCCGCTACTGGTACGGCGCCTACCACCGGCTGGAGACCGCCGGGCAGCCCGTCGGCCTGGTCGGCATCCTGCTCGAGGTCACCGCCAGTCACCGGCAGCAGCACGAACTCGAACAGGCCCGGGCCCGGCTCGCCCTGCTCGACACCGCCGCCACCCGGATCGGCACCACCCTCGACGTGGAGACCACCTGCGGCGAACTCGCCGCCTTCCTCACCGACCACCTCGCCGACGCCGCCACCGTCGAACTGCTGCCGCACCCCGACAGCCAGCACGCCCGCCCCCTCCCCGACGGCGGCCGCCGACTGCTGCGCACCGCCATCACCGCCCGGCCCGACCTGCTGGAGCGGGTCCGGGTGCTCGGCGAACGCGGCGAGTACGTCGACTACGGGCCCGACGCCGCCGTCCCGCGCTGCCTGGCCGAGGGCCGCCCGGTGATCGAGAACCGGCTGACCGAGGCCGACGCGCGCCGCACCGCCCCCAACGCGGAGCGGGTCGCCGACTTCCGGACGCTCGGCGTCCACTCCGCGATGGTGGTGCCGCTCATCGCCCGCGGCCACCGGATCGGCACCGCCACCCTGCTGCGCACCGACCCCTCCCCGGGCTTCGGCGAGAACGAGGCGGTCGCCGCCCAGGACCTCGCCGTGCGCGCCGCGATCAACCTCGACAACGCCCGCCGCTACAGCCGCGAACACGCCGTCGCCGTCGACCTGCAGCGCGCCATGCTCGCCGAACCCGGCAGCCCGCACCCCGACATCACCGTCGCCTTCCGCTACCGCCCCGCCGGCACCAGCGCACTGATCGGCGGCGATTGGTACGAGACGGTGGCGCTGCCCGACGGCCGCACCGTGCTGGCCATCGGCGACGTGATGGGCCACGGCATCGAGGCCGCCGCCGACATGAGCCACTACCAGGCGATGCTGCGCGCGATGGCCCTGCTGGAGCCCTCCGCCGACCGGCTGCTGGCCCGGATGGACGGCCTGGCCGGCGATGTGCACGACTACCGCCCCTCCACTTGCCTCGCGGTGTACGCCGAGCCCGCCCGCGGCCGCTACTGCTTCGCCAGCGCCGGCCACCTGCCGCCCGCCGTGGTCCGGCCCAACGGCGAGGTGGCGCTGCTGCCGGTGGCACCCGGCCCGCCGCTCGGCACCGGCCACAACGGCTACGTCCCGAGCTACGCGGCCGTCCCGCCCGACCACACCCTGCTGCTGTTCACCGACGGCCTGGTCGAGCGCCGCGGCGAGGACATCGACCGCTCGCTGGAGCGACTCACCGACCGGCGGCTGCCCGCCGGGGCCGGCCCGGAACGGCTCCTGGACGCGGTGCTGGCCGGCGCCCCCGACCCCGCCGAGGACGACATCGCGCTGCTCGCCGCCGCCGCCCGGCCGCGCCCAGGGCAGGCGGGCAGCCAGGAGGTGCTGACCGCGCTGACCGGCGGGCGGTGGCAGCCGCTGCGCCGATGACGGTCGCTGCGCCGGTGGCAGCCGCTGCGCCGATGACGGCCGTCACGAGGTGAGCGAGCGGAGCGCGAGCGTGCGCAGGCCGGCCAGCCGGGTCCGGTCGAAGCCGTGGTAGACCGCGTTGGTGCAGAGCACCACGTAACGGCCGGTGTGCGGGGCGAGGAAGAGACTGGTGCCGGTGAAACCGTGGTGGTAGGCCACCGAGTCGTCGGCGGTGACCAGCCAGGCGAGCCCGCGGTGCAGGCCGGGTTCGACGGCGGCGCAGGGGCGGCGGCTCTCGGCGAACCAGTCCGCCAGCGGGCTCGCCCCGGCCAGCAGGTGCTCGGCGTAGACGGCCAGGTCGGCGGCGGTGGAGAACACCCCGGCGTGGCCGGCCACCCCGCCGAGCAGCGCGGCGCTCGGGTCGTGCGGGGCACCCCAGGTGCGGGGCGCGTCGCGCAGGCGCTGCTCGGTCGGGGCGAGCTGCGGGTCGCGCGGCAGCGGTCCGTAGGCGGTGGCGGTCAGCCCGAGGTCGCGCCACAGTTCGTCGGCGAGCAGGTGCAACGGGCGGCCCAGCAGGGCGGGCAACAGCAGGCCGAGCAGGATGAAGCCGCGGTCGATGTAGCGGTACCGGCTGCCGGGAGGGCTGACCAGCGGCTCCGCGCACAGGTGCTCGATCAGCGGGCGGCCGGTGTGCTCGTAGCCGGCCAGGCCGGTCCAGGGGAGCAGGCCGGAGGTGTGGCAGAGCAACTGCCGCGCGGTCAAATCCCCGCCAGGGGAAGGCAGTTCGGGAAGGTGCTCGCGCAGCGGGGCGTCCAGGTCGAGCCGGCCGGTGCGGACGGCGACGCCGACCAGCGGCCAGGTGGCGAGCACCTTGGTGAGCGAGGCCAGGTCGTAGCGGGTGTGCGCGCCGGGCCGGGCGTCGCCGCACTCGGGGGCAACCAGGCCCTGCCCGACGGTGACCCGGCCGGCCCTCGCCTCCCCGACGATCAGCACCCCGCCGGGGAACAGCCCGGCATCCACGGACTCGGCGAGGCAGGCGGCGAGGGCAGCAGCAGCGGCGGCCACCCAGGAGGACGGCGGCGGAACGGGTGGCACGGCATCCCTCTCGTCCGGACCGGCGGGGACTTCGTTCGCATTCTCGCCCGCGCGGGACGGCGGAGGCCAGGCTGTGGGCGGGGCGCCGGGCGTCTTGCGTGCTTGGCGCATCGGGCTTCGCCCGGGTCGGTCGGTGGGGTTCGGGTGGCGGGCGGGGTGTCGCGTTGAGTTGCCTGCTTGCGCGGGACGGCGGAGGCCAGGCTGTGGGCGGGGCGCTGGGCGTCTTGCGTGCTTGGCGCATCGGGCTTCGCCCGGGCCGGCCGCCGGAATCCGGGTGGCGGGCGGAGCGCCGAGGGGGGTGTTGCCCGCCCGCGCGGGACGGCGGAGGACATCCGGCCGACGGCGCGTCATGGGTGCTGCTCGGTTCGGCGCCCCGCTTCGGTGCCGGTGCCGGTGCCGGTGCCGGTGCCGTTGCCGGTGCCGGTCGGCGGAATCCGGGTGGTGGGCGGGCCTTGGGCGTGCCGCGCGGCCGAAGTGTCGAGCTGTCGCCCGTGGCGCACGGTGGAGTCCATGGGTCGTCAGGCGTGCTGCGTGGCCAGGGTATTGAGGACGGCCAGCGCGCGGTCGGCGTCGGCGGCCGGGACGAACAGGTGGTCGTGGTGGAAGCCCGCCACCACGTTGCAGCTGATGCCGTGTTCGGCGAGCGCGCCGGCGACGGCGGCGGTGAGGCCGACGGCGTCCAGCGCGGAGTGCACCCGCAGGGTGATCCAGGCGGCGGTGAAGGCGTGCGGCAGGCCGAGTGACTCGGCCTCCTCCTCGAGGACGACGAAGGTGACGCCCTCGGGTTCGGCCACCGTGACGATCGGCCGCAGTCCGGCGGGGACCCGGCCGGGCAGTGTGCAGTACACGTAGCGGCCCGGGTTGAGGATGGGGCTCAAGCCGGAGAGCAGCTGTCGAAGATCGCGTTCGCCTGCCATGGCCGTCACCGTAGTGGCTGCGGACGGCGCGGCGGGAGCGCTGCGGGGGCGTGTCGGTGTCACTCGTGGACGCGGGCCGCGCCGAGCTGCCGGGCGATCGACGTCCAGGTCACCGGTTCGAGGGGCGGGATGCCGGGAAGGACCGGTGGCCGGCCGAGGGAGGAGCCCAGCCAGCTCTCCCAGGACTCAAGGAACCCGGCCAGCGAGCCGCTCGCCCAGCCCCCGCCGTCCCCGGCCCACAGGCCGCGGGCCTGCCGGTCCGTCGTCCAGGCGCGGTCCCGGGCGTAGTCGGCGGCCAGGGCGCGCAGCCGGGCTCGCAGTTCGCCGGGGGTGGCCACCGGCGGCTCGTCGCCGAGCGGGGCGGGGTCGGCGGGCCCGGCCGTCGGTGCGGCGAGTGCGCCGAGCAACTGATCGGCCAGGCCGGTCCAGCCGGGGGCCGGGGCCCGGTCGGGGAGGGTGGCGGCCCACCGGAGCAGCACGTCGTCCACGTCGGGCGCGTCCGGGCCGAGGTTCGCGAGGTGTCCCGAGAGGCGCCGCAGCAGGGCGGTGAAGTCTTCGCCGGTCTCGACCGTGTTCGTCATCGCGTTCGTCACGGAGCGAGGTTAGGCGCACACGGGCGCTCCGCTCGACCGGTTATTCGGCGGCCGACTGTCGGAAGGGGTTGTCGAACGACAGTTACCGATATATCGTCGAGTTATCGAGATGCTTCGACGATCGGAGTGTCCGACAACCATGGAGAGCAGGTGTCCGTCATGCGGTACGACAAGCGCTACGGCGAAGAGGGCCGGCGTCGCTGGGCCGAGGGCCTGGGGCGGCCGGGTGTGACCGGGGAGGGTGAGGGGTTCGAGGTGCGGGCGGCGTTCGGGCCGTTCGGGGCGCCGGGGCGGCCGATGCCGCCGTTCGGTCCGGGGTTCGGGCCGCGCGGGCGTGGTTTCGGTGGCCACGGGATGCGCGGGCACGGCGGTCGGCGCGGTGGGCGGGCCCGGCGGGGTGATGTGCGGGCCTCGCTGCTCGCGCTGCTGCGGGAGCGCCCGATGCACGGCTACGAGATGATCACCGAGATCGGCGAGCGCACCGGCGGGATCTGGCGGCCCAGCCCGGGTTCGGTGTACCCGACCCTCCAGTTGCTGGAGGAGGAGGGGCTGATCAAGGCCAACGAGGAGTCCGGCAAGAAGCTGTTCGAACTGACCGAGCAGGGCCGGGCCGAGGCCGAGCAGGGCCCCGAGTCCCCGTGGGACGAGGCCGGCCGGCAGGGAGACTGGGAGGCCGTGCAGGAGGTCGGCGCCGCGCTCGCGGCGGTGGACCACGCGGTGCGCCAGGTGATGATGACGGGCACCGAGGAGCAGCGGGCCAAGGGCCTGGCGGTGCTG
Source organism: Kitasatospora sp. NPDC059673 (assembly GCF_042734215.1). NCBI lineage: Bacteria > Bacillati > Actinomycetota > Actinomycetes > Kitasatosporales > Streptomycetaceae > Kitasatospora > Kitasatospora sp. NPDC059673. Next base: position 195,344 of record NZ_JBHWEN010000006.1, on the reverse strand, counting down.
GCCGAGGCGAAGAAGAAGCTGTACCTGATCCTGGCCGAGGAGGCCTGAACCGGCAGGAGGCCTGAACCGGCAGGCGGCAGCAGGAGGCGGTAGAGGTCAGCCGCTGGCGGCCTCGTCGTACTCGTAGCGCCAGCGGAACCGGCCCTTGGCGTTGTACTCCTTGGCCCGCCGGTAGACCAGCGTGACGGCCGGGGTGTCCCCGTGCGCGGGGACGGGCACCCGGTAGACCTTCGGTACGGACTGCAGCGGGCTCAGCAGGATCGGCAGCACCCTGCCGTCCAGCGGGCCGCCGAGGAATGCGGTGTCGGCGCTTCTCACCGCTCCAGGGTAGGGCGACGGGCGGGATGTCCGGTGCGGGCGGGTGTGTCCGTCGCGGCGGCGGCAGGTGTGACGGGGACGGCACCGCCAACGGTCATTCGGAGGGCTCCGGGACCCTTATCCTGCTACGTACGCCCCCGGGGGTTGCCCCGGGTCCGCGGGCCCGTACGGGCCGGGTGAGGTGCGCCGAGGTGCGCCCGCCCGCCGAGCGCGACTCTCGTACTCCGTACCCGCCCCCGGACGTCGGCCGGCCGGAGAACCCGGCCCCGGTCGACGGCAGACGCCCCCGCACGTGGTGCACCGATTCGGGAAGCAGCGAGCGGCTCCGTGTGTTGGCGTCGTTTGTTGCGTAGGTGGCCGTGCCGTACCAGGCGCGGCAGCTCAGCGGGTGCGGAAGGGGCCAGATGGAAGCCAGCAGCAGGTGGACGTCCTGGTGGCGGCGGGACCGGAAGCAGGACGACCCGGGCGCCGGAGAGGACACGGCTGCGAAGCTGGATCTGCTGCTGGGGGCGGTCCGGGCGGGGTTCCCGGTGGCGCCGGCGGCGCACCCGGAGGGGTACCGGTGTTCGTGCGACCGGGTCGGCTGTCCGGCCCCGGCCCAGCACCCGGTCTCGTTCGCCTGGCAGTCCCAGGCCACCGTGGACGCCGAGCAGTTGGCCCACTGGCTGACGCGTGACCCGGAGGCGAACTTCGTCACCGCGACGGGCCGCGCGCACGACGTGCTGGACGTGCCGGCCGAGGCCGGGGTGCTGGCGCTGCGGCGGCTGGACGTGCTCGGTGTGGGCGGCCCGGTGGCAGCGGTCGGCGGCGACCGGTACCTGTTCTTCACCGCCACCCGCGGCACCCCGCAGGACGAGGACGAGTGGTGGCCCAGCGCGCTGGACTCCACCCCCGAGACGGTCTCCGAGCACCCGGGGCTGCGCTGGCACTGCCGAGGCTCGTACACCCTGGTCCCGCCGGCCGCGCTGACCGACGGCTCCCGGGTGCGCTGGCTGCGCGGCCCCGACCAGCCGCTGCCGGACCCGCTGCGGGTGCTGGACGTGCTGACCGACGCGTGCACCGAGGTCGGCGCGGTCGCCGAGGAGCAGTGGCTGATCGGCTGAGCCGCCGCAGGCCCCCGGCGCAGGTCCGGGCGCAGAGCCGACACGGCGCAGGAACGACAAGGCGCAGGAACGACAGAGCGGCCCGTCCCCCCAGGTGGGGTGGCGGGCCGCTTCGGCGTTCCGAACGGTCAGGGCAGGGTGAGGATCTCCGCGCCGTCCGCGGTGACCAGCAGGGTGTGCTCGAACTGGGCGGTGCGCTTGCGGTCCTTGGTGACCACCGTCCAGCCGTCCGGCCAGATCTCGTAGTCGTAGGTGCCCAGGGTGAGCATCGGCTCGATGGTGAAGGTCATGCCCGGCTTGATCACCTGGGTGGCCCGCTCGCTGTCGTAGTGCGGGATGATCAGGCCGGAGTGGAACGAGGTGTTGATGCCGTGGCCGGTGAAGTCGCGGACCACGCCGTAGCCGAACCGCTTGGCGTAGGACTCGATGACCCGCCCGATCACGTTGATCTGCCGGCCCGGCTTGACCGCCTTGATCGCCCGGGCGAGGGATTCCCGGGTGCGCTCCACCAGCAGCCGGGACTCCTCGTCCACGTCGCCGCACAGGTAGGTGGCGTTCAGGTCGCCGTGCACCCCGTGGATGTACGCGGTGGCGTCGATGTTGACGATGTCGCCGTCCTGCAGCACCGTCGAGTCCGGGATGCCGTGGCAGATCACCTCGTTGATCGAGGTGCAGACCGACTTCGGGAAGCCCCGGTAGCCGAGGTCGGACGGGTACGCGCCGTGGTCGCACATGTACTCGTGGGCGACGGCGTCGAGTGCGTCGGTGGTGACGCCGGGGGCGATCAGCTTCGCGGCCTCGGCCATCGCCTGCGCCGCGATCCGGCCGGCGATCCGCATCTTCTCGACGGTCTCCGCGGTCTGCACCTCGGGGCCGGTGTACGGGGTCGGCGCGGGCTTGCCGACGTACTCCGGACGCGCGATGTGCGCGGGGACCTTGCGGGTGGGGGACAGGGTGCCGGGTACCAGAGCCATGACCGCGAGTGTATCGGCCGCCTTCCGGCCGCCCCCGGCCGTGTGCGCGGCCGGGCCGCCGGGAATGATCACTGCTGACCGCCGCGGCCGCCGCCGCGGGGCCCACCGGAACGGGAGACGAGACGATGGTGTTCGGCCGCAGCAAGCCCACCGGGCAGCCGGGGGAGTGGTTCTACTGCATCAAGCACGGCAAGGTCGAGGAAGGCCCGGAGTGCCCCGCCAAGGACCGGCTCGGCCCGTACGCCACCCGCGAGGAGGCCGCGCGCGCCCTGGAGACCGCCGCCGAGCGCAACCAGGAGTGGAAGCAGGACCCGCGCTGGAACGACGAGGAGCCCGAGAACAAGGGCTGACGCCGCGTCACACCCCGGCCTCGGCCCCGGCCCGCGTCACACCCCGGCCTCGGCGGCCTGCCGTTCGTGCTGGGCCCGCACCGCCAGCGCGTGCGGGTCGGTGCGGGCGTCCCAGGCCAGCAGCTTCGGGATGGACGCCGTCAGCGCGAGGACGCCCAGCACGCACATCACGCCACCGGCCCAGATCGAGGCCCGCACGCCGACCAGCGCGGCCATGCCGCCGGCCCGCACCTGGCCGAGCTGCGGGCCGACCGAGTACGACAGGACCTCCACCCCGGCGAGCCGGCCGCGCAGCTCGTCGGGGATGGACTGGTTCCAGATCGTCGACCGGGCCACCCCGCTGATCTGGTCGGCCGCGCCGGCCAGCGCCAGGCACAGCAGCACCAGCCAGATGTTCCCGACCAGGCCCGCCAGCGTCATCGACACGCCCCAGCCGAGCGCCGCGAACAGCAGCATCCGGCCGTGCCGGTGGATGCGCGACAGCCAGCCGCCGGTCGCCGACACCGCCAGCGCGCCGACCGCCGTCGCCGCGTACAGCAGGCCCAGCGCCCACTCGGCGTCCAACGAGGCCGCCAGGAACGGGAACACCGCGACGGGGAACGCGAACAGCATCGCCACGGTGTCGATCGCGTAGGTGCCCAGCAGGTCCTTGCGGCTCCACGCGTAGCTCAGGCCCTGCCCGAGGCTGCGCAGCGAAGGCCGGTCGGCGCTCTCGGCGGGAGGGACCGGGCGCATCCGGACGATCATCGCCAGCGAGACCAGGAAGGTCAGCACGTCCAGTGCGTAGGCGCTGTGCGCCCCGGCCACCGCGACGACCACGCCCGCGAGGGCCGGGCCGGCCACCGAACCGGCGTTGCGGTACAGCGAGATGAGGGTGAACGCGGCGGGCAGGTGCTCGTGCGGGACGACGCGGGGGATCATCGCGTCCAGTGCTGGTCGCTGCACGCCGTCCAGCGCGGCGGTCAGGGCTCCCACCAGGTAGATCGGCCACAGCATGGGGTGCGGCAGCAGCGAGTTGGCCAGCAGCAGCGTGGCCATCAGCGCCAGCCCGACCTCGCTGAGCAGCACCAGGCGGCGGCGGTCCAGTGCGTCCGCCAGGGCGCCGCCCCACAGGCCGAACACCACCAGTGGCACCAGCTCGAACGCGCCGACCAGGCCGACCGCGAAGGTCGAGTCGGTCAGCTGCTTGATCTGGATCGGCACCGCGACGTAGGTGAGGAGGCTGCCGAAGACGGAGACGCAGCCCGACGTCCAGAGCAGCCGGAAGTCCCGGGAGGCGCGCCAGGGCGTCAAGTCCGGGATCAACTTGTGGAGGAACCGGGCGTCGGAGGTCACATGGTCAGATGCTGCGGGAAGCGGACGGAACGGGGCAACAGGTTTTTCTGCCAGCCCGTCAGATCGTCACCAGCGCAGCACCGGGGAGGCGGTCAGCCGCTCCGCCAGCCGGGCCAGCCGGGAGCGCGGCGGCACCGTCGAGGTGGCCGAGCTGACCAGGTGCTGGACCAGCTCGAACGGTTCCGGCTCGGCGTCCGGCACGGTCAGCCGTTCGTGCGCCAGCGCCGTCAGTTCGGGGTCGCCGTCGTCCAGGGTGAGCAGCACCGCGCCGGCCCGGCGGGCGCCGTCCAGCCGTTCCAGCAGGGGCGCGTCGGCGGGCGCGGGGGCGACCAGCAGCACCGTCGCGCCGGCCCGCGCCTCCGCGAGCCGGGGCAGCCCGCACGCCAGGTGGTCCGGTGCGCCGGCCGGCACGGTGTGCCGCAGCAGGGTCGGGACGAGCTCCGGCACTCCGCCGTACGCGGCCTCGTCGCTCAGGTGCGCGGCCAGGTGCCACGGCTCGTAGAGGGGGGTGCCGACCAGCAGCAGGCCGGTGGCGCTGCGCCGGGTGACCGAGCCGCGCAGCGCGGAGGCGAAGGCGCCTGCCCGCTCGGGCCAGCCGGTGCCGGACAGCGACTGCCGGAGTGCGGAAACTCTCACCGCGTCCATGCGCGACAGAATGCCGCCCGGACGGGCCGTTTGGCAGGATCTTCCGCATGACGCAACCCGATTCAGTGAACGCGCCCGCCGCGCCGGGCCGACAGCTCCCCGACGTCTCCGAGCTCGTGGTCGGAGTCCTCGGCGGCACCGGTGACCAGGGCCGCGGCCTGGCCTACCGGCTCGCCAAGGCCGGCCAGCAGGTGATCATCGGCTCCCGCAGCGCCGAGCGCGCCGAGGACTGCGCCACACAACTCGGCCTCGGTGTCCGCGGCGCCGACAACGCGCGGTGCGCCCGGGAGAGCGACGTGGTGATCGTCGCGGTGCCGTGGGACGGCCACGCCGAGACGCTGACCTCGCTGCGCGCCGAACTCGCCGGGAAGATCGTGGTGGACTGCGTCAACCCGCTGGGCTTCGACAAGCAGGGCGCCTACCCGCTGCAGGTCCCGGAGGGCTCGGCCGCGCAGCAGGCCGCCGCACTGCTGCCGGACTCCACCGTCACCGCGGCCTTCCACCACCTGTCGGCGGTGCTGCTGCAGGACGAGTCGGTGGAGATGATCGACACCGACGTGATGGTGCTCGGCGAGGACCGCGCCGCCACCGAGACCGTGCAGGCCCTGGCCGGCCGGATCCCCGGCATGCGCGGCATCTTCGCCGGACGGCTGCGCAACGCCCACCAGGTGGAGGCGCTGGTGGCCAACCTGATCTCGGTCAACCGCCGCTACAAGGCGCACGCCGGCCTGCGGATCACCGACGTCTGAGCCGACGGGTGAGCCCCGCGCGCCGCGGTGTGACCCACGCCGCGGTGCGCACCGGCCACCCCCGGCCGGTGCGGGCTGTTCGGTCGGCGAGAATGGCGGAGCCACACCGCCCGCCCGAGGAGTCCCGCCATGCCCCGCAACGCCCTGTACGCCACGATCGTCCTGGTCCTGGCGGTGACCGCCGCGGTGGTCTCGTTCGTCGAGGGCAACTGGCTCGGCGTGGTGTGGGTCCTGATGGCCGGCGTGGCCAGCAACATCGCCTGGTTCTACCTGCGCAAGGACCGCGCGGAGCGGGCCCGGGCCCAGCAGCCGCAGGCCCAGTAGGCGTCGCGGCGCGGGCCCGGCGGCTCCTCGCTCAGTAGGTCTTCCAGAAGCTGAACAGCAGCCGGCCGACCGTCGCGTACTGCGAGTCCGCGCCGAACACGTCGAAGATCCCGATGGTGAGGTCGTACAGCCACTGGCCGACCTGGCTCTGCCACACCAGCGCGAACAGCAGCAGCATGCCGTAGGGCGCGTACGGGGCGATCGCCCGCCGGGTCCGGTGCGACAGCCAGGGCTCGATGATGCCGTAGCCGTCCAGGCCGGGCACCGGCAGCAGGTTCAGGATCGCCGCGGTCACCTGGAGGTAGGCGAGGAAGCCGAGGGCGGCCGGCAGCGGGGAGAACGACAGTTCCTCGCCGTCGTAGTGGGCCGGCACGTTCGGGTTGTCGAACCAGCCCTGGCTGACCGCCACCAGCAGCAGGATGCCGAACAGCGCGTTCACCAGCGGGCCGGCCGCCGAGATCAGGCTGTGCTTGAGCCGGCCGGAGATCCGGTCCCGCTCGATGTAGACCGCGCCGCCGGGAAGGCCGATGCCACCCATCAGCACGAACACCACCGGCAGCACGAAGCTCAGCACCACATGCCCGTACTTCAGCGGGTTCAGCGTCAGGTAGCCCTTCATGCCGACCGTGATGTCGCCGCCCGCCAGCGCGGTGCGCGCGTGCGCGTACTCGTGCAGGCAGAGCGAGACCATCCAGCCCGCCACCACGAACAGGAAGATCCCGAACCGGTCGTTGCCCCAGCCGGTGGCCAGCGCGAAGCCGGCGGCGACGAAGGTGCCGGCCAGCGCCAGGAAGATCGGGCTGACCCGGCTCTCCGCGCTGCGCTGGCCGGTGCTGGCGTAGGTCATGGCGAGAAGGCTCCGGAACATGGGGGTCGGGCGGACGTCCGATGATGCCGGGCGCCGGGCGCACCGGACAAGCGGCTCAGGATGAACGGACGGCAGCGGCCGGGCGTTCCGTACGGATGCGCGCCCGGGGCTCCGGGCGCGTCCCGCAGAATGGGCGGGTGCATTACGGGATCCTCGGCACCACCACCGCCCACCACGACGACGGCACGCCGATCGCGCTCGGCGGCGCCCGGCTGCGCGCCCTGCTCGCCGCGCTCGCGCTGCGCCAGGGCCGGCCCGTGCCGGCCGAGCTGCTCGCCGACGAGGTGTGGGCCCAGGAACCGCCGCAGGACGCCGCCGCCGCGCTGCAGACCCTGGTCGGCCGGCTGCGCCGCACCGTCGGCCGGGCCGAGATCGGCTCCGGGCCGGCCGGCTACTGGCTGACCGGCCCGCACACCGACGTGGCCGAGTTCCAGCGCCTGGCCGCCGACGGCGTCCGCGCCCTCGCCGACGGCGACCCGGCCGCCGCCGCCGACCGGCTCACCGCCGCCCTGGCCCTGTGGCGCGGCCCCGCGCTCGCCGACCTGCCCGACCGCACCGCCCCCGCCGCCCGCCTGGAGGCCCAGCGCGAGGACGCCCGCCGGCACCGGCTGACCGCCCAACTGGCCCTCGGCCGGGCCGCCGAGGTCACCGCCGAACTCGCCGAACTCTGCCGCGACCACCCGCTGGACGAGCAGCTCCAGGCCCTCCAACTGCGCGCCCTGCGCGCAGCCGGGCGCACCGCCGAGGCGCTCTCCCGCTACGAGGAGATCCGCCGCACCCTCGCCGACCGGCTCGGCACCGACCCCGGCCCCGAACTGCGCGCCCTGCACCGCGAGTTGCTCACCATCACGCCCGAACCCCCGCGCGTCCCCGCCCCGCCGGTCGCGGCTACTACTGGCAACCTTCGCCCCGGCCGCACCAGCTTCGTCGGCCGCGAGGGCGAACTCGCCACCGTGGCAGGCGCGTTGACGGCCGGCCGACTGACCACCCTGACCGGCCCCGGTGGCTCCGGAAAGACCCGGCTGTCCGTCGAGGCCGGCCGCCGCGAACAGGACACCGCCAACTGGCCCGGCGGCGTCTGGCAGGTCGAACTCGCCCCGCTGGACGACCCCGCCGCCGTCCCCGACGCCGTCGCCGCCGCGCTCGGCCTGCGGGAGACCGTGCTGCACACCGGCGGCACCGTCGCCGAGGTGATCGAGGGCGGCCGCAAGGACCCGGTGCGCCGGGTGGTCGACCACCTCGGCCGCCGCCGCATCCTGCTGCTGCTCGACAACTGCGAACACCTCGTCCAGGCCGCCGCCGACCTCGCCGACCGGCTGCTCGCCGACTGCCCCGGCGTCACCGTCCTCGCCACCAGCCGCGAACCGCTCGGCGTCCCTGGCGAGACCGTGCTGCCGGTCGAACCGCTGCCCGACCCCGCCGCGCTGCGCCTGCTCGCCGAACGCGGTGCCGCCGCCCGCCCCGGCTTCCGCACCGACGAGGACCCGGAGGCATGCGCCGAACTCTGCCGCCGCCTGGACGGCCTGCCGCTGGCCATCGAACTCGCCGCCGCCCGGCTGCGCGGACTCACGCCCCGCCAGCTCGCCGACCGGCTGGACTCCAGGTTCGCCCTGCTCACCGCCGGCTCCCGCACCCTGCTGCCCCGCCAGCAGACCCTTCGCGCCGTCGTCGACTGGTCCTGGGACCTGCTCGGCCCGCGCGAACACGCCGTGCTGCGACGGCTGTCGGTGTTCGCCGGCGGCTGCACCCTGGAGGCCGCCGAGGCCGTACTCGCGGACACCGAAGTGCCCCGTACGGAGGTCGCCGACCTGCTGCTCTCGCTGGTCGACAAGTCCCTGCTGGTGGCCGGGCTCGGCGAACAGCCCCGCTACTGGATGCTGGAGACCATCCACGAGTACGCGGCCGAGCGACTGGCCGAGGCCGCCGAAACCGGGGCCGCCGACCGGCACACCCGGCACTACCGGGAACTCGCCCGGACCACCGCCCTCCGCCTGCGCGGACCCGGCCAGCTCGACGAACTCGCCCGGCTGGACCGCGAACAGGAGAACATCCGGGCCGCGCTGCGCCGTGCCGTGGACGCCGAACAGGAGCAGGAGGCCCTGGTACTGGCGCTGTCGATGGCCGGCTACTGGGCGCTGCGCGACTACCGCACCGAGTCCCGCGGCTGGTACGAGACGGTCGCCGCGCTCGGCCCCGACCCGTATGCCGACGGCGCCCCGACGCCCGTCCCACTCACCACCGGCCCGCTCGACCAGCCGCCGCCGCTGCCGCCCGAGCAACTCCAGGAAGGCCGCCGCCAGCTCGGGCTGCACCGGCTGATCGGCATGTTCTCCGGCGACCTGGGGATGCTCGACGACCCCCACGCGCTGAACACCGCCCGCCGGATCCTGGAGGTCTACACCCCCGACCTGCCGCAGGCCTACCGGGTCCCGGCGCTCAGCCGGGTGTTCGCGGTCTTCCTCACCGGCGAGATGGACCGCACCCGGGAGGTGCTGGACGACGCGGTGGCCGGCGCCCGCCGCCACGGCGCCCCCAGCGACCTGGCCTACGCCCTGCAACTGCGCGCCCGGCTGCTCAACGACCTGGCCGGCGGCCTCCCGCAGGCGGTCGCCGACAGCGAGGAGGCGCTCGCCCTGTACACCGCGGAGGGCGACCTGTGGGGCAGCTCCGACGCGCTGGCCGCGAAGGCCGAGAACGCCACCAAGTCCGGTGACAGCGCGCTCGCCGAAAGGGCCTTCCGGGAGGCGATCGAACTGGCCACCCGGCTCGACGCCCGCCAGGAGGTGCCGCTGCTGCGCGCCCGGCTCGGCGAGGTGATCGCCGAGTCGGACCCGGAGGCCGGCGAGCGAATGATCCGCGACGCCGTCGCCGAGGCCGCCGTGGACGCCCGGGACGCCGACGGCGCGCGACTGTACGGCCGGCTGGTGCTGTGCAACCTGTGCGTGCAGCGCGGCCAGTACGCCGAGGCGCTGGCCGCGCTGGACGAACTGGCCTCCGAAGCACCCACCCGCGGCCCGCTGCCGTGGGTGTTCGCCGGCATCGTCACCTGCATCCGGGGCTGGGTGACGGCCCGCGCAGGCGACCCGCGCACCGGCCTGGAGATGATCCGCCAGGGCCGCCGCGCGATGGCCGAGGTGGAGGGCCGGGCCACCGTCTTCGTCGAACACATGGCGATGATGCTGCTCATCCCGCTGGCCGCCGTCCTCGCCGAACTCGCCCGGCAGGAAGGCACCTTGGCGGCCGCCCGGCGCGGCGCGGAACTGGTCGGCGCGCACGACGGCCTCAGCGGCGCCTCCGGCTCCTTCATGGAACGCGCCGAACGCGCCCGCTGCGAGGCGGCGCTGCGCGAACTGCTCGGCGAGGAAGGCTATGCGACGGCACACCAGCAGGGCGGGCGCCTCACCCTGCACGAGGCGTCCGCCCTGATGAACGATCCGGGGGAGTTCTGAGGCCGGCTCCCCGAAGCCGGTGACGGGTGCTCAGGTGCGCTTGCGGAAGCGGGCCACCGCCAGCGGCGCCGTCACCACGGTGATCCCCGCCGACCAGATCAGCACCGTCACCACCGAACCGCCGACCGGGCCGCCGTTGATCAGCGCGCGGCAGGCGTCGGCCAGCGCGGACAGCGGGTTGTGCGTGGTGAACGCCTGCAGCCAACCCGGCATGGTGCTCGGCTGCGCGAAGATCGAGCTGCCGAACTGCAGGGGCATCATCACGATCATCGCCATGCCCTGCACCGCCTGGGCGCTGCGCATCGCCATGCCCAGCAGCATCGACACCCACATCAGCGAGGAACCGAACACCAGCGACAGGCCGACCGCGGCCAGCAGCTCCAGCGGGCCCGTTCTGATCTCCAGGCCGAGGACCAGCGCGAAGCCGATCAGCACCGTGAACGCGACCAGGGCCCGCAGAGTCTCCGCGATCATCTTCGACATCAGCACCGTCGAGCGCCCGATCGGCAGGGTGCGGAAACGGTCCATCACACCGGTCTGGAAATCGGTGTTCAGGCCGGTGCCCAGCGCCATCGCCAGGTTCAGGCCGGTGGTGCCCAGCAGGCCCGGCACCATGTACTGGAGATAGTCGTGCTGGTTGCCGGCCATCGCGCCGCCGAACACGTAGACGAACAGCAGGATCATGATGACCGGCACCAGCAGGGCGTCCAGCATGGACTCCGGGTCCGCCTTGATCCGCATCAGATTGCGACGGGTCAGCGCGCCCAGGTGGCGCAGGCTCGCGCGCAGGCCGATCCGGGCGTCGTCGGCGGAGCCCGCGGTTGCGGCGGGGGCGGGCGTCAGGGTGGCGGTGCTCATGCGACGGGCTCCTTGTCACGGGCCGGGGCGGGGACGGACGGCTTGCCGGTGATGGTCAGGAAGACCTCGTCCAGGCTGGGAAGCTTGGTGTCGATACCGGCGATCCCGAACCCTCGGGTGCCCAACACCCCTATGACCACCGTCAGTTGATCCTCCGCAGTGAGATGCACCGAGAGCAGCTCCGACTCCTCGGAGAACGTCGCCGGGACACCGGCCTCCCGCAGACAGCGGGCCATCTCCGGCAGCTCCGCCGGGCGCAGCGGACGCACCTGCAGACTCCGGCCGCCGACCTGCGTCTTCAGCTCCTGAATGCCGCCGCTGGCGATCACCCGGCCCTTGTCGATCACGGTCAGCGAGCCGGCGAGCTGCTCCGCCTCCTCCATGTACTGGGTGGTCAGCAGCACCGTCGAACCCTCGCCGACCATCCGCTGCACCTCGTCCCACACCTCGTTGCGGGTCCGCGGGTCCAGGCCGGTGGTGGGCTCGTCCAGGTACAGCACCTTCGGGCGGCCGATCATCGACGCCGCGAGGTCCAGGCGGCGCCGCATCCCGCCCGAATAGCCCTTGGCCGGGCGCCTGGCCGCGTCGGTCAGCGAGAACCGCTCCAGCAACTCGGCCGCCCGGGCCTTGGCGTCCCTGGCGGACAGGTCCAGCAGACGCCCGATCAGGTAGAGGTTCTCGTAGCCCGACAGCAGCTCGTCCACCGAGGCGTACTGGCCGGTCAGGCCGATCGTCCGCCGCAACTGCTTGGGCTGCCGCAACACGTCGTACCCGCCCACGAACGCCGTGCCCGCGTCCGGCTTGATCAGCGTCGACAGCACCCGCACCAGCGTGGTCTTCCCGGCCCCGTTCGGCCCGAGCAGCCCCAGCACCGTCCCCTCACGCACCGTCAGATCGACGCCGTCGAGGGCCTTCGTCTCCCCGTAGTGCTTCACAATGCCGTGGACCTCCACGGCGTTCCCCGCGATTCGTGTCATGGGACCACCGTGCGGGAGCCGCCTGTCACGGGACTGTCAGCCCGCTGTCAGGCCGACGGGCACGATGACAGTGAGAGCGCAACCGGGGGCGCGGGGAACTGCGCGAAGCGGAAGGCCCCCAACCGCAAGATCGCGACGCAGGACAGTCACTTGCACTTGATCGCGACCTTGCGGACGGGCTTGCGCTTGTCGCGCAGTTCCCCGCGCCCTTGCCGTTACTGGAAGCTGTGCTCCGGCCCCGGGAAGGTGCCTTCGCGGACGTCCGAGGCGAACTCGCTCGCGGCCTGCGCCAGCGTCTGGCGCAGGTTGGCGTACTGCTTGACGAACTTGGGGACGCGGCCGGCCGTCATGCCGGCGAAGTCGGTCCAGACGAGGACCTGCGCGTCGGTGCCGGGGCCGCCGCCGATGCCGACGGTCGGGATCGCGGAGTGGGTGGTGACCTCGGCGGCGAGTTCGGCGGGGACGGCTTCGAGGACGACGGAGAACGCGCCGGCCTGCTGGACGGCCTTCGCGTCGCGCAGCAGTTGGTGGGCGGCCTCGTCGCCGCGGCCCTGGACGGGGTAGCCGCCGTAGGCGTGCACGGACTGGGGGGTGAGGCCGATGTGGGCCATGACGGGGATGCCGGCCTCGACGAGGAGTTCGATGGTGCGGGCGCTGCGTTCGCCGCCTTCGAGCTTGACCGCGTGGACGCCGGCCTCCTTCATCAGGCGGGCCGCGTTGTGCATGGCCTGGGCGGGGGACTCCTGGTAGGAGCCGAAGGGCAGGTCGGCGACGATCAGGGCGCGCTGGGTGCCTCGGACGACGGCGGCGGAGAGCATCACCATCTGGTCCATGGTCACCGGCACGGTGGTTTCGTAGCCGAGGTGGCAGTTGCCGGCGGAGTCGCCGACCAGCAGGACGGGGATGCCGGCTTCGTCGAAGACGCCGGCGGTGAGGGCGTCGTAGGCGGTGAGCATGGCCCACCGTTCGCCGTTGCGCTTGGCCTTGGCGAGGTCCCGGACGGTGACCCGGCGGCTGGTGACCCCGCCGTAGAGCGTGTTGGCGGGCGCGTCCTGCGGTTGGGCAGGCTGAAGCGGAGAGGCGTTCATCGAACAGACTCCTGGTGTGTGTCGTCTCGTGGCGCCGTGCGGCGTCCCCGGATCTGGCTCCATGCTTGCACGCCACGGCCCGTCAGCAAAGGGGCGGGAGTCCAGTGGTGTCCGGCCGTCGAAGGGGTTCTTGGGGAGGTCTTTGCCGTACGGTGTCCCGACCGTTACGATACGGGACCGTCTCGTATCGAAAGCGCAGCTAGTCTGCTCGTATGACCTCGCCGACCGCGCCGCCGGCACCTCGGGTGCCGGAAGCCGTACACCGCCGACGCTGGTGGATCCTGGGCACCCTGGTGCTCGCCCTGCTCGTCGTCGTGCTCGACAACTCGATCCTCAACGTGGCGATGAAGACCATCGCCACCCCCGCCCCGGTGGGCCTCGGCGCGAGCCAGAGCGACCTGGAATGGGCAATCAACTCCTACACGCTGGTCTTCGCGGGCCTGCTGTTCACCGCCGGTCTGCTGGGCGACCGGTACGGCCGAAAGTGGACGCTGCTGTCCGGCATGGTGGTCTTCGGCCTCGGCTCGCTGCTGTCCGCGATCGCCGCCAGCCCGGGCGAACTCATCGGCTACCGCGCCGTGATGGGCATCGGCGCCGCGTTCGTGATGCCGGCGACGCTGGCCATCATCATGAACGTCTTCGAGCGGCACGAGCAGCCCAAGGCGATCGGCATCTGGGCCGGCGCGGTGGGCCTGGCGATCGCCATCGGCCCGATCACCGGCGGTCTGCTGATCGAGCACTTCTGGTGGGGCTCGGTCTTCCTGGTGAACGTTCCCATCGTGATCCTGGCGCTCGGCCTGATGGGCTGGCTGGTCCCGGACTCCAAGGACCCCAACCCGGGCAAGCTCGACCCGGTCGGTGTGCTGCTGTCCGTGGTCGGCCTGGTGGCGCTGATCTACGGCATCATCAAGGGCGGCGAACTCGCCGACTTCACCGCCCCCGAGGCCTGGGTGCCGACCCTGATCGGCGTGGCCGCGCTGGCCGGATTCGTGCTGTTCGAGAAGCACACCAGCCACCCCGCGCTGGACGTCACCTGGTTCCGCAACAAGGTGTTCTCCGCGTCGATCGGCGTGGTCGGCATCGTGTTCTTCGCGCTGATGGGCGTCTCGTTCTTCGGCGTGTTCTACATCCAGAGCGTGCGCGGCTACAGCGCCCTGCAGGCCGGTGAGCTGATGCTGCCGCTGGCCGTCGCCCAGCTGATCTTCGCGCCCCGGGCCCGGCTGGTGGTCGACCGGATCGGCGTCCGGCTGACCTGCGCCGGCGGCATGCTGCTGGTCACCATCGGCTTCCTCGGTTACGTGTTCCTGACCGCGACCAGCCCGATCTGGCTGCTGATCGTGCTCGGCTTCGTGATGGGCACCGGCATGGCGCACGTGATGCCGCCGGTGACGGTCGCCATCATGGGCGCGCTGCCGCGCGAGAAGGCCGGCGCGGGCTCCGCGCTGAACAACACCTTCCGCCAGGTCGGCGGCTCGCTGGGCATCGCGGTGCTGGGCGCGCTGCTGTCCACCGTGTACCGCAACGGCATGGAGGACCACCTCGGCACCGTGCAGGAGCAGCTCCGCGGACGGGCCGGCGAGTCGATCGAGTCCACCCTCGGGGTGGCCGAGAAGCTGCACCTGCCGGATCTGGTGGACCCGGCCAAGGACGCGTTCATCCACGCCATGCACGTGGTCTCCGCGGTCTCGGCCGGCGTCACCGTGCTCGGCGCGGTGCTCGTGATGGTGCTGCTGCCCGGCAAGCTCCCCACCGCCCCCGGCGGCCCGGCCGGCCGGGCCGAGGCGCAGGGCCGGGCGGGCTCCGACGCGAGTCCTGCCAAGGTTTGACCGCCAGGGTGGAGAATAAGGCCATGACAAGCGCCGACACTCCGCTCAAGCCGTGCCACGGCCCCGCCGCGGAGCAGGACGCTCCGCGGCGGGGCCGCCCGCGCAGCGAGGCCGCCGAGCAGGCGATCTACGGCGCCGTCGAGAAGCTGATGGAGGACGGCGTCGGCCTGGCCGAGCTGTCCATGGAGCGGATCGCCGCCGAGGCGGGCGTCGGCAAGGCCACCATCTACCGGCGCTGGCCCAACAAGGAAGCCCTGCTGGTGGACGTGGTGGACCGGCTGGAGGAGCCGATGCCCCCGCTGGTCGGCCCGACCTACCGGGAAGACCTGATCAGCGCCGTCGACTACATGCGCCGGCGCGGCCTGATCAAGCGCTCCCGGTGGATCGTCAAGTCCGCGCTCGGGCAGATGAACAGCTGGCCCGAGCTCAAGCAGACGTACCACGAACGAGTGGTCCACCCGCGCCGCGAGCTGATCCGGCAGATCGTCCGCCGCGGCGTCGAGGCGGGCGAACTCCGCTCCGACCTGGACGTCGAGCTGCTCTGCGAGATGCTGATGGGACCGATCCTGCTGCGCACCGTCCTGTGGGACGACGCGCCGCTGGAGGACCCGGACCTGCCCCGGCAGATGGTCACCGCCGCACTGGAGGGCCTCGCCGCCCGGTAGACCTCCGGTAGACCTGTCCGGGGTGGAACTCCTCGCACACTTTGTTGCGTCCCTCCCGTCATAGGCTGAGCCGAGAATCTGATCGGAGCAGGTCGGACCGGGCGGCGGGGAGCCGACAGGCACGGCGGCGAGGAGCGGGCATGGTGCGGGCGGACGGCCCGGCGGCAGCGGCGGACGGCCCGGTGGCAGCGGCGGACGAGCAGGCGCCGACCCGGCGCGAGCGGCTGCGGCGCTGGTTCGACTGGCGGCGCGGATGGCCGCTCACCCTGCTCGGCGTGCTGGTCACGGTGCTGCTGGTGGCGCACGCCCAGGTGCCGAACGCCGTCGGCAACCTCGGCAGCCTGCTGGAGACCTTCCTGCCCTGGCTGGGCGTGACGGTGCCGGTGCTGCTGGTACTCGCCCTGTGGCGGCGGTCCGGCACCGCCGTGCTGGCCGCGCTGCT
This sequence comes from Kitasatospora sp. NPDC059673, assembly GCF_042734215.1. Taxonomy (NCBI): domain Bacteria; kingdom Bacillati; phylum Actinomycetota; class Actinomycetes; order Kitasatosporales; family Streptomycetaceae; genus Kitasatospora; species Kitasatospora sp. NPDC059673. The sequence continues at coordinate 179,373 of NZ_JBHWEN010000006.1, read as the reverse complement.
GCCCGCCGCGGTGTGGCTGAACCTGTTCGGCGCGCTACTGGTCGACAAGAGCAGCGGCCCCGGCGACTTCACCGTGCTCAGCCACAACGTGGCCGCCGCCAACGACGACCCGCAGGGCACCATCCGGATGCTCACCGGCTCCGGCGCGCAGATCGTCGCCCTGCAGGAACTCTCCTCCGCCGCCGCCCCCGTGTACGCCGCCGGGCTGGCGCAGGCGTTCCCGTACCACGCGGTCGAGGGCACCGTCGGCCTGTGGTCCAGCTACCCGATCGACGACGTCACCGTGGTCGACATCAAGATGGGCTGGACCAGGGCCTTCCGCGCCCAGGTCACCACCCCCAAGGGCCCGCTCGCCGTGTACGTCGCCCACCTGCCCTCGGTGCGGGTCAAGTTCGACAGCGGCTTCACCGCCGGCCGCCGGGACGTCAGCGCGCACGCCCTCGGCGACGCCATCGCACACGAACCGCTGCGCAAGGTGCTGCTGCTCGGCGACCTCAACGGCACCATGAACGACCGCAGCCTGGCCCCGATCACCTCGCAACTGCGCTCCGCGCAGGGCGCGGCCGGCGACGGCTTCGGCTTCTCCTGGCCGGCGTCCTTCCCGATGGCCCGGATCGACCAGATCCTCAGCAAGGGCGGGCTGGTCCCCACCGACTCCCGCACCCTGCCGCCGGACGCGAGCGACCACCTGGCGCTGGTCGCCGCGTACCGGTACTGACACGGCGGCCGGCGGGCTGCGGGGTGTCGCTGGCGGTCGGTGGTGGGGGTGCTGCTGTTGACCTGCGGTCGGCGGCGCTGCGTGGGGTGGTTGACCTGCGGTCGGCCGCGTTGCGTGGCGTTGTTGACCTGCGGTCGGCCTTGCGGGGGTGTTGCTGGCCGGCCGGCTGCGGGGTGTCGCTGGCGGTCGGCCGCGCCGCGTGGCCCGTTGTTGACCTGCGGTCGGCCGCGCCGCGTGCCCGTTGTTGGCCTGCGGTCCGTCTTGCGCGGGTGTTGGTGGGGGCCGACCGCTCGGGTGGGGTTGTTGTGACCGGCGGTCGGCCGTGCTGCGTGCTGTTGGCGGCCAGCCGGTTGTGCGCCGTTGCCGGCCGGCTGTCAGCCGGGGTGCCTGCCGATCACCACGGTGGCGTCGCGCTCCTCGTCCTGCTCGATCCGGACCGCCAGGCCTTGGTGGGTCATCAGCGTGGCCGTCGCCGGGGCCTGGCGTTCGCTGGTCTCGATCAGCAGGTGACCGCCCGGCGCCAGCCAGTGCGGCGCGGCGGCCGCCACCCGGCGCTGTACCGCCAGTCCGTCGGCGCCGCCGTCCAGTGCCACCGGCGGCTCGTGGTCGCGGGCCTCCGGCGGCAGTAGCGGTATCTCGTCGGTCGGCACGTACGGGGCGTTGGCCACCAGCAGCCCGACCCGGCCGCGCAGGTCGGCGGGCAGCGGGGCGTCCAGGTCGCCCAGGTGCACCGCGCCGCCGTACGGGGCCAGGTTGTGGCGGGCGCAGGCGACGGCGGCCGGGTCGACGTCGGCGGCGTGCAGTTCGATCGCGCCGAGCCGGTCGGCCAGCGCCGCGCCGATCGCGCCGGAGCCGCAGCACAGGTCCAGCACCACCGTGCCGGGCGCGCCCAGCGCGAGGGCCCGCTCGACCAGGAACTCGCTGCGGCGGCGCGGCACGAACACCCCCGGGGCCAGTGCGATGCGCAGCCCGGCGAACTCGGCGAAGCCCACCACCTGCTCCAACGGGTGCCCTGCGCACCGGAGTTCGAGCATCTCGGCGAGCCGGTCGGGACGGTCGGCGGCGGACAGCAGCAGCCGGGCCTCGTCCTCGGCGAAGACGCAGCCGGCTGCCCGCAGCCGCTCGGTGAGCTGGTCGGCCAGGTGGGCGGGGGAATGGGGGAGTGACACGGGGACCTCTCGGAAAGCCTTGCGGGCTCCCCGTCCGGTCAGACCGCGGCCCGACGGCGGGGGAGCACCTCGACAACCTGCACGGTGATCTCTCCCACCTCCTTCGGCCGGCGCGCCGTCCATGATCGGGCACGTATCGCGGCGCTCACCCTAAACCCCTGGCGCCCGTCCTGTCAGCCCATCGGCAGCCCTTTGTCAGCCCTGCCGCCAGCGGTTGGTGATGGGCAGTCGCCGGTCGCGGCCGAAGTTCTTCGGCGAGACCTTCGGGCCCGGCGGGTACTGCCGGCGCTTGTACTCGGCGGTGTCGACCAGGCGTACCACGCGGTCCACCACCTCGGCCGGGAAGCCCTCGGCGACGATCGCGTCCCGGCCCTGGTCGCCCTCGACGTAGCGGTCCAGGACGGCGTCCAGCAGGTCGTAGTCCGGCAGCGAGTCGGTGTCCACCTGGTCGGGGCGCAGCTCGGCGGACGGCGGCTTGCTGATGGTGTTCTCCGGGATCGGCGGCACCTCGCCGCGCGCCTCGGCCTGCGCGTTGCGCCAGCGGGCCAGCCGGAAGATCAGCGACTTGTAGACGTCCTTGATCGGGCCGTACGCGCCGACCGAGTCGCCGTACAACGTGGAGTAGCCGACCGCGAGTTCGCTCTTGTTGCCCGGGGCGAGGACGATCTGCCCCTCCTGGTTGGAGATCGCCATCAGCAGGGTGCCGCGCAGCCGGGACTGCAGGTTCTCCTCCGCCAGGCCGGTCAGCTCGGTGGCGCCCATGTACGCGTCGAACATCGGGGCGATCGGGACGGTGCGGAAGTGCAGGCCGGTGCGGCGGGCCAGCTCGGCGGCGTCGTCGCGGGAGTGCTGCGAGGAGTAGCGCGAGGGCATCGAGACGCCGTACACGTGCTCCGCGCCGATCGCGTCCACCGCGATCGCCGCGACCAGCGCCGAGTCGATGCCGCCGGACAGGCCGATCAGCACCGAGCGCATGCCGTTCTTGCGGACGTACGCCCGGGTGCCCTCGACCAGCGCCGCGTACACCTCGGCCTCGTCGTCCAGCCGCTCGCCGATCTGCGGCAGCACGGGCTCGGCCGGGGCGGGCTTCGGCTCGCCGCCGAGGTCGACCCGGGTCAGGCGCAGGCCGTCGGCGAGCACCGTGCCGTCCGGCAGACCGGGCTCGGACGCGGCCGGCAGGTCGAGGTCCATGACCAGCAGCGCCTCCTCGAACTGCGGTCCGCGGGCGAGCAGTTCACCGTCCGTGCCGACCACCAGCGACTCGCCGTCGAAGACCAGCTCGTCCTGCGCGCCGACCATGTTCAGGTACACCAGCGGGCAACCGGCCTCGGCCGCGCGGCGCTTGACCAGCTCCAGCCGGACGTCGTCCTTGTCCCGCTCGTACGGAGAGCCGTTGATCGACAGCAGCAGCCCCGCGCCGGCCTGACCGGTGGCGGTGACCCGGCCGCCCTCCTGCCAGATGTCCTCGCAGATCGCCAGCGCGACGTCCACGCCGTGCAGCCGAAGGACCGTCAGCTGGTCGCCCGGCACGAAGTAGCGGTACTCGTCGAACACGCCGTAGTTCGGCAGGAAGTGCTTGGCGAACCGGGTGACCACCTCGCCGCCGCGCAGCACCGCCGCGCAGTTCTGCGGCTTGCCCGCGTACCTGCTGCCCGGCTCGCCGCGGCCCAGGTAGCCGACCAGCACCGGGGTGTCGCCCAGGCCCTCGGCCTGCAGCTTGGCCGCCAGGTCCACCAGGGCGGCGCGCGAGCCCTCCACGAAAGAGCTGCGGAACGCCAGGTCCTCGACCGGGTAGCCCGTGAGCACCATCTCCGGGAACGCGATCAGATCCGCGCCGGACTCGGCGGCCCGCTTCGACCAGCGCAGCACCTCCTCGCTGTTGCGGGCGAGGTCACCGACCCAGGGGTCGATCTGGCACAGGGCGAGACGCAGATTCGGCATGAGCACGAGTGTAATCGTCTAACTGACGTTATGTGGCGAGGGGTGGCCCCCGAGGGTGCTGCCGCTGTCTTCGCGCGGTCGGCAAGCGGGCGGGTATCCGCCATGATGGGTGACGGCGCGATGCGTCCGGTTCAGGGCGTGTCAGGCGTAACACGGGCGTAAAGAGCAGAGGTGAGACTGTCCCCATGGGCAAGCAGCAGGAGTTCGTGCTTCGCGCACTCGAAGAGCGTGACATCCGGTTCGTCCGGCTGTGGTTCACCGACGTCCTCGGTTTCCTCAAGTCCGTGGCGGTCGCCCCCGCGGAACTGGAGCAGGCCTTCGAGGAGGGCATCGGCTTCGACGGCTCCGCGATCGAGGGCTTCGCCCGGGTGTACGAGTCCGACATGATCGCCAAGCCGGACCCCACCACCTTCCAGATACTGCCGTGGCGCTCCGAGAACCCCGGTACCGCCCGGATGTTCTGCGACATCCTGATGCCCGACGGCTCCCCGTCCTACGCCGACCCGCGCTACGTCCTCAAGCGGACCCTGGAGAAGGCCTCCGACCAGGGATTCACCTTCTACACCCACCCCGAGATCGAGTTCTTCCTGCTCAAGGACCTCCCCGGCGACGGCACCCCGCCCATCCCCGCCGACCAGTCCGGCTACTTCGACCACACCCCGCGCGGCATCGGCCACGACTTCCGCCGCCAGGCCATCACCATGCTCGAATCCATGGGCATCTCGGTCGAGTTCAGCCACCACGAGGGCGCCCCCGGCCAGCAGGAGATCGACCTGCGCTACGCCGACGCGCTCTCCACCGCCGACAACATCATGACCTTCCGCCTGGTCATGAAGGAGGTCGCGCTCGAACAGGGCGTCCACGCCAGCTTCATGCCCAAGCCGTTCTCCAACTTCCCCGGCTCCGGCATGCACACCCACGTCTCCCTCTTCGAGGGCGACCGCAACGCGTTCCACGAATCCGGCGCCGAGTACCAGCTCTCCAAGGTCGGCCGCTCCTTCATCGCCGGCCTGCTCAAGTACGCCGCCGAGACCGCCGCCGTCACCAACCAGTGGGTCAACTCCTACAAGCGCATCTGGGGCGGCTCCCAGCGCACCGCCGGCGCCGGCGGCGAAGCCCCCTCCTACATCTGCTGGGGCCACAACAACCGCTCCGCCCTGATCCGCGTCCCCATGTACAAGCCCGGCAAGCAGGGCTCCACCCGCATCGAGGTCCGCTCCCTCGACACCGGCTGCAACCCCTACCTCGCCTACGCCGTCACCCTCGCCGCCGGCCTCAAGGGCATCGAGGACAACCTCGAACTCCCCCCCGGCGCGGACGACGACGTCTGGGCCCTCACCGACGCCGAACGCCGCGCCCTCGGCATCCAGCCCATGCCCCAGAACCTCGGCGAGGCGATCGACCTCATGCAGCGCAGCGAACTCGTCGCCGAGACGCTGGGCGAGCACGTCTTCGACTTCTTCCTGCGCAACAAGCGGCAGGAGTGGGAGGAGTACCGCTCGGAGGTCACTCCGTTCGAGCTGCGGAAGATCCTCCAGGTGCTGTAGCCCGGCTTGTTTTGACGGGACCTGGGGCCCCGGTCCGGTTGCGACTTCGCGCCGGGCCGGGGCCTGCTTGCTAGGCTTCCGCGCCGGGGGTGATCGTGGCCGGGACACGTGAGTTGCTGGTGGTGGAGCACGAGGTGATCGACGCCGAGGCGGAGATCGATCGGCTGATGTTCTGGAAGCGGCTGTCGATCCTGTGGGGGTTCGGCGGCGTACCGGTGCTCGTGCTCGGGATCGTCGCGATCAACGTCTTCGTCGACTACTCGCGGCCCGGGCAGGGGCGGTTGGGCCTGAACCTGCTGCTGGGACTTCCGCTCGCGGCCTCGCTCGTCGGGGCCCCGGTGAGGTGGTTCGACCTGCGGGGGGCTGTCCTCACGGCCCGGACCAAGCTGAAGAAGCTGGAGTCCGAGCGCAGGTCGATCCTGGCGAAGCAGAACCGGGCCGTGGCGAGTTCGTTCCACGAGTACCGGGAATCGGTCGTGGAGATCCGGGACAGCTACCGGCGGGGAGCCGGGAAGTACCGGAACCGGCACAACTTCTTCCAGGTCTCGGTGCTGGTGGGGTCGATTCTGACCTCGGTCTCCACCACCGCCTCGGTCTCCACCACCGCCTCGGCCGAGGAGGGCGGCTGGCGCTGGTTCGCGGTGGCGCTGAGTGCGACGGTGAGCATCTCGGCCGGCGTCATCTCCTACTTCAAGTTCCGCGAGCGGAGCATGAACCTTCAGCAGACGGCCGACGCGCTCGACATGGAGATCCAGTCGCTGAACCTCGGGATCCGGCGCTACAAGCGGCTGCCGCCCGAGGAGGCGGCGGCGTGCTTCGCCGAGGAGGTGGAGCGGCTGAAGGAGGAACAGCGGAAGAAGGAGCTCCAGTTGGAGCAGCCGCCCGAGGTCCAGCAGCGCGACACCGCCCCGGCGGGCGGGCTGGCGCAGTGAGCGGCGGCGCCGCGCGGGGGCCCTCGCGGCAGGAGCTGATCCGGCGCCGGCGGCGCAGTGGGTTCGTCGGGCGGCGCAGTGAACTGGCCGCGTTCACCGAGGTGCTGCGGCAGACGCGCCGCCTGCGTCCCGGAGCAGCGCCACTTCCTTCATGTGGCGTCCCGTACCACCAGTACGGTGGCCGGGAAGCGCAGCCCGGTGCGGGAGGGTCCGGGCCAATGAGAGGGGGAGGACGGTGCGTCACGGGCGGTGCCCGGGCCCGGGGGGAACGTACGCTTCGGGCAGGGGGTACCTGGGGGTAGCCATGGGAGGCGGAGCGGTGGAGGAGCGGTCCGGGAGCCGGGTCAGCCGGCTGGAGACTCGACTGGTGCGGCGGGGGTTCTCCGACCCCGACCAGGCGGTGCGGCTGCTCGACGAACCGGCGTTGCAGGGGCTGGCGGGGGATCCGGTGCTGCTGGACGCGCTCGGTGGGGCGGCCGATCCGGATCAGGCGCTGTTCGGGTTGGCGCGGTTGCTGGAGGCGCTGGATCCGCACGAGCGGCACACCTTGCGGGACACGCTCACCACGTCGAAGCCGCTGCGTGACCGGCTGCTGGGGGTGCTGGGGGCGTCGGCCGCGCTCGGTGATCATCTGGCCCGGCATCCGAGGGACTGGCACGCCCTGGTCAGTTTCGAGCTGCGGGACATCCACCCCGGGAGCGGGGACTTCCTCGCCGAGCTGGCCCGTCGCGTGCAGGCGGGAGACGGTGAGGAGGACGCGTTGCGGGCCGCGTACCGGCGGTGCCTGTTGGCGATCGCCGCGCGGGACCTGTCCGGGACGACGGATCTGCCGCAGGCGGCGGCCGAGCTGGCCGACCTGGCGGGGGCCACGTTGCAGACGGCGCTGGAGCTGGCCGCCGCCCGGGACCCGGGGGCGGCCGAGGCGTGCCGGCTGGCGGTGATCGGGATGGGCAAGTGCGGCGGCCGGGAGCTCAACTACGTCTCCGACGTGGACGTGATCTTCGTCGCGGAGCCGCGTGACGGCGTGGACGAGCAGCGGGCGATGCAGGCGGCGACCCGGCTGGCCGCGCGGTTGATGCGGCTGTGCTCGGAGACCACCGGCGAGGGCGTGATCTGGCCGGTGGACGCCAATCTGCGTCCGGAGGGCCGCAACGGTCCGCTGGTGCGCACCCTGGCCAGCCATCTCGCCTACTACCGGCGCTGGGCCAAGACCTGGGAGTTCCAGGCGCTGCTGAAGGCCCGCCCGGTCGCGGGGGACGCCGAGCTCGGCCGGGCGTACACCGAGGCGGTGGCCCCGCTGGTGTGGGAGGCCGCCGCCCGCGAGCACTTCGTGGCCGATGTCCAGCAGATGCGCCGCCGGGTGGTCGACACGATCCCGGCGGGCCAGCTGGAGCGGCAGCTGAAACTCGGCCCGGGCGGGCTGCGGGACGTCGAGTTCGCCGTCCAACTGCTGCAACTCGTGCACGGCCGGACCGACGAGGGCCTGCGCAGCGGCAACACCCTGGAAGCGCTTTCCGCGCTCTCCGCCGGGGGTTACGTCGGCCGCGCCGACGCCGCCTCGCTGGACGGCGCGTACCGCTTCCTGCGCACCCTCGAACACCGCATCCAACTGCACCGGCTGCGCCGCACCCACCTGATGCCCACCGATCCGGCCGACCTGCGCCGACTGGCCCGCACCATGGCCCCGCTGATCAACGGCGACACCCGGGACGACCCGGTCACCGCGCTGCAACGGGAGTGGAAGCGGCACGCCCTGGAGGTGCGCCGGCTGCACGAGCGGCTGTTCTACCGCCCGCTGCTGGACGCCGTCGCCGAACTGCCGGTCGCCGAACTGCGGGTCACCCGCCCCGGCGCCGCCGGGCTCACCCCCGAGGGCGCCCGGCAGCGCCTCGCCGCACTCGGCTACGCCGACCCGGCCGCCGCGCTGCGGCACATCTCCGCACTCGCCTCCGGCGTCAGCCGCAAGGCCGCCATCCAGCGCACCCTGCTGCCGGTGCTGCTCGGCTGGTTCGCCGACTCCGCCGACCCGGACGCCGGCCTGCTCAACTTCCGGCAGGTCTCCGACGCGCTCGGCGGCACCCCCTGGTACCTGCGGCTGCTGCGCGACGAGGGCGCGGCCGCCGAACAGCTGGCCCGGGTGCTGTCGGCGGGGCGGTTCGCCCCCGATCTGCTGATGCGCGCGCCCGAGGCGGTCGCGATGCTGGGCGACTCGACCGGGGTGACGCCGCGTGGCCGGGCCGCCCTGGAGTCGGAGATCCTCGCCGCGGTCGGCCGCGCCGACAGCCCCTCGGCCGGGGTGGCCGCGGTACGGTCGGTGCGCCGCCGCGAACTGTTCCGCACCGCCGCCGCCGACCTGCTCGGCCGCCTCGACGAGGACCCCGCGAAGGCACTGGACGCCGCCGGCGAGGCGCTCACCTCGATCACCGCCGCCACCCTGCAGGGCGCGCTGCGCGCCGCGACCGCCGGCTGGGAGGACCGCAACGGCGAACTGCCCACCCGGATCGCGGTCATCGGCATGGGACGGTTCGGCGGCCACGAACTCGGCTACGGCTCCGACGCGGACGTGCTGTTCGTCCACGAGCCGCGACTCGGCGTGCTGGACGACGACGCGGCGGAAGCGGCCAAGGCCGTGATCGGCGAGATGCGGACACTCCTGGCCGCGCCCTCGGTCGAACCGCCGCTGGAGGTCGACGCCGACCTCCGCCCCGAGGGGCGCAACGGTCCACTGGTGCGCACCCTGGCCTCGTACGCCGGGTACTACGCGCGCTGGTCGCACGCCTGGGAGAGCCAGGCGCTGCTGCGGGCCGAACCGATGGCCGGCGATCTCGCACTCGGCGCACGGTTCCGGGACCTGATCGACCCCCTCCGCTACCCCGGCGCGGGCGTCTCCGAGCGCGACCTGACGGAGATCCGCCGCATCAAGGCACGGATCGAGGCGGAGCGCCTGCCCCGCGGCGCCGACCCCACCACCCACACGAAGATCGGCCGCGGCGGCCTGGCGGACGTGGAGTGGACGGTCCAGCTCCTCCAGCTCCGCCACGGCCACGAAATCCCGGGCCTGCGCACCACCCGGACCCGGGGGGCCCTGGCCGCCGCGACGGCGGCCGGGCTGGTGGAACGGGAGGACGCGGAGGTGCTGGACGCCGCGTGGGTCCTGGCCTCGCGCGTGCGGGCCGCCGTGATGCTGGTGCGGGGCCGGGCCGGGGACAGCTTTCCGGGCGACGCGAGGGAACTGGCGGGTGTGGCGCGCTACCTGGGCTACGGGGCCGGGCACTCCGGCGAGTTGCTGGACGACTACCGTCGGGTCACGCGACGGGCCCGGCACGCGATGGAGCGGCTGTTCTACGGGACCAGTTAGGGCAACCAGGGGCGCGAGCACACCTGCGTGAGCCCTACGCGGAGACCTTGGTGTCCCAGGAGACCGGAACCGTCAGTGCGTGATCCGCGACGTCGTCCGGGTTGCGCGGCAGGCGGTAGACCCAGTTGTGGTAGATGAGCCGCGCCGCGACGAAGCCGACGACCAGACAGGCTTCGCCGCCGACCGCGTCCAGCCAGAAGTGGTTCGCGGTGGAGATGATCACGCTGAGGGTGACCAGGGGGTAGGCGAGGCCGAGGACGCGGACCCAGGTGCGGCGGGCCAGGAAGAAGATGGTCAGGCCGCACCACATGGACCAGCCGATGTGCATGGAGGGCATGGCCGCGAACTGGTTGGAGACCTGCGCGCCGGCGCCGGAGGCCATGGAGCCCCAGGTGTGGTGGACGGTGACGGTGTCGATGAAACCGGCGTCCATCAGGCGGGGTGGGGCGAGGGGGAAGAAGTAGAAGCCGACGAGCGCGATCCCGGTGGTGACGAAGAGCACCGTGCGGGCGGCGGCGTAGCGGCCGGGGTGGGAGCGGTAGAGCCAGACCAGTACGCCGATGGTGACGATGAAGTGCAGGGTGGCGTAGTAGTAGTTCATCCCGACGATCAGCCAGGTCACCGAGTCGACGGCGTGGTTGATCGAGCGCTCGACGGCGATGCCGAGGGTCTGCTCGAAGTTCCAGACCCAGTCGGCGTGCTTGTGCGCTATCGCGGCCTGCTCGGGAACGGCGTTGCGGATCAGCGAGTACAGCCAGTAGCTGATGCCGATCAGGGCGAGTTCGAAGAACAGGTGCGGCCGGCGCGGGGCGCGCCGCTGCTCGCGCAGGCGGGCGCGGAGGCCGGTGGCGGGTGGCTGGGCGACGCGGGTGGCTCCGCCGGGCTGGTGGGCGGTGTGGTCCGTGCCCGGGTCGGAACCGTCGCGTGCGCTCCGCTCGGCGCGGTCGGCGCCGGCTGCGTGGATCTCGGTCGGTTCCCCCATGGAGGAGAAGTCTGCCAGACGAGGTGTGGCCGCTTGCTCATCCTCTGGTCGGGGATTCTTCACCGACTGTCCCCCTACGGGGGTAGGGGTCGATCGGTTCTCGAGGCGCATGCGGTCCATTGTGGCGCGCGGGTTACCGGGGGTCGAACCGGGGTCTCGTTCGGGGCCCGGACCCCAAGTGGGGGCAGGTCACGACTCGGTATGACTCGTCCCCGAAAGGGCTTTCGCATCTTGCTGAAACATCTTGCAGGACGCTAGGTTCCACGCCACCCACCCTGCCCGAGCGCCCCAGAGGGAGAGCCCTGCCGTGGCCGACGCCCAAGCCCGTTCCCCGCGCCGCACCACCCCGTACCGCCGTCCCGGACGGGCCTCCGTCCTGGTGGCGGCCTCGCTGATCGCCGCGACGCTGGGCGCCGTCCCGCTCGCGTCGGCCGCCCCGTCCGCGCCCTCGGACGCGGCGCTGGCGGCCACCGCGGCCCGGCACGACCTGACCCGGGAGCAGTTCTACTTCGTGTTGCCGGACCGGTTCGCCAACGGCAGCACCGGCAACGACACCGGGGGGATCACCGGCGGGCGGCTGGACAACGGCTTCGACCCGGCCGACAAGGGCTTCTACCACGGTGGCGACCTGCAGGGCCTGATCGACAAGCTGGACTACATCCAGGACCTCGGCACCACCGCGATCTGGATGGCGCCGATCTTCAAGAACAAGCCGGTGCAGGGCACGGGGGCGGACGCCTCGGCCGGCTACCACGGCTACTGGATCACCGACTTCACCCAGGTCGATCCGCACTTCGGCACCAACGAGCAGCTCAAGGAGCTGATCGACAAGGCCCACAAGCGCGGCCTCAAGGTCTTCTTCGACGTCATCACCAACCACACCGCGGACGTCATCGACTACGCGGAGGGCTCGTACGACTACCGCTCCGCCGGTGCCTATCCGACGCTGGACGCCGACGGGAACCCGGTGGACGAGACGGCGGTCGCCGACGCGCGGGCGCAGTGGCCGGGCATCTCGAAGGACTCCTTCCCCTACAACCCGGTGTTCCGGACCCCGGCGGACGCCAACGCGAAGTCCCCGTCCTGGCTGAACGACCCGGCGCTGTACCACAACCGGGGCAACTCGACCTTCGTCGGCGAGTCCGCGACCGAGGGCGACTTCTCCGGGCTGGACGACCTGGACACCCAGAACCCGAAGGTCGTCGCGGGGATGGAGAAGATCTACCAGAAGTGGGTCGCCGAGGCCGGCGTGGACGGATTCCGGATCGACACCGTCAAGCACGTGAACATGGCGTTCTGGGAGCAGTGGGCGCCGGCGCTGAAGCAGTTCGCGGCGCAGCGGGGGAACAAGAAGTTCTTCATGTTCGGCGAGGTGTACTCGGGTGACCCGGCGGTGACCTCCCCGTACGTCACCAAGGGCAAGCTGCAGGCGACGCTGGACTTCGCGTTCCAGGAGGCGGCCCGGAAGTACGTGTCGCAGAACGGTTCGGCGAAGGCGCTGAGCGAGCTGTACGCGCAGGACTACCGCTACACCACGGCCGACACCGACGCGTACGAGCTGCCGACCTTCCTCGGCAACCACGACATGGGCCGGTTCGGGTCGTTCCTGCGCAGCGACAACCCGGGGGCGCCGGACGAGGTGCTGCTGGGCAAGGACCGGCTGGCCAACGAGCTGCAGTTCCTGACCCGCGGGCAGCCGGTGGTCTACTACGGCGACGAGCAGGGCTTCACCGGCGCGGGCGGCGACAAGGACGCCCGGCAGGACATGTTCGCCTCGAAGACCCCCTCGTACAACAGCGACCCGGTGATCGGCGGCGACTCCGGCCCGAAGGACCGGTACGGCCGGGACGGGGCGCTGTACCGGGGGATCGCCGGGCTGGCGAAGCTGCGCAAGGACAACCCGGCGCTGGCGGACGGCGCGCAGGTGGAGCGGTACGCGGCGGACGGGCCGGGCGTGTACGCGTTCTCCCGGATCGACGCCAAGGACCAGGTGGAGTACCTGGTGGCGGTGAACAACGCGGCCGGGGCGAAGACCGTCACGCTGGACACCTTCTCGGCGGGCATGGACTTCGACGGCCTGTACGGGTTCCAGGGGAAGACCACCAGCGGCGCGGACGGCAAGGTGACGGTGACCGTCCCGGCGATGTCCTCGCTGGTGCTGAAGGCGAAGCACAAGCCGGCCAAGCCGGCGGCGGGGCCGTCGATCACGGTGAACGCCCCCGCCGACGGGTCGTACGGGACGGTGGCGCTCGGCGCGAGCGTGCCCGGTGGCGGCTTCAACCGGGTGACCTTCGCCGCGCAGGTCGGCAACGGGCCGTGGCAGACGCTGGGCACCGCCGACAGCGGGGTGTACCGCGTCACGCAGAACCTGGACGGCGTCGCGCCGGGCACGGTGGTGCGGTTCAAGGCCGTGGTGCAGGACTCGGCGGGCCGACTGGCCTCCGCGAGCGGGCAGTTCACCACCGGGCAGCAGCCGCCGGCGCCCGCGCCGAGCGCGGTGTCGCGGCCCTACGCCGTGGTGCACTACCAGCGGCAGGACGGCGACTACGACGGCTGGAACCTGTACACCTGGGGTGACATCGCCGATGGCGAGGGCACCACCTGGCCGGACGGGCACGGCTTCGTCGGGCGGGACGCGTACGGCGCGTTCGCGTACGTGAAGCTGAAGAGCGGGGCCTCCGACGTCGGGTTCGTGGTGGAGAAGAACGGCGCCAAGGACGTCGAGCAGGACCGGCACATCGACATCTCCAGCACCGGCGAGGTGTGGATCAAGGAGGGCGACCCGGCCGTCCGCACCGCCAACCCGGACGGGGCGCAGCCGGTGCCGGAGGGCAAGGCCGTCCTCCACTACCGGCGCGCCGACGGCAACTACGACGGCTGGGGCCTGCACGACTGGACGGGCGCGGCCACGCCGACCGACTGGGGCAACCCGCTGATGCCGGCCCGCAAGGACGCGTTCGGCGCGGTGTTCGAGGTGCCGCTGGCGGCCGGGGCGAGCAGCCTCAGCTACATCATCCACAACGGCAACGACAAGGACCTGCCGCAGGACCAGTCGCTGAACTTCGCCACCTCGGGCCGCGAGGTGTGGATCATCGGCGGCCAGGAGGGCTACCTGCTGCCGCAGACCGCCGGCGCCTCCTCGCAGCTCGACCTGGGCTCCGCGAAGGCCCAGTGGATCGACGCGCGGACCGTCGTGGTGCCCGCCAACTACGGTGCGGCGGAAGCACAGTTGAAGGGCGGCACCAGCGCCCAGCTGATCTACGACCCGGCCGGTGGGCTGAGCGTCGAGCAGGGCGCGCTGTCCAAGCCCGGCCACTGGATCCGGCTCACCCCGGCGGCCGGCCTGACGGACGCCCAGAAGGCGAAGTTCCCGCACCTGGCGGGCTACCGGGCGTTCACCCTCGACGCCCGTGACGCCGGCCGGATCACCGACGCGCTGCGCAGCCAGCTGGTCTTCGCCGAGCACCTGCCGAACGGCGCCGCGCTGGCCGCCACCGGCGTGCAGATCCCCGGCGTGCTGGACGACCTGTACGCGGGGAAGGCCGCGAAGGCCCAGCTCGGCCCGGTGTACACGGGTCCGGGGCAGGGCAACGGCCGCAACCGGAAGGTGACGCTCTCGCTGTGGGCGCCGACCGCGACCGAGGTGGCGGTGCAGCTCTTCGACACGGCGAGCGGCGGCACCCCGAAGACCGTCCCGCTGAAGCGCGACGAGGCCTCGGGCGTGTGGTCGCTGACCAAGGACGCCAAGGAACTGGACGGCAAGTACTACCTGTACCAGGTCAAGGTGTGGGCGCCGAGCGTGCGGAAGATGGTCACCAACACCGTCACCGACCCGTACTCGACGGCGCTGGCCGCCGACTCGAAGCGCAGCCTGGTCGCCGACCTGTCGGCCGCCGCGACCAAGCCCAAGGGCTGGGACCAGCACCGCAGTCCGGCGGCGATACCGGCCACCCGGCAGCAGATCCAGGAACTGCACGTGCGGGACTTCTCGGCCGCCGACACCACCGTGCCGGCCGACGAGCGTGGCACCTACCTGGCGTTCACGCAGTCGAAGTCCGCGGGCATGCAGCACCTGAAGGAGCTCGCCGCGGCCGGGGTGACGACCATTCACCTGCTGCCGACCTTCGACATCGCCACCATCCGGGAGAACCGGGCCGACCAGAAGCTCCCCGCCTGCGACCTGGCCGCGCTGCCCGCCGACTCGGGCAAGCAGCAGGAGTGCGTGGCGGCGGTGAAGGCCGACGACGCCTACAACTGGGGCTACGACCCGCTGCACTACACCGTCCCCGAGGGCTCGTACGCCACCGACCCCACCGGCACGGCGCGCACCGTGCAGTTCCGCGAGATGGTGCAGGCGATGCACGACGCGGGCCTGCGGGTGGTGCTCGACGTGGTGTACAACCACACCGCGGCGGCCGGGCAGGACGAGCACTCGGTGCTGGACAAGGTCGTCCCCGGCTACTACCAGCGCCTCAGCGACAGCGGCAAGGTCACCACCGACTCGTGCTGCGCCGACACCGCGCCCGAGCACGCCATGATGAACAAGCTGGTGGTCGACTCGGTGGTCACCTGGGCCAAGCAGTACCGGGTGGACGGCTTCCGGTTCGACCTGATGGGCCTGGATCCGAAGTCCACCATGCTGGACGTGCGGTCCGCGCTCGGCGGGCTCACCCCGCAGCGGGACGGCGTGGACGGGAAGAACATCTTCCTCTACGGCGAGGGCTGGAACTTCGGCACCGTCGCCAATGACGCCCGTTTTGTCCAGGCCACCCAGGTCAACATGGCCGGCACGGGCATCGCCACCTTCAACGACCGGATCCGGGACGCCGGGCGCGGCGGCAACTTCATGCTGTCCTCGGCGCCGCAGCAGGGCTTCGCCTCCGGTCTGTACACCGACCCGAACGGCGCGGCGGACAACGGCGGTCCGGAGCAGCAGAAGGCCCGGCTGCTGCACGAGATGGACCAGATCAAGGTCGGCCTGACCGGCAACCTGGCCGGCTACGCGTTCACCGACTCCTCCGGAAAGGCCGTCACCGGCAAGGGAGTCGACTACAACGGCGCCCCGACCGGCTACGCCGCACAGCCCGGCGAGGCGGTGGAGTACCTGGACGCGCACGACAACGCCGACCTGTACGACGCGCTGGCGTTCAAGCTGCCGCAGGGCACCTCGCCCGCCGACCGGGCCCGGATGCAGGCGCTCGGCCTGTCGTTGACGGCGCTCGCCCAGGGCCCGGGCTTCGCCCAGGCCGGAAGCGACCTGCTGCGCTCCAAGTCGCTGGACGCCAACTCCTACGACTCCGGCGACTGGTTCAACGCCATCAACTGGGATTGCTCGTTGGGCAACGGCTGGGGCCGCGGGCTGCCGATGGCGGCCGACAACCAGGAGATGTGGGCCCGTGGCAAGCAGCTGCTGGCCGACCCGAAGCTGCGGATGGGCTGCAACGAGATGGGCGCCGGCACCGCGCTCTACCAGCAGTTCCTGAGGATCCGTCAGTCCTCCCCGCTGTTCTCGCTGACGAGCACGGCCGAGGTGCAGCGCCGGCTGTCCTTCCCGCTGTCCGGCACCGCGGAGGAGGACCCGGGTGTGATCACCATGCAC
Organism: Kitasatospora sp. NPDC059673; assembly: GCF_042734215.1. NCBI lineage: Bacteria > Bacillati > Actinomycetota > Actinomycetes > Kitasatosporales > Streptomycetaceae > Kitasatospora > Kitasatospora sp. NPDC059673. The sequence goes on along the minus strand of NZ_JBHWEN010000006.1, from coordinate 163,127 downwards.
CTGGACGGGACGGGGCTGCCGGGCGCCGAGAAGGGCCTCACGGTGGTCTTCAACGCCACCCCGGCCGCGCAGACCCAGACCGTGGCGGGCCTGCGCGGCACCACGCAGGCGCTGCACCGGGTGCAGGCCACGGGCAGCGACCCGGTGGTCAAGCAGGCAGCCTTCGACGCGGCCTCGGGGACCTTCACGGTGCCGGGCCGGACGGTGGCGGTGTTCGTCCAGAAGTAATGGTTCCCCGCCGGTAACAGGGGTCTCACCTCAGGGTGGGGCCCCTTGCGGGGTTGGCCGAAAAGCTTCGGTGCGGTACGGTCAACCGCCATGTTTAGCTGACGGCATCCCAAATGCCGGACCATGGGGGGCTCTTGGGGGACTTGTAGGGCGGTCATAAATGAGTCAATCCGTGGCATGCATCTGTCATTCGACGGGTGTTTGCTGCCACGATTCCCCTCGCTGCGAAGACAGGTAGCCCCAACCCCCGCCGATGGAGCCTCCCCAGGACATCGGCAGCCCGCAGCCCTGCACCGCGTACGTGTACGCACCCCGTGCCGCGACCGGCGGCTGGGGCCCCCGCTGCGCCGCAACCGCGGCCAGATTCTCTTCACCGCTCGTGACCCCGCGACGGTCGGTTAAGGAGTCCCGCATGTCTCGCCACACGCATGCCCGCGTGAGCATGGCCGCCCTCGCGGCCACTACCGCCCTGCTGGTGACCGCCATCCCGTCGGTGGTGGCCCAGGCCGCCCCCGCCGGCCCGTCCGCGGCGGCGCAGGTCGCCGGCCAGCAGGTGGCCGCCGGGCGCGCCCAGATGCTCTCGGACGCGGGTTCCCGCGCCGCCCAGGTCGCGCAGAACCTGGGCATGGGCTCCGCCGAGAAGCTGGTGGTCAAGGACGCGTTCAAGGACGCCGACGGCACCCAGCACTTCCGCTACGAGCGCACCTACAACGGACTCCCCGTCCTCGGTGGCGACATGGTCGTCCACCAGGCCGCCAACGGCACCACCAAGGGCGTCGACCGGGCCTCCACCGCGTCGCTGAACGGCCTGTCCACCACCCCGAAGCTGGCCGCCGCCAAGGGCCAGGCGACCGCGCTGGCCGCCGAGTCCGGCTCCGCGCTGGAGACCGCGCCCCGCCTGGTGGTCTGGGCCGCCGACAACAGCCCGCGGCTGGCCTGGGAGACCGTGGTCTCCGGCACCCAGAAGGACGGCACCCCGAGCAAGCTGCACGTGGTCACCGACGCCAACAGCGGCGATGTCATCCAGAAGTGGGAAGGCATAGAGACCGGCACCGGCACCGGCGTCTTCGTCGGCAACGTCAACATCGGCACCTCGCTGTCCGGTTCGACGTACCAGATGAAGGACACCACCCGCGGTGGGATGTACACCACCAACATGAACAACGGGACCAGCGGCAACGGCACCCTGTTCAGCAAGTCCACCGACACCTGGGGCGACGGCACCGCCGCCAACAAGGAGTCCGCGGCCGTGGACGCCCACTTCGGCGTCTCGATGACCTGGGACTACTACAAGAACACCTACGGCCGCAACGGCATCCGCAACGACGGTGTCGGCGCCTACAGCCGGGTCCACTACAGCAGCAACTACGTCAACGCCTTCTGGGACGACAGCTGCTTCTGCATGACCTACGGCGACGGCTCGGGCAACACCCACCCGCTGACCGAACTCGACGTCGCGGGCCACGAGATGACGCACGGCGTCACCTCCAACACGGCCGGCCTGATCTACTCCGGCGAGTCCGGCGGCCTGAACGAGTCCACCTCGGACGTGTTCGGCAACATGGTCGAGTGGTACGCCAACATCTCCAAGGACAACCCGGACTACCTGGTCGGCGAGCTGATCGACATCAACGGCAACGGCACGCCGCTGCGGTACATGGACCAGCCGTCCAAGGACGGCTCGTCCGCCGACTACTGGTCCTCCACGGTCGGCAACAAGGACGTCCACTACTCGTCCGGCGTCGGCAACCACGCCTTCTACCTGCTGTCCGAGGGCAGCGGCGCCAAGGTGGTCAACGGCGTGAGCTACAACTCGCCGACCTACAACAACATCCCGGTCACCGGCATCGGCCACGACAAGGCCGCCGCCATCTGGTTCCGGGCGCTGACCACCTACTGGACCTCCTCCACCAACTACGCGAACGCGCGGGCCGGCATGCTCTCCGCCGCCACCGACCTGTACGGCGCCAACTCGGCCGAGTACAACGCCACCGCGACCGCCTGGGCGGCCGTCAACGTCGGCTCGGTGCCCAGCACCGGCGGCCCGGTCGTGACCAGCCCCGGCAACCAGTCGACCGCGCTGAACGCCTCGGTCAGCCTGCAGATCAACGCCACCGGCGGCACCGCGCCGCTCAGCTACTCGGCCACCGGCCTGCCCACCGGCCTGTCGATCGACGCCGCCACCGGCAAGATCACCGGCACCGCCACCGCGGCCGGCACCTACAACGTCACCGTCACCGCGAAGGACGCCGCCAACAAGACCGGCAGCGTCTCCTTCACCTGGACCGTCTCCGGCGGTGGCGGCGGCGGCTGCACCCCGGCCCAGCTGCTCGGCAACCCCGGCTTCGAGACCGGCACCGCCGCCCCGTGGACCACCACCTCCGGTGTGGTCGACAACTCCACCTCGCAGGCCGCGCACGGCGGTTCCTGGAAGGCCTGGATGGACGGCTACGGCTCCAGCCACACCGACAGCATCCAGCAGACCGTCACCATCCCGTCCGGCTGCAAGGCGTCGCTGAGCTTCTGGCTGCACGTCGACACCGCCGAGACCACCACCTCCACCGCGTACGACAAGATGACCGTGACCGTCAACGGCACCTCGGTCGCCACGTACTCCAACCTCGACAAGAACACCGGCTACACCCAGAAGACCATCGACCTGTCGGCCTACGCCGGTCAGACCGTCACGGTGAAGTTCAACGCCGTCGAGGACGTCTCGCTGCAGACCTCCTTCGTGGTCGACGACACCGCGATCCAGACCAGCTGACGCACCTTCGGTGATACCGGTGCCCGGCAGCCGCTTCGGCTGCCGGGCACCGGCGCGTTTCCGTGTGACGATCGGTCAATCAGCCTTGTGCGGACCGGAGTTAAATCGGATGCGCGCTTCGGATCCGGCGGGTTAGGGTCCTGGCATGTCCTTCCACCAGATCTACGGCTGACGCGGCCGGGGCAGTGCCCCGAGCCTCGCGTCCCGCACGCCCCGGCGCCCCCTGACGGCGCGTCGGCGGTGCGGTGTTCCCTTTCCGACCCCGTAGACCGGAAGCAGGTGCTTTCGCATGACCCGTCGTGCCCATATCGCCATGATCGGCATCCCGGCCGTCAGCCACGTCCGCCCGAGCCTCGAAGTGATCCGCGAACTCGTCGCCCGCGGCCACCGGGTGACGTACTTCAACGACCCCTCGGCGGCCGAGCTGATCGCCCCCACCGGCGCCGAGCTCGTCCCGTACCCCTCCACGCTGCCGGTCGCCGACCACGACTGGCCGGCCGACCCGATCGGCCAGATGGGGGTCTTCCTGGAGGACGCGATCGCGATGCTGCCCCGGCTGCACGCGCACTACGACGCCGACCCGGCCGACGTCTACCTGTACGACATCGGCGCCTACGCCGCCCGGGCGCTCGCCGAGGCGCAGGGCCGGCCGATCGTTCAGCTCTCCCCGACCCTGGTCGGGTGGGAGGGCTATCAGGAGGAGGTGGGCGGCGCCATACGCCAACTGCCGGGCGCCGACGACTACTTCAAACTCTTCGCCGAGTGGCTGGCCGGCAGTGGCGCCACCACGGTGGACGTGGACGCGTTCTCCGGAAAACCGGTGCGCGCCGTCGCGATGATCACCGAGGCGATGCAGCCGCACGCCGACCGGGTGGACCGCAAGGCCGTGGAGTTCGTCGGGCCGTGCTTCGACCTGCGGGCGGAGCAGGGCGGTTGGCAGCGTCCGGCCGGAGCGGAGAAGGTGCTGCTGGTGTCGCTGGGCTCGGCGTTCACCCGGCAGCCCGAGTTCTACCGGAACTGCCTGGCGGCCTTCGGCGGCCGTCCCGGCTGGCATGTGGTGCTGCAGATCGGGAAGTTCGTCGACCCGGCCGAGCTGGGGGAGATCCCGGCCAACGTCGAGGTGCACCCGTGGGTGCCGCAGCGGGCGATCCTGGAGCAGGCCGACGCCTTCGTCACCCATGCCGGGATGGGTGGTTGCGGCGAAGGGCTGATGGCGGGCGTACCGATGATCGCGGTGCCGCAGGCCGCCGAACAGCCGATGAACGCCGACCGGCTGGTCGAGCTCGGCGTGGCCCGCCGGCTGGACACCGAGGAGGCCACGCCCGAGGCGCTCTGGTCGGCCCTCACCGAGCTGGTCGGGGACGAGGAAGTGGCCGCCCGTCTGCGGGAGTTGAGCGCCGGGGCGAGGGGTGAGGGCGGCACCGCCCGCGCCTGTGACGTGATCGAGCAGCAGCTGGGCTGAGGCACCGCCTCCGAATACCGCCCGACCGCGCGCCGGTCTGCCGTTGACGAACTGTCAGCGGCGGGCCGGCGCTGCCGTTTTACCGGCCGCGGAGCGGGTCGCAGGCTCTCTTGACGGCCGCCCGGGCCGACCATATGGTCATGCCACTGCAAATTTCCAGCAAGTTTCACCCCACCTTGCAGGCTTCTTGCAGTAGCACCTCCCCTCCGCGCGGACGGCCCCAACACCCCAGCCGTCGCGGCCCCACCCCGCCGCCACCCGGCCGCGACCTGCGTCCGCGGGCCGGGCTTCCCCCAGGAGTGCTCCCTTGCCCACCCTCGCCCCCGCCCGCAGGAAGCGCGCCGTCGCCGCCTGCACCGCCCTCGCGGCGTTCGGCCTCTCGGCCGGCGCCGGGCTCTCGCTGGCGCCCACCGCGGCCGCCACCCCGCCCGGCACCAAGGGCGTCACCGCCACCCTGTTCGAGTGGAAGTTCGACTCGGTGGCCAAGGCCTGTACCGACACCCTCGGCCCCAAGGGCTACGGCTTCGTCGAGGTCTCCCCGCCCCAGGAGCACATCCAGGGCTCCCAGTGGTGGACCTCCTACCAGCCCGTCAGCTACAAGATCGCCGGCCGGCTCGGCGACCGCACCGCGTTCAAGAACATGGTCACCACCTGCCACGCGGCGGGCGTCAAGGTGCTCGCCGACTCGGTGATCAACCACATGTCGGCCGGCAGCGGCACCGGCACCGGCGGCACCGCCTACACGAAGTACAACTACCCGGGCTCCTACCAGGACCAGGACTTCCACTCCTGCCGCACGTCGATCACCAACTACGCCGACCGCGCCAACGTGCAGAACTGCGAGCTGGTCGGCCTCGCGGACCTCAACACCGGCTCCGCGTACGTCCAGCAGACCATCGCCAACTACCTCAGCGACCTGCTCTCGCTCGGCGTGGACGGCTTCCGGATCGACGCCGCCAAGCACATGGCCGCCACCGACCTGGCCGCCATCAAGGCCAGGATGAGCAACCCGAACGCGTACTGGGTGCAGGAGGTCATCTACGGCGCGGGCGAGCCGATCCAGCCCTCCGAGTACACCGGCAACGGCGACGTGGACGAGTTCCGCTCCGGCACCTGGCTGAAGAGCGCCTTCAAGGGCGGCAAAATATCCGACCTGCAGAGCTGGGGCAGCGGCCTGCTCGCCTCCGCCCAGGCCCGCACCTTCGTCGACAACTGGGACACCGAGCGCAACGGCTCCACCCTCACCTACAAGGACGGGTCCACCTACACCCTGGCCAACGTCTTCATGCTGGCCCACCCGTACGGCTCGCCGAACGTCTACTCCGGCTACGCGTTCAGCAGCAACGACGACGGCCCGCCGAACGCCGGCGCCGTCACCGCCTGCTACCAGAACGGCTGGAACTGCGTCCACGCCTGGCGGCAGGTCGCCAACATGGTGGGCTTCCGCAACGCGGTGGCCGGTGCCGCGATGACCAACTGGTGGTCCAACGGCAGCAACGCGATCGCCTTCGGCCGCGGCAGCAAGGGCTACGTGGCGATCAACCGGGAGAGCTCGGCGATCACCCAGACCTTCCAGACCTCGCTGCCCGCCGGCGTCTACTGCGACGTCCAGCACGGCGACCCGGTGAGCGGTGGCTGCTCCGGCCCGACCTACACCGTCGGCGCGGACGGGAAGTTCACCGCCTCGGTCGGCGCGAACGACGCCGTCGCGCTGTACGTCGGCGCCACCGCCGCGGGCACCGCGCCGGGCGCCTCCTTCGCGGTCAACGGCACCACCGTGCCCGGCCAGAACCTCTACGTGGTCGGCGACGCGGCCGCGCTCGGCGGCTGGGACACCTCAAAGGCGCTGCTGCTGGGCTCGGCCTCCTACCCGGTGTGGAAGCTGGACGTGGCGCTGCCCGCCGGCACCGCGATCCAGTACAAGTACCTGCGCAAGGACGCCGCCGGCACCGTCACCTGGGAGAGCGGCGCCAACCGCACCGCCACCGTCCCGGCGAGCGGAAAGATCACCCTGAACGACACCTGGCGCCCGTGACCTCGCTCCTGGAGCGGGGCGGCCCCCGTCGTCCGGCGGGGGCCGTCCCCGCCGGACGACGGGTTGTTCACCCCTCCGCAACCGGGGCCCCGAGCGGTACGTCATAGGATCTCGAACGGCCGAACCGCCGCACCTTTGTGCGGCCGCGGCCGTTCCCGGGGAGCGCCGGCCACCACCAGCGCGCGGCGGCCCCGGCCAAGCCCAATGACCAGGGCCCCTCCCGGCTGCCGGGTCGGCCCCCGCCCGGAGAGACCGCCCCGTGCTGCCGCAGCCCCGTTCCGCCGCCCGTCGTCTGCTGACCGCCGCCGCCCTGCTCGCCCTCGCCGCCCCGCTGGCCGCCTGCGGCAGCAACAGCGGCACCTCCGGCGACACCAAGGGCGCGAGCGTCGCCGACCACCCGTCCTCGCCCGCCGCGCAGAGCAGCAGCGCCCCGCCCAAGCCGTCCAAGGTGCTGATGCCGACCGGCCCGGCCGCACAGCTGTCCAAGGTCCGCGACACCGCCGCCGGGCCGATCATGATGACCACCCTGAACGGCGCCAAGTCCGGCGTCAGCGGCAAGGTGTGGGTCTGGCTGCCGCCGCAGTACAACGACCCGAAGTACGCCAAGACCGGCTTCCCCGTGCTCACCCTGTACGCGGGCGGGCAGAGCGCCGGCTACAACACCTGGACCGACAACCAGCTGCCGATCCAGGAGATCGACCAGCAGATGGCCTCCCAGGGCAAGGCCCACCCGTTCATCATGATCATGCCGGTGCAGAACCTGGACTCCAACGAGTCCAAGGCCCTGGAGTGCGCCGACATCCCCGGCCAGCCGAAGATGGGCACCTGGATGGCCGAGGACATCCCCGACTTCGTCCGCGCCAACTTCCGTACCGTCAAGGGCCGCGACGGCTGGGCCGTGATGGGCGCCTCCACCGGCGCGTTCTGCAGCGCCAAGCTCGCCCTGCAGCACCCCGACGTGTTCAAGGCCGCAGTGCCGATCGACGGCTACTGGAACCCCGACTCGCCGCTCTGGAAGGGCCACGAGCAGGAACGCCAGGCCAACAGCCCCGAACGGCTGGTCGCCGGGGGCACCGCCGACGTGCGGATGCTGGCCACCGCGGGTGGCGCCAACCCGTACGAGACCAAACTGGTGAAGTCCTGGGTCGAGAAGGCCAAGGCCCCCACCACCGTCGAGTACTACGAGCAGCCCGGCGGCAAGCACCTCACCTCCGACTTCAAGAAGATGATTCCGCACACCCTGGAATGGCTGACCGCCAACACCGCCGGACCCGAGTCCGACTGACCGGCCGGCCGGACGCTTGACCGGCGGCCCGTCAGGAACGGGCAGGAAGCGCCCCGAAAACGCGCTGACCTGCACATCAATCGGTCGTTCATTCGACCCTGATGCACTGCTCCCACCCTGGACCCCGTGGACCGGAGAACTGGACCGGGGCGCCGCAACCGCGGCCCCCGCTCCGGCCAGCCCCAGCCAGTCGTGAAGAGAGCGCCATGTCCCGCCACCTGCTGCCCGTCGGTTCGACGACCATGCCCGCCCCGCGCGAGGAGCTCCCTGCCGCGCCGGTGGCCGAACTCCTCCCGTTCGCCGGACTGCGCCTGGTGCACGCCGCCGTCCGCCGCGACCTCGCCCGGATCCCGCAGGCCCTGCGACTGCTCCAGCCCGACGACCACGAGAGCGCGCTCGCGCTCAAGCGGCACTGGGACTTCGTCACCGCCATGGTGACCTGCCACCACGAGCAGCAGGACACCCGGCTGTGGCCGCTGCTGCGCCGCTTCTCGCCCGAACTGCGGCTGCTGCTCAACTGGTTGGAGTCCGACCACCACAACCTCGACCAGTGCTTCACCCGCACCACCACCCTGGTCGGCATCGCCACCCGCGACCCCGCCAGCTCCTGGCCGGTCTCCTACGCGGTCGAGGAGCTCGCCGCCCGGGTGGAGACCCACCTGCGGATCGAGGAGCGCCAGCTGCTGCCCCGGATGGCCGACGTCTTCCAGCCCGGCTCCCGGATCGGCACCCTGCCCGAACTGCTCGACCTGCTGCGCCTCGCCGAGGGCCCGGCCGCGTCCGACGCCCTGGTCTGGCTGCTCGAAGGCGTCGACCCGATACAGATCGACCGCCTGCTGGCCGACTGCGACGACGAGGTCGTCCGCCACTGGCCGCACTGGCGCGACACCTACGCCCGCTGCACCGACCGCCTCTGGGGGCCCTCCGGTCACTGAGACCGTCCCGGATCCGTCCGGGACGTGAGCAGCACGACCCGGGCCCGGATGTCCCGGCGGGACTCATGTCCCGCCGGGACATTTTCGGTAGTACGGTGATCACATGAGCACCGACCAGCGGCAGCCGTCGGTCCCGCCCGGGCGGCGCGAGAGCAAGTCCCGCCGCACCCGCGAGGCGATGGCCGACGCCGCGCTGCGCCTGACCCTGGAGCACGGCCTGGCCGCCCTCGCCGTCGAACACGTCACCGACGCCGCCGACGTCTCCCGGCGCACCTTCAGCCGCTACTTCCCCTCCCGCGAGGACGCCGTCCTCGACTCGCTGCGCACCGACTTCACCCGGATCAACGCGCAGCTCGCCGCCCGGCCCGCCGCCGAGGCCCCGGTCGCCGCCTACCGCGCCGCCGTCACCGCCTGGCTGTACGACGGCGACCACCCGGCCTGGCACCGCCGCCCGGGCATGCGGGCCCTGTTCGTGCTGATCGACGAGGAGCCTGCGCTGACCGCCGCCTACCGGCGGATCGCCGTCGCCGAGGAGGAGCAGTCGATCCGGCTGGTCGCCGCCCGCCTCGGCCTGCACCCCGAGACCGACCTGCGGCCCGCCGTCGCCGTCGGCCTCGGCGTCGCCGCCCTGCACGCCGCCACCCGCACCTGGGTGCGCGACCCGGCGGGCGACCTGCCCGCCCTGATCGACCGCGCCTTCGACCTGGCCGCGGCCGAACCCCCGCGCTGACCACCCGTCGGCACACCGGCACCACCCGCGCCCGCCCCCGGGCGGCGCACGAAAGGACCGATCGCCCATGACCACCCAGGAGTTCACCGGCCGCACCGCCCTCGTCACCGGTGCCGCCTCCGGCATCGGCCTGGCCGTCGCCACCCTGCTCGCCGGACGCGGCGCGAAGGTCGCCGTCGCCGACTTCCGCCTGGACGCCGCCCGGGAGGCCGTCGCCGCCCTCGAAGCGATCGGCGCCGAGGCCCTCGCCGTGCACGTCGACGTCACCGACCCCGCCTCCGTCGAGGCCGCCGTCCGCACCACCGTGCAGGGCCTCGGCCCGCTCTCGCTGGCCGTCAACAACGCCGGCATCGGCGGCGCCGTCGCCCCCACCGCCGCGTACGACCCGCAGGACTGGCGGCGGGTGCTCGCCACCAACCTGGACAGCGTCTTCTACTCGATGCATTACGAGCTGCCGGAGATCCTCGCCGCGGGCGGCGGCGCGATCGTCAACATGTCCTCGATCCTGGGCACCAACGGCTTCGCCGGCTCGCCCGCGTACGTCGCCGCCAAGCACGGCGTGGTCGGCCTGACCAAGACCACCGCGCTGGAGTACGCCTCGCAGGGCATCCGGGTCAACGCGGTCGGCCCCGGCTTCATCGACACCCCGCTGCTCAAGGACGCCGAGCCGGCCGCGCGCGCGGCGCTGGTCGCGCTGCACCCCGCCGGGCGGCTCGGCCGGGCCGAGGAGGTCGCCGAACTGACCGCGTTCCTGCTCTCCGACCGGGCGTCCTTCGTCACCGGCAGCTACCACCTGGTAGACGGCGGCTACTCCGCCCGCTGACCGTCCGTCGAGCGGGCTCGCCACAGGTCGCGCAGCAGTTCCGCGCGGCAGTTCGCCAAGGTTCACGCAACAGAGAGGGTTTCGAGCCATGAAGGCAGTCCAGTACCGCACCGCCGGCAGCCACCCCGAGGTGGTCACCGTTCCCGACCCCGAACCCGGCCCCGGGCAGGTCCTGCTGAAGGTCACCGCCGCCGGGGTGTGCCACTCCGACATGGCCGTGATGAGCTGGCCCGCCGAGCGGCTGCCGTTCCCGCTGCCGCTCACCCTCGGCCACGAGGGCGTCGGCACGATCGCCGCGCTCGGCGCCGGCGTCACCGGCTTCACCGAGGGCGAGTCGGTCGCCGTGTACGGCCCGTGGGGCTGCGGCAGCTGCGCCAAGTGCGCCGAGGGCAAGGAGAACTACTGCCTGCGGGCGCGCGAGCTGGGCATCATGCCGCCCGGGCTGGGCGCGCCCGGCGCGATGGCCGAGTACCTGGTGGTCGACGACCCGCGGCACCTGGTCCCGCTCGGCGACCTCGACCCGGTGCGGGCCGTCCCGCTCACCGACGCCGGGCTGACGCCCTACCACGCGATCAAGAGCTCGCTGCCGAAGCTCGTCCCCGGCTCCACGGCGGTGGTGATCGGCACCGGCGGCCTCGGCCACGTCGCCGTCCAGCTGCTGCGCGCGACCACCGCGGCCCGGGTGATCGCCCTGGACGTCTCCGAGGAGAAGCTCGAACTGGCCCGCGCGGTCGGGGCGCACGAGGTGGTGCTCTCGGACGGCGCCGCCGCCGCGAAGGTCCGCGAACTGACCGCCGGGCTCGGCGCGCAGGCCGTGTTCGACTTCGTCGGCGCCCCGCCCACCGCCGCCCTGGCCGGTCAGCTGGTCGCCGTCGAGGGCGATGTCAGCATCGTCGGCCTCGGCGGCGGCACGCTGGCCGTCGGTTTCGGCGCCCTGCCCTACGACGCCTGCGTCCGTTCCCCGTACTGGGGCAGCCGTGCCGAGCTGATCGAGGTCCTCGACCTGGCCCGCGCCGGGGCGATCGACGTGCACGTCGAGACGTACGGCATCGACGAGGCGCCGCTCGCCTACGAGCGCCTGCACGCCGGGAAGATCAACGGGCGTGCGGTGATCCTGCCGAACGGCTGACGGCCCGCCCTCGAACCAGGGGCCGCTACCGGCGTTCGATCACCTTGACGTCCTCGCCCGGCCGCCAGGTGCTGATCACCAGCCGGTCGTCCACCACCTCGGTCAGGGTGGCCCGCCGCAGTTCCAAGCGGAACGCGTGGAACGGGCCGGGCGGCGGCTCGGGCAGGCCCGCGAGGTAGGCGGCGATGTCCACCGGATCGGTCAACTCGACGGCGGACAGGGCGAGTTTCGCGTCCCCGCCGGTCATGCCGGTGTCCGGCCCCGGGTTCGAGTGCAGGGCGCAGCGCGGGTCGCGGCGCAGGTCGAGCGCCTTGACCGCGCCCGCCATCGAACCGAGGAACAGGTCGGCGCCGATGAAGTCCACCTCGATGCCGCTCACCCGGGGCGAGCCGTCCCGCTCCAGCGTGGCGAGCACATGGTGCCGGTGCGCCTCGAAGCGGGCGCGGATGCGCGGGGCGAGGTCGGGAGCCTGCTGCTCGAAGTCCTGCCAGGTCGTCATGCGCGCGAGTGTAGGCCGCGGCACGGGCGGAACCGCCGATTGTCGGCGGCCCGGCCTACACTCGCGCGCATGGAGACCTACATCGCCTTCCTGCGGGCGATCAACGTCGGCGGCCGCACCGTGAAGATGGACCGGTTGCGGGAGCTGTTCGCGGGCCTCGGACTTGAGGGCGTGCGGACGTACATCCAGAGCGGCAACGTGTTCTTCCGCAGCGCGGAGACCGACCGGGCGGCGCTGACGGCGCGGATCGAGGCGGGCCTCGCGGAGGGCCTGGGGTACCCGGTGCCGGTGATGCTGCGAACGGTCGAGGAGGTGGAGGCCGTGGTCGCGCTGGACCCGTTCGCGGGGGTGGAGGCCACCGAGAACGACCGCCTGTGCGTGCTGTTCCTCTCCGAGCCGCTGCCACCCGAGCTGGGTCTGCCGGTGGCCTCGCCGAAGGGCGACTGGGAGATGATCGGAGCGAACGAGGGCGCGGCGTTCGTGGTGATGCACCTGCGCGGCGGGCGGATGACCGGCAATCCGGCCACCGCCTTCCCCAAGTCCTACCAGGGGCAGGCGACTTCGCGGTTCTTCCACACCACCGCGAAGATCGCCGCCGCCGCCCGCAAGGGCTGACCGCCCGGCCGGTCAGTGCGGGTAGACGCGGGGCGGGCGCCGGCGGGGGAGAGCGTCCTGGAAGTCGGCGATGGCGGTGGCGACCTGGCGCATCAGGACGGTGTGCTCCAGCCGGTCGAGGTAGAGGTGGCGGGCGGCCAGCGCCTCCACCGTCACACCGAAGTACAGCGTCATCAGCGGGTTGATGAACAGCGCGCTGTTGCCGGTGCGTTCGGTGAACCGGACGTCGCCGAACTCGCCGCGCAGCGCGGCCGCGATCGAGCCGTGGACGATGCTCGGATGCTCGGGGCACTCCTGCCGGGCGTGCGCCACCGCGTCCAGGTACAGCGCGGCCTCGGGCGCGTCGGCGGGCAGCGAGAACGCGCCGAGATGACCGCCGTCGCGCTGTAGCGCGGCCAGGTTCTCCAGCACCAGGCTGTGGTTGACGCCGTGGTACGCGTCGATCCCGAACCCGAGGCAGGCCACCAGCCGGGTCGGCACCTCGGTGAGCCCGGCGACGGCGGCGAGGGAGGCCATGTCCTCCTCGGGGGTGCCGAGCCCGGCCTCGTCGCCGCGCAGCAGGATGTCGGTGCCGCCGTCGACCAGCAGGATCGCGTCGATGCCGAGGTGCTCGACCAGCGCCCGGTACGCGGCCCGCAGCGGCTGCACGCCGGTGGACGGGAACGCCCAGACGGTGTCCGGCTGTTGGTGCGCGCGCAGCCAGCGGGCCAGCGAGCGTTCGGGGAAGTAGGCGTCCGCGCTGCGCACCTCGGGGGTGATCCGGGCCAGCTCGGGGGCGTGCCAGACGTCCAGGCCGAGGCCGTACAGATTGCTGAACGAGAAGTTCGCCAGATGCACCTCGCGCCCGGCGGCCCGCAACGCGAGGGCGAGCGGCAGCCCGGCGTAGATGTCGAAGCCGCCACCCGCACCGGCGATCAGGATCCGCTCGGCGGCCAGCAGGCGGGTGAGCAACGGCGGCTGAAACACACTGATGGTCACCGGGCGGACGGTACCAGGGCCGGTCCGCCGGCCGTCGGTCAGTGCGGGTACGCGCGGGCGGGGCGCAGGCGGGGGAGGTCCTCGCGGAAATCGGCGATGACGGAGGCGATCTGGCGGGTCCCGGTGGTGCCCTCCAGGCGGTCGAGGTAGAGGTTGCGGGCGGCCAGGGCCTCGACGGTGACGCCGAAGTACAGCGTCATCAGCGGGTTGACGAACGGCTCGCTGCCGGGCACCCGTTCGGCGAGTCCGACGTCCCCGGACTCGCCGCGCAGGGCGGCCGCCACGCTGCCCTGCACGATGCTGGGACGGTCGGGGGCGGCGGACCGGGCCCGGGCGACGGCGTCCAGGTACAGGGTGGCTTCGGGGGCGTCGGCGGGGAGGGAGAACGCGCCGAGGTAGCCGCCGTCGCGTTGCAGGGCGGCCAGGTTCTCCAGCACCAGCGCGTGGCTGACGCCGTGGTGGGCGTCGATGCCGAAGCCGAGGCAGGCGACCAGGCGGGTGGGGACGGAGCGCAGGCCGGCGACGGCGGCGAGGGAGGCCATGTCCTCCTCGGGGGTGCCGAGTCCGGCCTCGTCGCCGCGCAGCAGGATGTCGGTGCCGCCGTCGACCAGCAGGATCGCGTCGATGCCGAGCCGGCGCACCAGCGCCCGGTAGGCGGCGCGCAGCGGCTTGACCCCGGTGGAGGCGAACGCCCAGACGGTGTCCGGCTGTTGGTGGTCGCGCAGCCAGCGGGCCAGGGCGCGTTCGGGGAACTTGGGTTCGGCGGAGCGGGTGTCGGGGGTGATCCGGGCCAGGTGCGGGCCCTCCCACGCGGTGGCGTCCAGGCCGTAGTGGTGGGTGAACGCCAGGTTCGCCAGGTGGACGTCGCGCCCGGCCGCGCGCAGCGCGAGGGCGAGCGGCAGCCCCGCGTACACGTCGTGCCCGCCGCCCGCGCCGGCGATCAGGATCCGCTCGGCGGCGAGCAGGCGGGTGAGCAGCGGCGGCTGGAACAGGCTGGTGATCACCGGCGGACGGTAACAGGCGCCCGGCAGCGCGGTCGCGCGGTTATTGCGTGGCCGGTCAGCTCCCGTACTGTGCCAGCAACTCCCGGGCGTCGGCGAGGTCTTCGGCGGTGGGCGCGTCGTCCTGGGTGAGGCGGTGGCGCCAGTAGCCGGTGAAGTGGACGTTCGAGCGGTCCAGATGACGTTCCGTCAGCAGGTGGCGGCGCAGGGCGCGGACAGCGCCGGCCTCGCCCGCCAGCCAGGCGTGTTCCAGGTCGGTGGGGAGTTCGGCGGCGCGGACGGCGGCCAGCAGCCGTTCGCCGGGTGCGGCCTCGCCGCGGTGGACCCAGTGGGCGGTCAACTCGCCGAAGCCGCAAAGGGGTTGCTGCTCGTCGGGCCCGGCGGTCTCGATCCAGGCGTGCGCCCGGGCGCCGGCCGGCAGGGCCTCCACCAGGGTGGCGAGCGCGGGCAGCGCCGACTCGTCGCAGGCGAACAGCAGCGGGCGGCGGCCGTCCAGCGGGAACGGGCGGGCGAACTCGGGGGAGGGGCCGAACATGGCGAGCACCTGCCCGGGCCGGGCGCGGGCCGCCCAGTCGGCGGCCGGGCCGTCGCCGTGCAGCACGAAGTCGATGTCCACGGTGTGCAGTTCGGCGTCGTGGGCGCGGATCGTGAAGGACCGCATCCACGGGCGGCGGTGCTCCGGGACGGCGTGGCAGGCCCGGTACCAGTCCATCAGGTCCTGCCCGGGGGCGGCCGCGGGCAGCTCGGGGGCGTCCTGGCCGGGGCGCGGGAAGTACAGCTTGACCTGCTGGTCGGGCCCGACCAGGGCGAACTCGCCGGGCGGCAGCGCGAAACCGGCCCGGACGGTGCGCGGGGTGGGGCGGTGGACGGCGGTCACGGTCAGTCGGCGGATCGGCAGGTCGGACACGGTGGGCTCCCGTCGGATCGGAGATGGCCCACCCAGCCTGCCGGGGCCCACTGGCAGCACGCTGTCAGCGGGCTGTCACCGCCCGGCACCCGGCGTGGCAGCGCGAGTCAGTGCGCGAGTCAGTGCGAGAGCACGTCCTTCAGCGCCTCCTCGGTGCGCCCGATCACCGTGTAGCCGTCGTCGGCGGTGATGATCGGCCGCTGGATCAGTGCCGGATGGGCGGCCATCGCCTCGACCCAGCGCGCCCGGTCGGCGTCCTCGCGGCCCCAGGACCGCAGGCCGAGCTCCTTGCCGATCGGCTCGTCCAGCCGGGCCACGTCCCACGGCTCCAGGCCGAGGCGGCCCAGCACCTCGGTCAGTTCGGCGACCGTCGGCGGCTCCTCCAGGTAGCGGCGCACCGTGTACTCGGCGCCCGCCGCGTCGAGTTCGCCCAGGGCGGTGCGGCACTTGCTGCACCGCGGGTTGATCCAGATCTCCATGACCGGCCAGCCTACCGACCGCCCGGCCCGGCGACGGGAACCCGGGTGCGCCGCCGGGCCGTTCCCGAACCGGACAGTAAATACGACTGCTTCTGGGGGAGTTGCATGGACGTCGCCGCGATCGTCAACGAGCTGATGGGCCCGAAGGGTTGCCGCGACCCGTACCCGCTGTACGAGCAACTGCGCGCGTTCGGGCCGACGGTGCAGAGCGACGAGTACATGGTGCTGGTCACCGGCCACCAGGAGGCCGACGAGATCTTCCGCAACCCGGCCTTCGGCGTCATCGAACCGGAGCTGGCCGCCCAGTTCGAGCCCGACTTCCCCGACCACCCGGGCAAGAACCTGCTGGGCGATTCGATCCTGGAGCGCAACGCGCCCGACCACCCCCGGATGCGCTCGCTGATCTCCTCGGTGTTCACCCCGCGCCGGGTCTCCGCCCTTGCACCCGCCGTCACCGCCGCGGTCGAGCAACTGCTGGACGAACTCGCCGCACGAAGCGAGCACGGCGACGGCCCGGTGGACTTCCTGGACGCCTTCGCGTTCCGGCTGCCGATCGGCGTGATCTGCGAACTGCTCGGCGTCCCCGACCGGGACCGGCACCTGTTCCGCCCGCTGGCCTCCGACCTCACCGCCACCATGGAGTTCCTGGTCGGGGACGAGGAACTGGCCGCCGCCGACCGCGCCGCCGGTGAACTCTCCCAGTACTTCGCCGAGCTGGCCGCCCTCCGACGCGCCGACCCGAAGGACGACCTGGTCAGCGCCCTGGTCGCGACCGCCGACGCCGACCAGCAGCGGCTGTCCGACACCGAACTGCTGGCCAACCTGGTGCTGCTGCTGGTGGCCGGCTTCGAGACCACGGGCAACCTGCTCGGCAACGCCCTCGCCCTGCTGTTCGAGCACCCCGACACCGCCGCACAGCTGCGCGAGGGCACGCTCGATCCGGCCGCCCTGGTGGACGAGGTGCTGCGGTTCGACTCGCCCGTCCAGCTCACCTCCCGGATCGCGCTCACCGACGGCCTCACCGTCGGCGGCAAGCCCGTCCCGCGGTACACCGGCACCCTGCTGCTGGTCGGCGCCGCCAACCGCGACCCGCGACGCTTCCCCGACCCCAACCGCTTCGACCCGTCCCGCACCGACGGCCGGCCGCTCAGCTTCGGCGGCGGCCCGCACTACTGCCTCGGCGCCCAGCTCGCCCGGCTGGAAGCCACCACCGCGCTGCCCGCCCTGCTGCGCCGCTTCCCCGCACTGGCCCCCGCCGGGCCCGCCGTCCACCGCGACCGGCTGGTGCTGCGCGGCTACCGCACCCTGCCCGTCACCCTCGGCTGACACTGAGGCGCCGTCGGCACGCTGCCCGTCACCCTCGGGCCCGTCACCCTCGGGCCCGTCACTCTCGGGCCCGTCACTCTCGGCTGACACCGAGGCACCGCCGGCGGTGACGCAGCTCACCCAAATGGCTGAAATATGATCGAATCGGGCCGAAGGGCCCAATCCGTCGGGACCTTGGCAAGGGGTGGCCCCGACGGATGGCACGGGACGATGGAGGGGAGACGCACCCACCCGGGCGCCCGCCTGAGGAGGTCAGCATGCCCGCGCCCACCGCAACGTCCGTCCGTGTCGCCCCCGGCGAGGACGCCGAGCGCCTGCCCGGTCCCCAGCGCGACCAGCAGCACGGCCGGGAGGCCACCGCGCGCTGGGAGGCCGCGATGGCCGAGGCGCTGCGCACCCCGACCTGGGCGCGCGCCCTGCCGATCCTGCTGCTGGTCGCCGATCTGGTGCTGGAGGAGTCCGTCCCCAGCTCCGTCGCCGCGGGCTTCCTGCTGACGGTGCTGCCCGTGGTCGCCGCGTTCAGCGCCGGGCCCGCCGTGGTGGCCGGCGCGACCGCCGTCACCGTCGGCCTGCAGGCGTTGCTCGCGCTGCGCTCCGGCCACCTGTACGAACAGCACCACCTGTGGACGTACCTGGGCACCGTGCTGGCCGGGATGATGGGCGCCGGGCTGGCGACCCAGCGCCGCCGCCAGACCCGCGCCCTGGTCCGGATGCGGGCCGTCGCCGACACCCTCCAGCACACCGTGCTGCACCCGGTGCCCGCCCGGGTCGGGGGCCTGCGGGCCGCCGGGCTGTACCGGCCCGCGGAGGCCGACTTCGGCATCGGCGGCGACCTGTACGACGTGTGCGAGACCCGGCACGGCACCAGGATCCTGCTGGGCGACGTGCGCGGCAAGGGCCTGGAGGCGGTGCGCACCGTCGCCGACGTGGTCGGCGCGTTCCGGATCGCCGCCCACGAGACCGCCGACCTCGGCGAGCTCGCCGCCCAACTCGACCGCCAAGTGCGGCGGGCGGCCGAGCAGCGCGGCGACGGCGAACTGTTCGTCACCGCCGTGCTGCTCCAGCACGACCCGCTCACCGGCCGGCTCGACCTGGTCAACCGCGGCCACCTCGCCCCGCTGATGGTCGCCCCCGGCACGGTCGCCGCCGTCCGCTGCGCCGAGGACCTTCCGCTCGGCCTCGGCCACCTCGCCCTCGGCCCGGCCGCCGAGCCCACCACCGTGCCGCTGCCGCCCGGGCACAGCCTGCTGCTGCACACCGACGGCGTCACCGAGGCCCGGGACGGCGACGGCGAGTTCTACCCGCTGGCCACCCGGCTCGGCACCCTGCCCAGCACCGACCCGGACACCCTGGTCGCCTTCCTGGAGCAGGACGTCCGCCGCCACGCCGGCACCCTCACCGACGACGTCGCGGTGCTGGCCCTGCGCGCGGCCTGAGCCGCCCCGCGCGGCCCGCGCCTGCCCGCGTGGCCCGACCCGTCCCGCGCCCGCCCGCGCCTGCCCGCGCGGCCCGAGCCGCCCCGGGCGCCTGAAGGACCCCCTCAGGACGAGCCGTTGACCACCGAGTTCTGGATCGCCCCGACCGCCAGGTCGTGCTCGGCCAGCACCTGGTCGTAGGTGCCCTCGGTGATCAGCCGGTTCATCGCCCGCATCAGCACGTCGCGCAGCACCGAGTCCTCCTTGCGCACCGCGATGCCGAACGGCCGGGGCTGGATCTGCGGGCTGCCGATCTGGAAGGCGTTGCCGTTGTCCACGGTCTGCGCCACGTACTGGACCTTCGGGTAGTCGGTGACGAAGGCGTCCGCCGAGCCCTTCAGCTTGTCCAGCGCGGCGGTGTCGGTGTCGGTCTCCACCACCTTCAGCAGCTTGGCGTCGTGCTCGCACACCTTCGCCTGCCGCTGCACCAGGTCGTAGTGGGTGGTGCCCTTCTTGACCACCACGGTGTGTCCGCACAGGTGGTCGATGTCGCTGATGTTCTGCGTGGTGCCCTTCTTGACGGCGATGCCGATGCCCGCCATGAAGTAGTCGACGAAGTCCACGCCCGCGCCGGTCTGCTTGCCGTCCTTGTCCAGGCCTTCCTCACGCTCGCGGGTGTCGGTGATTCCCGACATCGCGATGTCGTACTGGTGCTTCATCAGGCCCGGCAGGACGTTCCCGAACTGCCCGGCGTCCTGGAACTCGACCCGGACGCCGAGCAGTTCGCCCAGCTTCTGCGCCAGGTGCGGGTCCAGCCCCTCCGGCTCGTTGCGGTCGTTGCGGTACACCACCGGCGCCGCGGTGAACGAGGCGCCCACCGTCAGCACCCCGGCCTTGCGCACGGACTCCGGCAGCATCGCGTGCAGGTCCGGCTTCTTCTCCTGGGAGCCTACGGTGCCGCAGCCGCCCAGCAGCAGCGTCCCACCGATGACGGCGACGAGCGCGGTGCGCCCCCGCCCGGTCGTGTGTGCCATGGTCGTCGTCTCTCCCCGAGGTCAACGGCGGAACACGCGACGGCTCCGGGGCACCGGACGGCATGGCGGCATGCCAAAAGGCGGCATGCCAATGCCGGGGAAAACCCCTCGGCCGGCCGCCGTTCCGGCTAGATCACGGGCGACTATAGCCAGAGACACACAGGTCGCCCTAGAGCCCCCCCGACAATTTCCGCGCAGGTCACACACCCTGACGTCCGATCAGCACCGGTCCGGCCCGGTTCGTCCGTGACGGCGTCCCGGCGGGAGGGACCCTAGGACCACCCCGGGTCCTCGAAGCGGGGCAGGGTGTCCGGGCCGCCGTCGGCGCCGGTGGGCAGGGGGCTGGGGGCCGGGCCGAACGGCTCGGTGGCGCCCGGGTCGCGCACCCGCGCGGTGGCCGTCACCGTCACGTTGCCGGGTACGCCGATGCTGACGGTCACGCCCGTCCCGTCCGGGGTGCGCGCGCCCGCCTCGGAGGCCGTGTTCTCGGTGACCGTCCAGCCGCGGCCGGTCCAGTACGCCCGGACCTGCTCCAGCAGCCGCGGCCGGTTGGCCTCCGCGACCTTGGTCAGCACGTACCGGCGGAGCGTCAGCTGCGCGGTGCCGTCGTTGTCCCGACGGGCGTTCTCGTGCGGCACCGAGCGGTAGGCGTCGTCGGCGAACCGCACCGCGGGGGTCAGCGCCGAGGTGGTGCCGTCCACCAGCTCCTGGATCCGGCCCCGGGCCAGGTCCGCGGCCGGTGCGGAGGCGCCCGCCGCCGCACCGTCCGAGCCGCAGCCCGCCAGCAGCGGACCCAGCAGCAGCGCCGCGACGGCGCCCGCCACCCGCAGTCCCGTCCGCTCACCCATCGGAGGTCACACCGACCAGAACGGGTCGTGCCGGCGCGGCATGGTGTCCATCACGCCGTCCGGCCCCAGCGGGACGGTGCTGTCGCCCCCGAACGGGTACGAGGTGCCGCTCGGCGGCACGCCCTGCACCCGCGCCAGCAGGGTCGCGTTCCCCGGTATGCCGATCCTCAACTCGACCGTCCCGAGCGGTGATTCGGCCCGCAGCAGGGGCAGCACCGGATCGTTCTCGCCCTCCACCCGCCAGCCCCGGGCCTGCCAGGCCCGGCCCAGCTGGGCGAGCAGCTCCGGGTAGCGGTTCGCGGCCAGCCGGGTCATCAGGTAGCGCCGCTTCTCCAGGTGCGCGGTGCCGTCCGGCTCCCGGGTGTACGGGTGCTCGTGCTCCACCGCCACGTACGGGCCGTCCGCCCAGTCGGCGGGCGGGTTCAGCGCCGCCGGGGCGGAGTCCAGCAGCTCGTCCACCGCCGCCTTCGCGGCCAGCAGCGCGGCCGACGGGTGGGGTGCCGCGAAGTCGTTCATCGCCGGTCCTGTCCGATCACCCGGTCGCCGTGACCGGAGACGATCATGCCCATGTTGCGCAGCGAGTGGCCGTCCCGGCCGTCGCCCTGGTTCCAGTAGTCCGAGTGCGACTGGAAGCCCAGCGGGCCGTCCGCCACGTCGAAGCGGTGTGCGCCGAACTCGGAGCTCGCCGGGTCCTGCCCGAACCACAGTTCGTGCGGATCGTCGTGCCCTGCGATCTTGTCACCGATGAAGCCGCCGAGCAGCGCGCCCGGCGGGCCGCCGAGCAGGCCGCCGATGCCCGCGCCGATCCCGATGCCCTTCGCCTCGGCGTGGCTCGGCAGGTGCGAGACTGGGTCGTGCTCGGCCGCGCCCACCCACACGTGCGAGCCGTCCACGCCCAGCTGGGAGGCCTTCTGCGCGCCGGTGCCGGGGGAGCCCACCAGGATGATGTCGTCCGCCGGGATGCCGCCGGGCCGCTGCGCCGCCTGCCCGACCGTGAACGAGCCGTAGCTGTGGCCGAGCGCGGTCAGGTGCGCCGGCTGGCCCTCGTGCGAGGCGCGCAGGCCCTGCAGGAAGCTCTGGTAGGCCTCGCCGCCCTGCTTGGCCCGCTCGTCGCCGGCCACCGCCAGCGCGTCCGGGCTGATCCCCTTGGCCTGCGGGGCGTCGTAGCCCAGCCAGGCGATCGAGGCGGTCTTGCGGGTCGGGTCGATGTCGTGCGCGGACTGCCACAGGTCGCGGGCCCGGTTGGCGTCACCGGCGCCCATGTTCTTGACCTCGGTGTTCAGGCCGGGCACGTACGCCACCACGTCGTCCGCGGTGTCCGGGTTGCCGTAGGCGATCGCGGCCCGGCCCTGGCCCTGGTCGCCGATCACCATCAGGTAGGCGGGCGGCTGCTTGCCCTGGTCGTCCCGCAGGCGGCTCTGGATCGAGCGGAAGCCTTCCAGCTTCTTCTTGTCCCAGTCCGACAGGTTCTGCCGGGACGACAGGTCGTTCACCATCCGGTCGAGATTGATCCGGTTGGCCTGGTCGCGGGCCGGGGTGGGTATGCCGTCGCGGTTGCCGATCTCGGCCGGGTGCTCCTTGATCAGCCGCTGCTGCTCGTCCGCGGGCAGCGACTTCCACCAGGAGTTCACCTCGGTCGGCGAGGCGTTCTGGCCCGGCATGCCCGCCAGGACCAGGTCCTCACCGGCGAGCGTGCTCAGCGCCGTGCTGTTCAGCCGCATCGCGGCGCCGAACGCGTCGAGGCCGGCGCCGGTACGGGCGTCGGTGGTGTACTGGCGCAGCCGCTGCGCCGTCACCTGGTCGGCGTGCGCGGCCTTCGACAGCGCCTCGCCGATCCGGTCGCGCAGGTCGGTGCCCTGCCGGGTGCGGTCCGGCGCGTCCGGGTCGTGCCGCTCGCCGGGGCTCGGCGGCGGCCAGGAGATCCCGCCGTCGTCGGAGACCTGGAAGCCGCCGGCCCGCGCCTCGTCCAGTGCCCGGCGCAGGTCCGCCTGGGCCAGTACGAACGCTTCCGCGCCCTCCCGCAGGACGGGCGCGATCCGGGTCAACTCCTGGTGCGCGGCGGTCAGTTTGCGGGTGGTCCGGGCGAGTGACTGCCGGGCGTTGTCGGCGGCGCCGCCGGTCCACCCGGAGTCCCGTACCCGGCCGTCCACCCCGGACCGCCACAGTTCGGTGCTGTCGCCGATCGCGCCGGCGAGAGTGGCGTACGCGTCGGCGGCGCCGAACAGCCGCTGCGGGTCCGCGTCGCGGAGCGTGGGGACGTCCATGCTCACCGCCCGGCGGCCGAGGTGACGGCGCTGTTCGCGGCCTGCTCGGCGTTGCGGTAGTTGGCTGCGGTCTGCCGGAGGTTCCCGCCCTGCTGGTCCATCTCTGCGGACAGCTTGTCCAGCATGCTCTTCCATTCCGTGGTGCAGGCGTTGAGCTCGCTGCCCGTCAGCCAGCCACGCAGTCCGTCCGCCGCGCTGTCCGAGGGGCCGAGCACCCGGGAGGTCTCGCCCGGCATCCGCTCGGCGTCGACCGTCGCGGTCTGCCCCGCTCCCTCCAGCACGTCCGGGTCCACCTGGAACCCGCCGCCGCTCCCGCCTGGGCCCACGTCGCGCACGCCATCCCCCAACACCGGTGTCGGTCCGACCGCTTGAGCCGGTCATGCTAGCGAAATCCGGTCACCGAACCCAGCGCCGTTCACCACATCTCCGCGCGATCCACCGCGTGTTGTCCGTCACCCTCTTGGCTCAGACTTTGACGAACCTTTACCGGAACGGGTGGATCGTAGGCCCTCGACCTCGGCGCCACCGGCCGTGGCCGCTCAGGCGACCTCCGCCAACTCGGGCGCCGGGGCGGGCTGCGGGGCGGCGGTGCGGTGCAGCAGGACGGCGACCAGGACGGCGGTGGCGGCGAGCGCCGCGGAGCCGCAGCGCAGGGCGAGGTGCAGGGCATCGACGAAGGCGGAGTCCACGGCGGCCTGCACGGGCGCCGGGGTGGGCGCCGCTTCAGGACCGGTGCCGTGGCCGGTGAGCGCGGAGACCGCGTGCGAGACGCCGTCGGCGGGCAGCCCGAGCCGCTGGAACGAGTCGCTCAACGCGCCGGTCAGCCGGTTGGTGAGGACGGCGCCGAGGACCGCGATGCCGAGCACCCCGCCGAGTTCGCGCAGCGTGTTGATGGTGGCCGAGGCCATGCCGGTCTGCGCCGGGGCGACCCGCTGGAGCACCGCGATCGACACCGGCGTGAACGTCAGCCCCATGCCGAAGCCGAGCACCACCAGCGTCCACACGTACGACCAGTAGTGCGCGTGCCCGTCGTACAGCGACAGCCCGCCGAGGCCGACCGCGCACAGCGAGATGCCCAGCACCAGCGGCAGGCGCGTCCCGTGACGGGCGGTCAGCCGGCCCGAGAACGGCGCGGCCAGCATGATCACGGCCGTCATCGGCAGGCCGGCGTACCCGGCGTCGGTGGGGGACCAGCGCATCACGCCCTGGAGCATCAGCGGCAGGAAGAACAACGCGCCGAACATCCCGAAACTGACCATCAGGCCGCTCAGCTGCGCCCCGGCGAGCACCCGGTCGCGGAACAGCCGCAGCTCCAGCATCGGCTCCGCCGCCCGCAGTTCGACCAGCACGAAGACCGTGAGCAGCGCCACCGCGGCCGCCCCGCAGCCCAGCACGACGGGGTCGGTCCAGCCCCGGCCCGGGCCCTCGATCAGGCCGTAGACCAGCGCGCCGAGACCGGCCGCGGACAGCGCGAGCCCGGTGAGGTCGATCCGGCGCTCACGCGGCGCGATCGCCGGCAGCACCCGGAACGCGAGCACCAGGGCGAGCAGCCCGACCGGGACGTTGATCCAGAACACGCTGGCCCAGCCGAACGCGTCCACCATCGGACCGCCGATCACCGGACCGATCGACAGGCCCAGTGCCGAAACCCCCGACCACAGGCCGATGGCGCGGGCCCGCTCCTTCTCGTCGGTGAACACCTGGCCCAGGATCGCCAGGCTGCCCGGCGTCAGCAGGGCCGCGCCCACACCCTGCAGCATCCGGGCGGCGACCAGCACCCCGATGTCGCCGGCCAGCGCGGCGGCCGCCGACCCGACCGTGAACAGCGCCAGCCCGAGCCGGAACACCCGGGTCCGGCCGAACCGGTCGCCGAGCGTGCCGCCGGTGAGCAGCAGCGCAGCGTACACCAGGCTGTAGCCCTCGGCGACCCACTGCAGTCCGCTGATGCCCGCGTCCAGGTCCCGGCCGATCCGGGGCAGGGCGATATTGACGATGACGTTGTCCAGCATCGCCATGAACATCGTGACGCAGAGCGTGGCGAGCGCCTGCCACTTGTGCCGGGCGCCGCGCGCGCCGATCGAGGCTTCCACCGAAACGATCCCCTCCGGGTGTGCCGAGACAGCCCCTAACGGTGTTAGGGGCTGCTGATGCGCACTCAGGATGGCCCTAACGGTGTTAGATTGCAAGCGCGATCAGCGCCCCGGACACCTCAAGGAACCGCCATGGCCGAGCCCACCCCCGCGCCGGACGCCCCCGCGCCCGCCCTCACCCGCCAGGGCCTGGCCGCGGCCGCACTGCGCGTCCTCGAACGCGACGGCCTGGCCGGCCTGTCCATGCGCAAGGTCGCCGCCGAGGTCGGCGTCAAGGCCGCCTCGCTGTACTGGCACGTCCGCAGCAAGGAAGAACTGCTCGACCTGCTCACCGACGCCCTGGTGGCCGACGCGGAACTCCCACCCCGGCAAGGCAGTTGGCGCGACCAGTTCCTGGAGTACGGACGCGCCTACCGCGCCCTGCTGCTGGCCAAACGGGACGCCGCCAAGGTCGTCTCCGGCCGCCTCACCCCGGGCCCGCACATCCTCGCCATCCTGGAGGACCAGCTCGACCGCCTGCGCAGCGCCGGCTTCAGCGACGCCGACGCCGCGATGGCCTCCTACCTGCAATCCGCGTACGTCCAGGGCTTCGTGCTCCAGGAACAGTCCCCGCTGTCCGCCGCCGAAGCCGCCGGCGCGAGCCGCGGCGAAGTCGCCCGCGCGGCGGGCGACGCCTTCCGCACCCTCCCCGCCGAGACCTTCCCCAACCTGGTCGCCCTCGCCGACGACCTCACCGACCCCGACATGGAAACCCGCTTCGAATTCGGCCTCAACCGCCTGGCGGACGGCCTGGCGCTCCTGCTGCCACCGGACAAGGCGGACAACTGGGGGCGCGGCGACCTGCGCGAAGGGGAACGCGCCCGACCGTAGGATCGCGACGCAGGGCAATCACCCGCACGCGATCGCGACCTCGCAGACCGGCGAGCCCCCGAACCGTCAGCCCGCCCCCAGGTAAGGGCTGTACAGCACCGACAGGAATCGCGTCGCACCGACCAAAATCCTCCGGACGACGAGAACGGCCACGGGCCCCGCCGCAGGTGCGACGGGGCCCGTGGTGACGAAGTGTCAGCAGTGTGCGAGGGTCTCGCAGTCCTCCCAGCGGGTGCCGGTGTAGTTGTCACCGGAACCGCCGGGCGCGACCAGCGAGTTGGACTTCAACTGGGCCGTGGCGGCCGGGCCGGTGGCGAGCCGGACGGCGATCGCGTCGACCACCGGGCGCGGGCTGGTGCCCGCGAAGTTGTTGACCAGCACGACGAACGACAGCTTGCGGCCGTCGGGCGCGGTCGCGAAGCCGACCAGGTTGTCCACGCCGCCCATCGAACCGCTCTTGGCGTGCACGTTGTTCTCGGCCTTGGTGCCGCGCATCCGGGCGGCCAGCGTGCCGCCGACCATCCGCTCCGGGTTGCCCGCCACCGGCAGCGCGTTGTACCAGGCGTCGAACCACGGCTTGGTGCGGGCGACCTTCAGCAGGTCCGCCATCTTCGCGGGCGTGATCAGGTCGTAGCGGGACAGGCCGGAGCCGTCCACCTGCCGGGTGGTCGGGCCGCTCACGCCGTTCGCCTTCAGGAAGGCGTTGACCTGGTTGATGCCGGTCGCCCAGTCGCCGCGGCCGCCCTTGACCTTGCCGATCTCCTTGGTCAGGTGCTCGGCGATGCCGTTGTTGCTGATCTTCAGCATCGGGACGACCAGCTCGGCGAGGGTCTTCGAGTCGTGCGAGGCCAGCGGCTGCGAGGTCTCCGAGCCGCTCGCGGTCTGCACCCCGCGCAGCACCATCACGCCGTGCTTGGCCAGCGCGCCGGCGAACACCTTCCCGGCGTACGTGGTGGGGTCCTCGACCGTCACCCAGGAGGTCACCGGCGCGGCGCCGGTCGGGATGCTGCCGGACAGCGCCAGCTCGTTGCTGCCCCGGCGCCGCTGCACGCCGACGCTGGAGCCGCTGCCCGTCGCGCCGGTGGCGACCGTGCCGGTGAACTTCATCGGCGCCTCGGCCGGGTTCAGCGTCACCTTGGCGTTCTCGCCCGCCGCGCCCGGAGTGACGGTGACCTGCACGGTGTCCATCATGTACTCGGCGTCGTTGGCGACGGTCAGCCCGGATATCTGCGGGCTGTACGAGTACGGCTCGTCGTCCCAGGCCCAGCCCGGCCCGAGCGGCGTCGAGTCGTAGCGGCTGCCGTCCGCCAGCACCCGGCCGGTGACAGTGGTGACGCCGGACGCCGCGACCTTCGCGGCCAGGTCGTCGAGGTCCTGCACCAGCAGGCTGGGGTCGCCGCCGCCGCGCAGCACCAGGTCACCGGCCAGCGTGTCGCCGTAGGTGTTGCCGGTGCTGCGGACCTCGGTGGTGAACCGGTAGTCCGCGCCCAGCAGGTCGAGCGCCGCCGTCGAGGTCACGGTCTTCAGGGTGGACGCCGGGGTGAACAGCGCCTGCGGCTGCCGCGAGTACAGCACCTCGCCGGTGCCGGCGTCCTGCACCACGACGCCGGCCTGCGCGCTCGCCAGCCGGGGGTCGGCGAGCAGGGTGTTCAGGTCGGCGGTCAGCGTGGCATCGGCCGGCGCCGGGTCGTCGGCCTGTGCCGAGACGGCGAGCAGGGAAGCGGCGAGGACCGCGGCCGCGAGCGGCAGGCTGCGGCGGTACGGGCGTGCGGACACGGGTGGCTCCAGAGTGCGGATCGGCCGGGGCGCGTGCGTCACCCACGCCCCCGTTTTGTCCGGGACATTATCATCTGATGGAGAATCAGATGATCTTTATTCCGGGCTCCTTGGGCTCCCCTCTACAAGACGTCCCATCGCCCCGAAACGTCGCACCCCGAAGCGCCCGAATCCGCCCGGATACACTGACGCAGGCTTTCGGCAGGTCAAGGTTCGGGACGGGACACATGGGCGCGCACGCTGGACTCACGGTCGAGCGGATCACCCGCGCCGCCGCCGAACTCGCGGACCAGGTCGGCATCGACAAGGTCACCGCCTCCGCCCTCGCCCGCGGCTTCGGCGTCAAGGACGCCAGCCTCTACTCGCACGTCAAGAGCCTCCAGGAGATCCGCACCCGAGTCGCCCTGCTCGCCACCGAGGAGATCAACGACCGCCTCGCGACCGCCGTCGCCGGCCGCTCCGGCGCCGAGGCCCTGGCCGCCTTCGCCGACGCCCAGCGCAGCTACGCCCAGCAGCACCCCGGCCGCTGGGCCGCCACCCAACTGCGCCTGGACCCGGCCGACTTCGCCGACACCGACGCCCTCGCCCGGTCGGTCGAACTGACCTACGCGGTGATGCGTCACTACCGGCTGGACGAACCCGACCTGACCGACGCCGTCCGGCTGCTGCGCTCCACCCTCCACGGCTTCATCGCCATCGAGGCCAACGGCGGCTTCCACCACCCGCGCGGCATCGACGGCTCCTGGCAGCGCATCGTCGCCGGCCTGCACCAACTGCTGGAGAACTGGCCCCGCACCTGAGCCCGCCGCTCCGCCGTCAGAAACGCGGCCGGAAAAGCCGCCGTCAGAGCGCCACCGCGGTGCCCACCGCCGCGCCGAGTGGCTGCGCGACCGCGTTCGCGGCGACCGGCTGCTGGGGCCCGGCGGGAACGCGGCCGGAACCGCCGTCAGCACCACGAACCCCACCGCCACCGCGAACACCCGCGCGGAACGCCCCGACCGTCCCGCGCCGCCGTCAGCACCACGAACCCCAGCGCCCCTGCGGTGCCCACCACCGCGCCCAGCTGCTGCGCGACCGCGTTCGCGGCGACCGGCCTGCGCGGGCTGCCGGGAAGCCGGTCCCGGCTCAGGCCCGTCGCTTCGCCGGCAGGAACGCGGCCGGAATCGCCGTCAGCACCACGAACCCCAGCGCCACCGCGAACGCCACGCGGAACGCCCCGACCGTCCCCGCGTCGCCGTGCTCCAGGACCAGCGCGACCACCGCGGTGCCCACCGCCGCGCCGAGCTGCTGAGCGACCGCGTTCGCGGTGGTCGCGGCGGGCACCGAGGCCGGCGGCAGCGAGTGGTACAGCGTCACCATCACCGGCGAGGCCGCCAGCGCCAGGCCCACCCCCTGCGCGAACAGCGCGCCGAGCAGCAGCGGGCCCGGTTCCGCGCTGCCGGCCCGGGCGAACACCGCCAGGCCCGCGGCCACCAGCGCCAGCCCGGTCAGCACCAGCGCCCGCGGATTGCTCCGGGCGTCGATCACCCGTCCGACCAGCAGCACCGCCACGCCCGCGCCCGCCCCCTGTGCCGTCATGGCCAGGCCTGCCGCCAACGGTCCACGGCCACCGGCCTGTTGGAAGAACAGTGGCACCAGCACCACCGCCCCGTACAGGCCGAAACTGTTCAGCAGCGAGACGCTGGTCGACGCGGCGAACGCGCGGTCCCGGAACAGCCCGAAGTCCAGCAGCGCCCGGCGCCGCCGACGCCGCGCCAGCACCCCGTGTGTCGCCAGCAGCGCCGCCGCCACCAGCAGCGGCACCAGCACGCCCGGGTCGCCCGCCGCCCGGCCCCCGCCCAGCCGGACGCACCCGAGGACGGCCGCCGTCAGCCCGCCGCTCACCGTCACCAGGCCCGCCAGGTCCAACCCGCCCGGATCGCTGTCGCGTTGGTTGCGCATCAGCAGCGGCGACAGCACCGCCACCACCAGGCACACCGGCACGTTCAGCAGGAACATCCACCGCCACGAGTGCCCCTGGACGAGCGCCCCGCCCACCACCGGACCCGCGACGGGCGCCAGCAGAATCGGGACGGCGATCAGCGCCATCGTCCGCCCCATCCGCTGCGGGCCGGCCACCTGCACCACCAGGATCCGCATCAGCGGGAACAGCATCCCCGCGCCCAGCCCCTGCACCACCCGGAACGCCACCAGCGACCCCAGCGACCAGGCCAGCCCGCTCAGCGCCGACCCCAGCAGGAACACCGCCAGCGAGGCCGTCCAGCACGCCACCGCCCCGAACCGCCGCGCCGCCCAGCCCGTCGCCGGAATCACCGCCGACATCGCCA
Organism: Kitasatospora sp. NPDC059673; assembly: GCF_042734215.1. Taxonomy (NCBI): domain Bacteria; kingdom Bacillati; phylum Actinomycetota; class Actinomycetes; order Kitasatosporales; family Streptomycetaceae; genus Kitasatospora; species Kitasatospora sp. NPDC059673. The sequence goes on along the minus strand of NZ_JBHWEN010000006.1, from coordinate 133,304 downwards.
GCAGGTACGCCGTCGCCACCCACTGCACCTGCGCCAGGCCCGCGTCGAACCGCCGGGCGAAGGACTCCAGCGCCACCCCCACCACCGTGGTGTCCAGCAGTGCGACGAAGGCCCCCGCCGCCAGCACCAGCGCCGCCCGCACCACCGGCCCGCCGAGCGCCTCCCGGTCCACCGAAGCCGTCTCCGGATGCGTCGTCCCCGGCTGCGCCGTCCCCGAATGGGCCGTCCCCGTACGCGTCGTCCCCGGATGCGCCGTCATCGGACGACCCTCCCGAGGAACCCGGCCAGGTTCGCCCGCATCCGGGCCACCCGCGCCTGTGTGTCCAGGCTCTCCGTCATCCGCGCCCCGCCCGCCGCCACCCGTTTGCGCCCCCGCACGTACAGCGGGCACGCCAGGTCGCTGCAGAAGTACTCGCCCGCCGAGGCGTACGCGTACTCCTCGGCCGAGCCCCGACCCGCCCGGCGCGCTGTCATCAGGGCCACCCCCGAGGCCGGATGCGCCGTCAGGCAGATCGAACACATCGCTCCACCGCGCCCGGCGCCCGGTCGCTGGGCCAATCGCAGGGCCACCCCGACGGTTCGCCCCCCGAACTCGGCGACCAAGTACCCCCGCTCGGGTGCCCTTGCCTCCCGCCATCCCAAAAAGTCCAGCCCTGCCCAGTCCAGCTCCCCGAGCCCGCGCGGCAGCCAGGCCCGATTCGCCTCGCCCTTGGTGCAGTTGACGAACGACGCCCGGATTTCCGCGTCGGTCAGTGCCCGCATGACGTCCCACCATTCCCTAGGATCCCTAGTTTTGAGCCAAGGTATCCTAGGCATGCCTTCGCGCCAACCGATTTCCCCTTCCGGACCGAACGGCGAAGACCGTCAACTCCCCTGCCGGGTATGTCCTTGAGGGCGAGGTGCCGGTGCGTCCGGGGCACCCTCCAGCGGGCCGCAGAGGGGGCGGACGGGCCGGACAAACCCACTGATCGGGCCGCTCGGCCATGGGGAGCAATCGGGCTCGTGCCGACTGGCCGCCGTGGCCGGGGTGGTGTCCCTTTGGAGTCAGGGAAGCCCACTGCTTCCCAATCAATTTCCGTATTCGGAAGGACTGTTCTCTGATGCGTGCTCTCACTCGCACTGTTGCTGCCCTCGGCCTCGCCGCCCCTGTTCTGCTCGGCTGCGCCGGCCTGGCGTCCGCCCACGAGGACATGGACGAAGGCAAGGGCAACAGCCCCGAGGCGCACTTCCTCCAGGTCGACTTCATCGCCGACGAGGACGCTGCCGGCATCGCCGCCACCGGCTCGTTCGTCACCCCGAACAGCGTGGAGCACTTCAGTGCCTTCGCCCTGGCGACCGACGAGGGCGTGACCGGTTCGGCCACCGACTCGGGCGCGAGCTGGTAAGTCCGACGCCTGACGCTTGAACGGGAGGAGGGCCGTCCCAGCCCTCCTCCCCGCACCACCTCAGCGCCGGCCGCTTCGGCCGGCGCTTTGCTGTGCCTTACTCCACGAGGGCGTTCGCCGGTTCGCTCGTCCGCGCCGGTTCGCTCACCGGTGCCGGTTCGTTGATCTGCGCCGGTTCGTTGATCTGCGCCGGTTCGTTTATCTGGCCGATCGGGATGTGCACGCTCGGCGTGGTGCGCGCGGTGCTGTCGAGATGGACGCGCTGGTCGTCGAAGAAGATGTGCGGGCGCAGCACCTCCATGATCCGGCCCTTGTCGATGCCGCCGAGGAAGAACGCGTCGTTCACCCGGACGCCCCAGCGCTTCAGGCTCTTGACGGCCCGTTCGTCGGCGGGGGAGTTGCGGGCGGTGACGATCGAGACGGACACCCGCAGGCGGTAGCCGGGGTCGGTGCGGCGCCGGTCCTCCTCGCGCTGCTGGATCCGGTTGATCCCGGCGAGGAAGTCCCTGAGCGGTCCCGCGTCGTGCGGGACGTCCGCGTGGGCCACCTCGTAGTCGCGGAACTTCTCGATGCCTTCGCGCTGGTAGACCTGCTCGGCCCGGTCGGAGGCCAGCACGCCGTCGAAGTCGAACGCGATCCGCAGGTCGGTGTCGTCCTCGTCGTCCTGCGGCATCGGCCCGAGCACCCGTCCGGCCGGCAGCCCGGTCGCGACCGCCTCGCGGACGTCCTCCTCGTTGGCGGACAGGAACAGCGACATGTTGAGCACCGGCATGAAGCTGTACGGGGCGCGGCCCTGCTTGAAGATGGCCCGGGAGATCGGCAGCTTGTGCGCCCGGATGGAGCGCATCACCCGCAGCCCGGTGTCCGGGTCGTTGCGCGACAGCACGATCACCTCGACGAGCGGATCGTCCTCGGTGCCCAGGTTGTTCAGGGACAGCAGCCGCTTGACGAACGGGAAGGCCACCCCGGGCGCCAGGGTGACGTCCAAGTGGCGTTCCTGGTGCGACCGGTAGGCGTCCTCGCCGTCCTCCCGGAACACCCGGTCCGAGTCCGTCAGATCGAACAGCGCGCTGGAGGCGACGCCGACCACCAGCCGCCCGGCAAGCTCGTACGCCACTCCGGCCCCTCCTGTGCACTCCCGCCCCGAAAATCCCGGACGGCCCAATTGTCGCACTGGTGTTTCAGCGGCCACCGCCGCCGTCCTCCCTGCCCACCGCCGCCGTCCGTGCGGCCCGCCGCGTCGGCCGCATGCCGTCGGGAGCTGACCGCGTGAGGACCGCCACCCCCGACCGGTGTCACATAGTGGCGGGCTGTCGGGTCTCTTCCTGTGAAGGCTGGAACACTCCGTTGCGGCCCAGAAACGAAGACCCTCAACTCTCAAGGAAGAGGCCGTCAATGACCAAAAATCAGCACGGCAGCGGCAGCGGCGACGCCAAGGCCGGCGGGACGTCGCGACGCAGTGCGCTGAAGGCGGCCGTGGCCGGGGCGGGGGCGATCACCGCGCTGGGCGCGGCCACCTCCACCGCGCACGCGGACGGGCCCGGGCGCGGCGCGCCGACCTTCGTCCTCGTCCACGGCTCGGGGAGCAACTCCTACTTCTGGCAGCCCCTGTTGCGTGAGCTGGGCCTGCGCGGACACCGTGCGATCGCGGTCGACCTGCCCGGGCACGGGCCCGGCGCGTACCTCCCCGAGTCCTACCAGTCCCCGCAGGACCTCGACCGGCTGCGCACCGAGCCGTCCCCGATGTCCGAGGTGACGCTGGGCGACTTCGCGGCGCACGTCGTCGGCGTGGTCCGGCGGGTGCGCCGCAACGGCCCGGTGGTGCTGGTCGGCGCCAGCCTCGGCGGCGCCACCCTCAACGCGGTCGCCAACCAGGTCCCCGAGCTGATCGCGCACCTGGTGTACGCCTCCGCGTTCTGCCCGACCGCGCACCCCTCGGTGCTGCGGCTGGTGATGACCCCGGAGGGGGCCGCCAGCTCCATGTTCCGGATCCCCCCGGTCCACACGCCGCCGGAGCTGGGCGTCAGCCGGGTCAACTGGCGCTCGGGCGACCCCGCGTTCTTCGCGATCGCCAAGGAGTCGCTCGCCGCCGACCGCCCCGACGCCGAGGTCCGGGCCCTGCTGAACATCCTGGAGCCGGACGAGTCGGCGGCCGTCGGCGCCAGTGAGGACGCCCGCGGCCTCCTGGCGACCTGGGGCCGGGTCCCGCGCACCTTCGTCCGCTACACCCAGGACCGCACCATCCCGCTCCCGCTCCAGGACCTGATGATCCGCGAGGCGGACGAGCTCACACCCCACAACCGCTTCCGCGTCCGCTCGCTGAGCGCGCCGCACGCCGGCCCGCGCGACCCGGCGCTGCTGGCGGACGAGCTGGAACTCGTCGCCCGGCTGTGCCGCTGAGCACGAGCCACGGCTTTCATCGCCGCCGCCGGTCGCGGACGGGCCGGCGGCGGTGCACCGGTACCGAGGGCCGGATCCGCGCTACGAGGCCAGACCGAGCCGGGCCATGACCTCCCGCAGCGCGGGCGCGCACCGGTCGCTGTCGGCGGCGGTGATCCAGGCGAGTTCCGCGATCTCCGCGCCGGGGGTCGGCAGGCCTTCGGCGGGGCCGGTGTAGCAGTGCATGCGCAGCCGGACGCCGGGGCGGCCGTGGGCGGGGGCCTCGACCGTGTGGGCGTGGGCGAACTGCTCGGGCGCGCAGGCCAGGCCGAGCTCCTCGCGCAGTTCCCTGGCCAGGGCCTGCGCCGGGGTCTCGCCGGGCTCCAGCTTGCCGCCGGGGAGGTAGAAGGCGTCCTTGCCGTGGGTCCGGACGGCCAGCAGGCGCTGGTCGCGGACGCAGATCCAGCCCACCGAGTCCAGAGTCGCGTCCTGTGCCGGGGTCTCCCACTTGGGCGTGGGCGGCTGCCACCGGGCCATGGCGTCGAGCAGGGCCTCGGGGTCCGTCCCGGTGATCAGGTTCCGGTGCGCGGGGCGGACGAAGCCGGTGTCGACCAGGTGGTCGGCGAGCTCGGTCAGGGGCTGCCAGAAGCCGGACGGGCCGAGCAGCGCGACCGGCTTGGTGTGGAGCCCGAGCTGCTGCCAGGTCCACGCCTCGAAGAGCTCCTCCAGGGTGCCGGCGCCACCGGGCAGCGCGATGAACCCGTCCGCCGCATCGGCCATGGCGGCCTTGCGTCGGTGCATGTCCTCCACGACCTGCAGGCGGGTCAGCCCGCGATGGGCGATCTCCTTGTCCACCAGGGCCTTCGGCATGACCCCGACCACCTCGCCGCCGGCGGCGAGCGCGGCATCGGCCAGCGCGCCCATCAGCCCGACCTTGCCACCTCCGTAGACGATGCCGATGCCCCTGCGGGCCAGCGTGGTGCCCAGGGCAGCGGCCAGGGCGGCGTACTCGGTGCGGCTGCCGGTGGCGGATCCGGCGAAGACTGCGAAGCGCATCAATCCTCCAAATGCGACGCGACGTCGCGTCGCATTATGGCAGGCTGGGCGCCATGACCCCACCCCCGCCCACCCAACCCAAGGGCCCCCGGAGCCGCGACCAGGTGCTCGACGCCACGCTCGCCCTGCTCAGCGAGGCCGGCTACGCCCGGCTCACCGTCGAGGGCGTGGCGAGCACCTCCGGCGTCCACAAGAGCACCCTCTACCGCTGGTGGCCCGACAAGGCGGCCCTGGTGGCCGACGCCCTGGCCTCCCGGATGGACACCGGCCCCCTCCCGGACACCGGCAACACCCGGGACGACCTGACCAGTTGGCTGCGCGGCACCATCGCCAACTACACCGCCACCCCCGCCGGCGCGACCATGCCCGCCCTGATCGCCGACCTGGCAGGCCGCCCCGGAGCCCTGGACGCCTTCCGCGCGGCCTTCCTCACCGAACGCCGCACCAACTGCGCCACCGTGATCCGGCGCGGCATCGCCCGCGGCGACCTGCCCCCCGACACCGACGTCGAACTCTTCATGGACGCCCTGGCCGGCGCGGTCTTCTACCGCCAACTCGTCACCGGCCTCCCCATCGACCCCGACCTCCCCACCCGCCTCGTCCGCATCCTCGGCCTCTGACGCATGCGCCACTTACGGCAGTTGGTGGCGCTACAAGGTGCGATGTCGACGAGCCCCGGCGGCCTTCCGCGTCAGGCGGGGAGGCCGACGGCGCGTTCCTTGGTGCGGCGTTGCTGGATGACGACCGCGACCACGAGCAGCGCGCCCTGGGCGACGTTCTGCCAGAAGGAGTTGATGCCCTGGACGGTGAGTCCGTTCTCGAGGGCGCCGAGGAGGGCGACGGCGAGGAGGGTGCCGCCGATGGTGCCCTTGCCGCCCTTGAGGGCGCAGCCGCCGAGGGCGGCGGCGGTGATGGCCTTGAGTTCGAGGCCTTCACTGCCGGAGGTGGGCTGTCCGCTGCCGGTGCGGGCGGTGAGCAGGATGCCGGCGATGGCGGCGGCGGTGCCGATGAGGGCGTAGACGGCGACCAGGTACTTGTTGATGTTGATGCCGGCGAGGCGGGCGGCGGTGTCGTTGCCGCCGATGGCGTAGATGTTGCGGCCGATGTCGGTGTAGGTGAGCAGGACATGGACGGCGAGGGCGACGGCGATGAGGATCCAGACCATGACCGGAAGTCCGGCGATCCTGCCCCGGCCGAGGAAGACGAAGACGGCATTGTTGAGGACGTAGCCCTGGGCCCGGCCGTCGGACAGGAGTTGGGCGAGGCCCTTGTAGGCGGCGAGGCCGGCGAGGGTGGCGATGGTGGGGTTGACCCGGCCGTACACGATGATCGCGCCGTTGAGGATGCCGATCAGCAGGCCGACGGCGACGGCGGCGGCCATGCCCGCGAAGGCGTTGGAGCCGGCAGAGGTGAAGGCCATGGCGCTGACGACGGAGGCGACGCCCGCCTGGGAGCCGACCGAGATGTCGAGTCCGCCGCAGATGATGACGACGGTCTGGACGACGGCGAGCAGGCCGGTGATGGTGGCGGCCTCGGCGATCACCTGCATGTTGGTGAGGCTGAGGTAGTTGTCGTTGAGGAGGCCGAAGACGGTGAGGACCGCGACCAGGGCGCCGATCAGGCTGAGGTTCTGCCCGCCGATGGCGCCCAGTACGGGAATCCTTGCGGCGGGCCGGCGTCGGCCTCCGTTGTCCGAGACGGCAGGCGGTGTGGTGGCGGTTGTCATGAGGTCGCTCCTGGGGCGCTCGTGCTGATGTCATCGGCCATCGCGAGGGCGAGGACGGCCTCCTCGGTGACCTCCTCACGGTTCAGCTCACCGGTGGTGCGGCCGTTCTGCATGACGACGATCCGGTCGGCGAGGCCGAGCAGTTCGGGCAGTTCGGAAGAGATCACCAGCAGGGCGACGCCTTGTTCGGCGAGATCGGCGATGATCTGGTAGATCTCGGCCTTGGCGCCGACGTCGATGCCGCGGGTGGGCTCGTCGAGGATCAGCAGCTTGGGCTTGCGGGCGAGCCAGCGGGCGAGAACGACCTTCTGCTGGTTGCCGCCGGAGAGCTTGCGGACCTCGTGCTCGATGGACGGTGCGCGTACCCGCAGGCGGTCGGTGTACTCCTGGGCGAGGTCGCGTTCCGCTCCTCGCTTGACGAAGCGGAAGCGGCGCAGTCGCTCCAGTACCGCGATGGAGGTGTTGTCCCGGATCGTGCGGTGCAGGAACAGCGCCTGCGCCTTCCGCTCCTCCGGGGCCAGACCGAGGCCGGCGCGGATCACCGCTCCGGGGTTGCCGGACGGCAGCGGCTGCCCGTCCAGGGTGACGCTGCCGGAGCGGACGGGCAGGTCCCCGGCGAGCGCGAGAGCAAGTTCGGAGCGTCCGGCGCCGATCAGTCCGGCGACGCCGACCACTTCGCCCGCGTGGATGCGCAGGTCGATGCCGTGGACCCGGTCCGTCGTCAGGTCACGGACGTCCAGGACGACCCGGTCGGTGACGGCGGGTCGGCGGACGGACATCGTTGACAGGTCGCGGCCGACCATCAGGCGTACCAGGTCGCCTTCGGTGGTGGTCCTGGCATCCTGGACGCCGATCAGGGCTCCGTCGCGCAGGACGGCGATGCGGTCGGCGAGCTGGAAGATCTCCTGCATCCGGTGCGATACGTAGATGACGGCGACGCCCTGGTCGCGCAAGCGGTTGATCAGTGCGAACAACGCGTCGACCTCGTGCTCGGACAGTGAGGAGGTCGGCTCGTCGAACGCGATGACCCGGGCGGCGGTTCGGCCGGTCAGCGCCCGCAGGATCTCGACCAACTGGCGCTGGGCAGCCGTCAGTTGTGATCCGAGGAGATCGGGTTCCAGGACGTCGGCGAACCCGAACCGATTGAGGTCCGCGGTGATCCGGCGGCGCAGTTCGGCCCGGTCGAGGCGGCGGCCGGCCCGGCGGGGCAGGGACCCGGTGTAGACGTTCTCGGCGACCGAGACGTGCGGGATGATCTCGGGTTCCTGCGGGATGATCCGGATGCCGGCGGCCCGCGCGTCGGCCGGGGAGCGCAGCTCGACCGGTCGCCCGTCCAGGAGGACGCGTCCCTCGGTGGGCTGGTGGTCGCCGGTGAGGATCTTCAGAAGAGTGGACTTGCCGGCCCCGTTCTCACCCATGAGGGCGGTGACTCTGCCGCTGGGGAGGTCGAGGGTCACGTCGCTCAGGGCCTGCACCGCGCCGAACCGCTTGGTGATCCCCTCGACCCGCGCCCCGGCGGCGGGGGGTGGGTCGGCGGGTGGCCGGGAGTTCGAGGCCGAGGGGTGTGCTCTGCTCACTGCTGGGTCACCTCGGGACTGGAGCGGCGGAGTGGGGACGGTCGCCCGCCCCACCGGGCGACCGCGGGGAAGGATCGTCAGTTGCAGGTGACGCCGGCGCTCTTCCAGGTGGAGGCGTCGACCATGGTGGTGGGGGCGAACGCCTCGGCGGGCATCTCCTTGTTGTTCTTCAGCCGGTCGTACACGGTCTGGACGGCGAGTGCGCCGACGTCCCTGCCGTTGATGAACAGGGCGGCCTTCATCCCGGAGGGCTTGCCGCCGCTCCAGGCCTTGCAGGCGAGGTAGGCGCCGAGGCCCACGCCGTCGATGTCGTCGGGGCTGACGCCGGCGTTCTGCAGGGCGGTGACGCCGCCCTGGACGTTCTCGTCGTTGCAGCCCCAGACCACCCAGTGCTTGACCCCGGCATTGGCGGTGACCGTCGCAGCGACCTTGTCCTGCGCGCCGGTCGGGGTGTTGTCGGTGGCGACGTCGATGTTCCGGACCCCGGAGACGGCGGAGTCGAAGGCTTCCCGGGCGGCCTTGACCCGGTCGCCGCAGACGGTGACGTCCTGCTTCCAGGCGGAGATTGTCCGGGTGTCGGCGGCGTTCCAGCCGGCCTTCTTGAACTCCTGGGCGGCGCGCTTGCCGACCTCGCCGCCCATCTGCGCGCCGGAGAAGCCGATTCGCGGCACCAGGTCGGACTTGGCGCACTTCGCCGGGTCCGGTCCGGTGGCGCAGACCTGATCGTCCGAGGTGAGCAGGGCGATCCTCGCGTCCCTCGCGGTCTGCACGACCTGCGGGCCGACGGCCGGGTCGGGCACGACCACGATGATGCCGTTGGTCTTCTGCGCGATCGCGGACTGCACCTCGCTGATGGTCTTGTTGGCGTCGTTGCCGAGGTTCACCACCTTGATGTCGATGCCCAGTTCGGCGGCCTTTGCTCTCGCACCGGCCGCCTCGCCGACGAAGTACTCCTGGTCGCCCTGCTTCTGCAGGTAGGTGATCGAGATCTTTCCGCCGACCGGGGCGACCGAGGGGGCACCGGAGGTGGACTCCTGGCCGGTGGAGCAGGCGGTGGCGGTCAGGCCCAGGGCGAGCAGGAGTCCTGCGGCGGCACGGCAGTTGATGGCACGGGACATGAGGGGAGGCTCCTTTTCGTCGAACGCGATGGGGAAGGGACTCCTGGCTCCGTCGCGCAGGCTCTGGTGGCCCGTCAAACCACCAGAAACAAACATGCTCAAACGCGACCCGACATATCACAGTGCCATTGCACAAACATGTCAAGAGGGAGGGTGTGTGGACACCCTCCCGTGGCGTTCTCTGGTGCAGTCAAGCGCCAGTTCGGCCTGAAGCTTCGTGAAGACGGCGCGTTCGGGGTCTTGAGTGCTCGATTCCTGTCTGGCTACCATGTGTTGCTTTCTGTTTGAAGATTCCTCCAGCCGTCGATCTCTGGAGATGGATTCAACAGAACCCACCGGCATGTCACGGTCCCCCGCAGGCTCACCTGGAGCGCCCCCATGCGTCCATCCATGCCCCGCACCCTGCTGCACACCCTTGCGGCGTTGTCCCTCGCGGCATCCGGCCTCACGGCCGTCCTTGCCGACTCCGCCCCCGCCGCGGCCCTCGACAACGGCCTCGCCCTCACTCCACCGATGGGCTGGAACTCCTGGAACACCCTGGGCACCGCGGTGACCCAGCAGCAGGTCGTCCGGACCATCGACTTCATGTCGTCCAAGGGCCTGGTGGCGGCCGGCTACGACACCGTCACCATCGACGACGGCTGGTCGCTGTCCCACCGCGACGGACAGACCACCGACCTCGTCAAGAACTCCTACGGCGCGATGCAGCTGTACGACGCCGACCGCAACCCCGTCAGCGGTACCGACGGCAACGGCTTCGACCTGACGACGGGACACCTGATACCGGACCCGGACCACTTCCCGGCCCACACCGTCAACGGGCAGACCCTCAACGGCATCCAGTACCTGTCGTGGTACGCCCACACCAAGGGTATGAAGTTCGGCCTCTATGCCACCGGCACCTACACCACCTGCCAGGGGCACCCGGGCAGTCTCGGGCACGAGTCGACCGACGCCGCCGACTTCGTCGCCTGGGGTGTCGATTTCGTCAAGTACGACGACTGCCCCTACGGCCCGCCGATCACCGGTCCGGACGGGTACAACTACGGAACCCAGGGCGAGGGCCGGGAGTTGACCCGCTCCATCTACGCCCGCACGCAGGACTTCCAGCGTGCCCTGGACGCCGCCTCCGCCGCCCAGGGCCGACCGCGCGTCGTGCTGAGCGTGTCCGCCCAGCCCGTGCACACCGGCATCCCGTACCTGCTGGCCGGTGACGACCCCGCCCGCACCGACCCGGTGATCAGAGCGGCCGGCACCCCCGCCCGGCAGGCCCCCGGCTACGCGCCGACCGGCATCTGGTGCGGTCAGGTCGCGAACCTCTGCCGGATCGGCGGCGACCGCGGCCCGGACCTGGAAGGCGTGCTCCACAACGGCCAGTTGCAGACCGCGCTGCAGTATCCGGGCAATGTCCGGCCGGGGAGCTGGAACGACATGGACATGATGTTCGCCGGCTGGCTCGACCCGTACGGCCTCTACGGCGTCACCGACACCTGCACCTGCCACAAGCCGATGAGCGACACCGAATCGCGCAGCGAGATGTCGATCCTCGCCATGACGGCCGCCCCGCTGATCTCCGGCGCCGACCTGCGCAGCGCCGCCGACTCCCAGCACAGCGACCGCGGCTACACCTGGTCAACGGGCATCAGCGACTCCGCGCTCGCCATCTACAAGAACGCCGACGTCATCGCCGTCGACCAGGACAGCCTCGGCAAGCCCGCCACCCTGGTCGGCGACCCGCCGAACAGTCCCACCGCCCCGCTGGTCCTCAAGCGGCAGCTGGCGAACGGCGACACCGCCGTCCTGCTGGTCAACCAGGACCCGAACTCCAGCCAGACCGTCTCCACCACCCTGAGCGCGCTCGGACTCACCGGCCCCGGCTACTCCGCCAAGGAGCTGTGGACCGGCGCCACCGGCAACGTCACCGGCACGCTCGGCGCCTCGGTCGCCCCGCACGGCGTCGCCATGTACCGGCTCAAGGCCCTGCCCGTCACCGTCCCCGCGACGGTGATCGGCGACGGCCGTTACCACGGCATCAGTGCCGCCGGCACCGGCGGCCAGGTCCTGGAGGTCCGGGGCATGTGCAGCGCCCCCGACGGCTCCACCACCGACGTCAACACCTGGTGGGACTGGCACACGTCGGAGCGGTGGCGCTTCGACGCCAACGGTGACGGCACGGTGCACATCACCGACGACTGCTACACCGACACCCAGGTCCACGGCACCCTGACCGGACCGGCCACGCCCGGCACCGCAGCGCGGGTCCTCAACAGCTACGACCCCGACAGCCCGTACCAGAAGTGGCGCGTCGTTCAGAACACCGCCACCGGTGCACTGACCATCACCAGCGTGGCCACCGGCCTCGTCCTGGACGCCCCGCAGTCCACACCCACGTCCGCCGTCGTCCTCAACCAGCCCGACGGATCGGCCGCAGGCCAGTCCTGGAGCCTGCTGTCCTGACGCGGCGGACCCACCAGCCCGGAGGGTGCGGGGCGGCGCCGCCTCAGGTCCCCGCACCCTCCGCCGAGGAGCCGCCCGACTCCGCACGGTCCGCGCCACGGCGTCGGCGGACCGTGTGACGACTCCTTACTCGATCCACTTTCCGTGCGGTCGAGTTCCGCACGTCCGTTCCCGGGGAGGAACCTTGCCATCCGTACGCGTAAAACTGTCCCGCCGCGTCAGTGCGGCGTTGACGTCCCTCACCCTGCTGGCCGGTGGCGGCGCGCTCGTCGTCGGCGCCCAACTTGCCACTGCCCCACCGGCGCTGGCACTCGACAACGGCATCAACCTGACCCCCCAGATGGGCTTCAACAACTGGAACACCACCTGGTGCGGGTCCCAGTTCAACGAGAACCTGGTCAAGGGAATGGCCGACCTGTTCGTCAGCAAGGGCCTCAAGGCGGCCGGCTACCAGTACATCAACCTCGACGACTGCTGGGCGCTGCCCGCCCGGGACTTGTCCGGCAACCTGGTGCCCGACCCGGTCCGGTTCCCGCACGGCATCAAGGCGCTCGCGGACTACGTTCACGCCAAGGGCCTGAAGTTCGGCCTCTACTCGAGCGCCGGCATCCACACCTGCGACGTCCAGGGCTTCCCCGGCGGCCTCGGCCACGAGCAGCAGGACGCCAACCTGTGGGCTTCCTGGGGCGTCGACTACCTCAAGTACGACAACTGCAACAACATGGGTGTCGATGCACAGACCCGCTACAAGGCAATGGGCGACGCGCTGAAGAAGACCGGCCGGCCGATCCTCTACAGCATCTGTGACTGGGGCTCCAGCGGCCCGTGGAACTGGGCGCAGCCGGTCGGCAACTCCTGGCGCACCACCGGCGACATCAGCGACAACTGGCAGAGCATGATCTCCATCGCGCACGCCAACCAGGGACTGTCCGCCTACGCCAAGGCCGGCGCCTTCAACGACCCGGACATGCTGGAAGTCGGCAACGGCGGCATGACCGGCACCGAGTACCGCACTCACTTCAGCCTCTGGGCCGAGATGGCCGCACCACTGCTGATCGGCGCCGACCTGCGCACCGCCCAGCAGGAGACGTTCGACATCCTCACCAACGCCGACGTCATCGCGGTCGACCAGGATCCGCTGGGCAAGCAGGGCTCGGTGGTCTCCAGCGACAACGGCCTGGTCGTCATGTCGAAGCCGCTGGCCGACGGCAGCCGCGCGGTCACCCTCACCAACGAGGGCTCCTACGAGGCCACCATCACCACCACCGTGCAGGCCGTCGGCATCGCCGGCGCGCCCTCGTACACGGTCAAGGACCTGTGGTCGAAGAAGACCACCATCAGTACCGGGGCGATCAGCGCCACGGTCCCCGGCCACGGCACCGCGATGTTCCGGGTCACCCCGAGCGTGCCCGTCCCGCCGCCCACCGGCATGAGCTACCTGAGCGACCTGCCGTTCCTCGCCCAGGTCAACGGCTGGGGCCCGGCCGAGCGCGACCACAGCAACGGTGACTGGGTCGCCGGTGACGGCCGCACCCTGGCCATCCGCGGCACCACGTACGCCAAGGGCATCGGCACGAACGCCGCCAGCGACATCACCTTCAACCTCGGCGGTACCTGCAAGAACCTGGTGACCAGTGTCGGCATCGACGACGAGACGTCCGGCAACGGCTCCGCCGTCTTCCAGATCTTCAAGGACGGAACCCTCGCCGCCGACAGCGGAAAGCTCACCGGCAAGGACGCGGCCAAGAAGCTCACCGTCGACCTCACCGGTGCCAGCACCCTGCGCCTGGCGGTCACCGACGGCGGCGACGGCACCAGTTGGGACCACGCCGACTGGGCCGACGCCAAGATCGCCTGCGGTAACGGCCCCGCCGCCGGCGCCCACCAGCTCTCCGACCTCACCTGGACCTCCGCGAGCAACGGCTGGGGCCAGGTCGAGAAGGACATGAGCAACGGCGACAACCAGTCCGGCGACGGACGCACCATCACCATCAACGGCGCGACCTACGCCAAGGGCCTGGGCACCAACGCGTTCAGCGAGATCGTCTACTACCTCGGCGGCACCTGCACCTCGCTGACCACCGATGTCGGTGTCGATGCCGAGGCCATGGGCCGCGGCACCGTCGCTTTCCAGATCTGGAAGGACGGCACCAAGGTCGCCGACAGCGGCGTGCTGAACGCCGCTGCCGGCGCCAAGCACCTCACCGCCGACCTCGCCGGTGCCAACGAGCTGCACCTGGTCGTCACCGACGGCGGCGACGGCAACAACAGTGACCACGCCGACTGGGCGGGTCCGGTTCTCACCTGCTGACCGCTCCTCCGCGCGGGTGCGGTGCCGGACGATCCGTCCGGCACCGCACGGTTTCCGCGGGCGCCCCTGCACGTCGTCGTTCTGACGGGCATCTCAGGGCAGGCGGGAGTGCGGGGGCCAGGCGCCGTCCGGAGTGTCGTAGTCGCTGGAGACCAGGAGGAGGACGGTGGCGCGCCTGGTTCCCAGGGAGCGGAGCCGGTGGGGCGTGGTGGCCTTGAAGTAGGCGCAGTCGCCGGGGTCGAGCGTGATCGCGCGTGAGGGGAGGACCAGTTCGACCCGTCCCGCGTGGACGAAGACGAACTCCTCGCCGGGGTGGTCCCGGAAGACGGCGGGGCCGTCGTCGAGCGGCGGGTAGAGCATGAACGGGGTCATGCCCTTGGCGCCGGCGTCGAGTGCCATGCCCTCGTAGCGGGTGCCGGGCTCGTCCGGGGAGGTCAGGGCCTGGCGTTCCGCGGCCCGGGTGACAGTGACCTCGCTCAGCTCGTCGGCGTCGGCGAAGAGGCTGTCCAGGGGGACTTCGAGGGCCTTGGCCAGGGAGGCGCACACGGCGATCGAGGGAACGCTCTGCCCGCGTTCGACCTTCGACAGGTAGCTCTTGGTGACGCCGGACCGCTCGGCCAGCGCCTCCAGGGTCATCAGCCGTTCCTTGCGCAGTCGGCGCACCCGGTTGATCACTGGCGTCTCCCTCTCCCGTACCCCCGAATCGACGGGGCCGTGCGCTGCGGAGCGTGCCGTCCGCTCCTGATGACACCTCGTGTCCTATAGCGAACAATGCTACGCCGCGGCGTGACCGGCATGCCTGGGAGGTGCAGCCCGCCGGCGCCCGTCGCGGGCCTCCCTTGGCGTGCCGGGGCTGCGGGCGCCTTGCCCGGGGCGGGTCACTCTTGCCGCCAGGAAACCTTGTGTCCTATGGTGAACGAGGTTTCCTCCGGAGCTGCGGCTCCGGACGCAGGCCCTGCCACCGGGGCAGGGTCGGAGAGCGGGAGCAGAGACACATGGCGAAAACGCTGCAGGACTCGAAGGACGTCCTCGTCGACCGCGCCGAGCGGCAGATGAACCGGCACTTCGGGGACTCGAAACTGACCACGCGCCAGAAGCTGGCGCTCACCTGCCGGATCGCCTACGACGGCGGCCACGACTCGGGCCTCGCCGGGCAGATCAGCTCCCGTGGGCGGGAGCCGGGCACCTACTACACCCAGCGTCTGGGGCTGGGCTTCGACGAGATCACCGAGGACAACCTGCTGCTGGTGAACGAGGACCTGGAAGTCCTGGAGGGGGAGGGCATGCCCAACCCCGCCAACCGCTTCCACTCCTGGATCTACCGGGAGCGCGCGGACGTCAACTGCATCATCCACACGCACCCGTTGCACACGGCCGCACTCGCCATGCTGGAAGTGCCGCTGGTGGTCTCCCAGATGGACATGACGCCGCTGTACGACGACTGCGCCTTCCTCAAGGACTGGCCGGGCGTGCCGGTGGGCAACGAGGAGGGCAGGATCATCTCCGCCGCCCTCGGCGACAAGCGGGCCATCCTGCTGGCCCACCACGGCCAGCTGGTGACGGGCTCCACGGTCGAGGAGGCGTGCACCCTGGCGCTGCTCATCGAACGGGCCGCCCGCCTGCAGCTGCTGGCGATGTCGGCGGGGACAATCCAGCCCCTGGACCCGGCTCTGGCCCGTGAGGCCCACGACTGGACCTCCACCGACCGGCGCAGCAGGGCGAACTTCGACTACTACGCACGCAAGGCGCTGCGCAACCACCCCGACTGCGTGACCGGACAGGTGGAACTCTGATGGCCAACCCGCCCCTGAAGGGCATCATTTCCTACCCGGTCACCCCCTTCGACGCCATCACCGGCGAGGTCGACCTGCCCGCGCTGCGAAGCCTCACCGGCGACCTCGTCGCCGCCGGCA
Organism: Kitasatospora sp. NPDC059673; assembly: GCF_042734215.1. Classification (NCBI taxonomy): domain Bacteria; kingdom Bacillati; phylum Actinomycetota; class Actinomycetes; order Kitasatosporales; family Streptomycetaceae; genus Kitasatospora; species Kitasatospora sp. NPDC059673. The sequence goes on along the minus strand of NZ_JBHWEN010000006.1, from coordinate 117,382 downwards.
GCCACGCCGTCGCTCCGCTGGGCAGCACCGGCGAGAGCGCCTACCTGACGGACAAGGAGTGGGACGCGGTCTGCGAGACCACCCTCAACACGGTGGCCGGGCAGGTGCCGACCCTCGTCGGCGTCTCCCACTGGAGCACCAAAGGCACGGTCCGCCGCGCCCGCGTGGCCGCCCGCCACGGCGCCACCGCGATCATGGTGCTGCCTCAGGTGTACTGGAAGCTGACCGAGGACGAACTCGCCCGCCACTACAGCGAGGTGGCCCGTGCCACCGACCTGCCGATGATGCTCTACAACAACCCCGGTACCAGCGGTGTGGACCTGCGCCCGGAGGCGGTGGTCGCGCTCGCCCGGAAGATCCCCAACCTCACCATGGTCAAGGAGAGTTCGGGCGAGGTGTCCCGCTTCCGCGCCATCCGTGAGCTGTCCGACGGAGAGCTGTCCGTCTACAACGGCAGCAACCCGGTCGCCCTGGACGCCTTCCGCGCCGGAGCCGTCGGCTGGTGCACGGCCGCCCCCTGCCTCGTACCGGAGTGGGTGCTGGAACTCCACGCCGCGGCCGTCGCCGGACACGACGACCGCGCGGACGCACTGCTGCGGGAGCTGCTGCCCTTCCTGCGCTTCATCGTCAACCACGGCCTTCCCCGGGCCATCAAGGCGGGCCTCGACATCCAGAACCGCCCGTCCGGGCCGCCACGGCCGCCGTTGCTGCCCCTGCCCCAGGACGAGACGGCGCAGCTACGGGAGATGCTCGGCCACCTCCTCCCCGACCGCCTCCCGCCATCCGCCAACTGACGGCGCGAACTCCCCACGGCGCCGGGTTCCATGACGGCAGCCGGGCCTTTACGGGGGTCAGGTGAGCGCTTCCACGATGTGGGAGCAGCGCACCGGGTCCTCTTGAACCCGCTCGCCGAACCGGCCAGCGTTTCCGCAGGTCAGCGAGGTTCCGACCTGCGGAAACAAAGGTCTCACCGCCGAGTTCGCGGCCGAGCTCGGCAGATCCCATGGCCGCTGTGCGCCTCTCGCCGAGTTCGATCCCCGCGCGCTCATTTCGCACTCACTTCACATCGCGAGTCTGCGACCGCGCCCGGCGCAGCCTCGACGGCCGTCCCGATCGCGGCACGGGGGGGCGGCACTGATGAGTGACCGCCGTCCGGCACCGGGCGCTGTGTCGGGGAATCTTCGGCGGGTCGCTGCCCGGGCGCAGGTGCTCGCCTGGACCGGCGGGGCGGCGCTGTGGATCGCGCTGACGTTCGTCGAGTGGCTGATCCGTGGGCGCCGGGATCTGCCCCAGCCGTTCGTGGAGCTGCCCGGCGATACCGCGCGGAGGCCACTGACCCGGCCGCTGATCATGTTCGCGGTGATCCGCGCCCTGGTCATCGGCGGCACCGTCGCCCTCGCCTTCGGGCTGGACCTGCCGCACGGCTACTGGATTTCGGGCGCGGCCGTGATCGCGATGAAGCCGAGCCTGGAGCAGTCCACCCTCGTCTCCCTCCAGCGCCCTGGTCGGCGCGCTGATCGGCTCCATCGCGGCGGCGCTGCTGCTCCTGCTTCCGGCCAGCGAGACCGGTCTCAAGCTGTTCGCGATGACGCGCGGACTCGAAGTCGTCGCGCTCGTCCTGTTCGTGCACGCGGTCGGTATCCGCTTCCTGAACCACACCCTCTACACCGCGGCCATCGCCGCAGGGGTGCTGATCCTGACCGATCTTCCGCAGCCCTCCGACTATGCCGCCGAGGGCTACCGGGTGCTGTGGACGGCCTGCGGAGTCGGTATCGGCGTGATCGTCATGCTGCTGGCCGGGCTGCTTGCCCGCACCGCCAAGACGCCGCCGCCGAGGGCCTGATCCTGGTTCTCACTCACCGTCCTCCGCGCTGGCCCGGGCATTCACCTCGGCGTTCCTGCGTTCCCGGCCGCGGCGGACGGCACCCACGACCACCTTGATGGCCAGGCCGAAGATGATCAGGTCGGCCAGCATCTGCACGGTGACCGCCAGCTGCGCCGTGTCGTTCTTGGCCGTGATGTCGCCGAACCCGACGGTGGAGAACACGGTGACGGTGAAGTAGAGCCCCTGGGTGTGGGAGAGGTGCTCACCGAAGCTGGAAGGCGACTGGGCCGCCAGTGTGACGTAGGTACCCGCGAACAGCAGCAGGAAGAACGGGACACTGGTGGCCAACGCCTCGACGGCCCGCAGCCCCGGGTGCCGGGCGAGGAGGATCGCTCGGACCTGAACGGCGACCAGGGCGACGAATCCCGCCAGTCCGACCAAGAGCACGGTGACGGCAACGCCCGTGGAGAAGTGGTCCAAGGGCAGCAGGTAGTACGCGGCCACCAGTAAGGCGACCGACCCCACCACACGCAGTGTGGCCCAGACGACCCTCACGGAGGGCGGCCGGTCTGCCACCCGCTCCTGTGGAGTCGCTCCGCTCCGCGCGCTCATGATGCCCGCCGCATTCTGCTGATCGCGGCACGCCAGGACATGCCGCGCTCGTCCCCCATCATGCCGGTGGCCGCGCCCAGGATGATCACCACTCCGGTCGCGATGAAGAACGCCATGAGGGAGAAGACGACCCCGATCGGCCCGTACTTCGTGTCGTCGCTGACGATCATGCCGGAGAAGGTGAAGCGGAAGACGATCAGCATGCCGATCCAGAACAGGCCGGTGGCGACGGCACCCGGGAGCAGTCTGCGCCCGGCGACCCTCCCGGCCAGAGCAGACACGATCAGCAGGAACGGAACGGCGCACAGCAGCAGCGTCGCGGCCAGCTGGAGCGCCTGATTGAGGAAGTCCACCGCGTTCAGCCGCTGCCACAGGTTCTCGGCCCAGGACCCGACATACTTCGCCCGGCCCCACTCGGCTGTGCGCCGGGCACGTCGTACGCTCGCCCGGCCGGCCGCTCTCCCGCTCGGCTGCCCGCTTTCCGGCGCGGCTCTGGTTCGTGCCGCACACCCGTCTGGTGACTTGCCCGGGGCGTTGTGCGTCCGCATCGTCAACCTCCCGGCGATGATCACTCGGATCGGTGATCAGCTGGAGCCCTGTATCCACCCTCCCACTGCTGCCCTGGCGGCAGCGCGGCGACAAGGACCCGCCGTCGCGACCGCGTGACCGGCGTCAAGGACCAGGTTGCTGCCGGGTTGCCATCCCCGGCAGGGGGCGACTCTCGCCGCGCGTGTTCGCCCCCGTGTGCTGCTCGTCAATGTCACGTGAGCGCGGATCGTGCGGTGGCGGTTCAGGCTGCTGAGAGATCACCGCGAGCCCCGACCTGCGCAGGTCGGAGGCGCTCCTACAGGTCGTAGTACAGCTCGAACTCGTGCGGGTGCGGCCGCAGGGCGATCGGGGCGATTTCCTGTGTGCGCTTGTAGTCGATCCAGGTTTCGATCAGGTCGGTGGTGAAGACGCCACCGGCCAGCAGGTATTCGTGGTCGGCTTCGAGGGCGTCCAGGACGGCGCTGAGGGAGGCGGGGACCTGGGGGACGGCGGCGTGTTCGTCGGGGGCGAGTTCGTAGAGGTCCTTGTCGACGGGCTCGGCGGGTTCGATCTTGTTCTTGATGCCGTCGAGGCCGGCCATCAGCATGGCGGAGAAGGCCAGGTAGGGGTTGGACGCCGGGTCGGGGGCGCGGAACTCGATGCGCTTGGCCTTGGCGTTCGAGCCGGTGATCGGAATCCGGATCGCGGCGGAGCGGTTGCGCTGCGAGTAGACCAGGTTGACCGGGGCCTCGAAGCCGGGCACCAGGCGGTGGTAGGAGTTCACCGACGGGTTGGTGAAGGCGAGCAGCGACGGGGCGTGCTTGAGGATGCCGCCGATGTAGTGGCGGGCGATGTCGGACAGGCCCGCGTAGCCCTGCTCGTCGTAGAACAGCGGGGTGCCGCCCGTCCAGAGCGACTGGTGGACGTGCATGCCGGAGCCGTTGTCGCCGAAGATCGGCTTGGGCATGAAGGTGGCGGTCTTGCCGGCCCGCCAGGCCACGTTCTTGATGATGTATTTGAACAGCATCAGGTCGTCCGCGGCATGCAGCAGGGTGTTGAACCGGTAGTTGATCTCGGCCTGCCCGGCGGTGCCGACCTCGTGGTGCTGACGTTCCACGGTCAGCCCGGCGCGGCCGAGTTCGAGGGACATCTCGGCGCGCAGGTCGGCGAAGTGGTCGACGGGCGGGACGGGGAAGTACCCGCCCTTGTACTTGACCTTGTAGCCGCGGACGTCGCCCTCCGCGGAGCCGGTGTTCCAGGCGCCGGCCACCGAGTCGATGTGGTAGTAGGACGCGTTGGCGCTGGTCTCGAAGCGCACCGAGTCGAAGACGTAGAACTCGGCCTCGGGCCCGAAGTACGCGGTGTCGGCGATGCCGGAGGAGGCGAGGTAGGCCTCGGCCTTGCGGGCCACGTTGCGCGGGTCGCGGCTGTAGGCCTCGCCGGTGATCGGGTCCTGGATGAAGAAGTTGATGTTGAGGTGCTTCTCGGTGCGGAACGGGTCCAGCCGGGCGGTGGCGAGGTCCGGGACGAGGGCCATGTCGGACTCGTGGATGGCCTGGAAGCCGTGGATCGAGGAGCCGTCGAACATCAGGGTCTCGGTCGGGTCGAAGGTGTCGGCCGGAACCGCGAGGTGCTGCAGCACGCCCGGCAGGTCGCAGAACCGGACGTCGACGAACTTGATGTCGTTGTCGGCGATGTACTGCTTCACCTCGTCGGCGTTGGTGAACATCCGTACTCCTCCTCGGCGTGCGGTCTGAGCCTCCGTCACGGGCGACGGGAGCCCCCGTGCAGGGGGCTCACGATAGGAATGGGCCGTTTCCTGATCGTGACCCGACTGTTTCCCACATGTTAACCAGGCCATTCCGGTGGGTGGCAAAACAGCATGGTTCCGGGCAAATCGCCAAGCTCGCAGCAGCGATGTGCGGCACATGGTCCAGACCACTTGGGGCAGTCGGGCGAACCCCGGTTCACCCCGACGGGATTCCGGCCCGGCGTGCCCGGCCGCGGGCCCGCGAACGGGTTCGGCGGTAAGCCCGGTTAGGGTGGGTCCGTGGACACCAGAGAAGCACTCGGATCGTGGATCGACGGCCCGAAAGCGGCCGCCGAGAAGATGGGCGCCGACTTCGGCTACCGCGGCGAGCGCCTCGGCCTGCCGCGCTCCGGCCCCGGCTCGATGGCCGGCCCCGGCCGCCGGATCGGTGCCCTGTTCGTGGACGGCTGGCTGGTCAGCCTGGTCGCCTACGGCCTGATCGCGCACGGCGACCAGGGATCGGCCAACCTGTGGACCACCCCGCTGTTCTACGCCGTCACCGTGCTGTTCCTGGCCACCACCGGCACCACCGTCGGCAAGCGTCTGTTCGGCCTGCGGGTGATCCGGCTGGACGGCCGCCGCGCGACCATCCCGCAGGTGCTGCTGCGCACCTTCCTGCTGTGCCTGATCATCCCGGCCGCCGTCTGGGACCGCGACACCCGCGGCCTGCACGACAAGGCCGTCGGCACCGTCGAGGTCCGGATCTGACGCCGCCAGGGCCATAGAGCGCCGAAAAGGCCAGGGAACGTCGAACGGCCCCGCTCGCGGAGAGGAATCTCGCGAGCGGGGCCGTGGTGTCCTACGGGGGGAGTGGCTGCTTAGCGCGCGCCGCCCTTGGGCATCCGGGCGCCCTTCGGCATCGGGCCCTTGGGGATCGGCGCCTTCGACAGCAGGTCGCCGAGCGCCCGCAGCCGGTCGTTGGTCTCGGTGACCTGGGCGGCGGTGATCGCCCGCGGCAGCCGCATCAGGTGGATCTGCAGCTTCTTCAGCGGGATCTGGTCCTCGCCGTTGCCGACCATGATGTCGTGCACCGGCACGTCGCCGACGACGCGGGACATCTTCTTCTTCTCGGACGCCAGCAGCGGACGCACCCGGTTCGGGTTGCCCTCACCGATCAGCGCGATGCCGGCCCGGCCGACCGCGCGGTAGACCGCGTCCTGGCTGCGGGTGACCGCGACCGGGGTCTGGTTGGCGCTCCAGCCGCGGCGGATGTTGCCCAGCACCGCGGCGACCGCGCCCGGCTGGCCCTCCATCTGCCCGAACGCGGCCCGCTCGGCGCGGCGGCCGAACACGATCGCGACCGCCAGCACCGCCACCACGAAACCGAGAATGCCCAGGTAGACCGGGTGGTCCAGGGCGAAGCCGATGGCGAGGAACACGCCGAAGGTCAGCAGGCCGACGCCGGCGATGATCAGGCCGATCTTGGAGTCGACCTGCTTGGTCATGACATATGCCTGGCGGATCTGTGCGAGCCGCCCAGGAGTATCGGATTTTTGCCTCGCCATACCGCTCATGGTACGTGGCATGGGTGGCGATCATCCAAGCGGTGCCGGTTCCGTGACCCTGGACTTTCCCGAACACGACCCCGACGTCACCAGCGGTTCACGCGCTGCGTTCGGGCACCCGTTCGGGCTGCTCGCGCTCGCCCGCCAGCCGGCGGTTCTCGCACACCGCCGCCCACGCGTTGCGGCGCGCGCCGCGGATCAGCAACAGCTGTTCGGCCCGCCGCAGGGCGGTCCTGAGTCCGGTACGCATGACCACACCAACTCCTCGACCCGGGTACCGCTTCAGCGTCCCGGACGCCCGTTACCGTACGGTGACCCGACCGTCAATGCCACGTGAAACGTCGGCGGTTAGCCCGGACAGCTCCCCGAACGCCGGAGCGCACGCCCAGGCAGCTCCCCGAACGCCGAAGGGCGGGCCCGATCGGGCCCGCCCTTCAAAAGCGACTACCGGAAAAAGCGACTACCGGCTCAGACCGCCGCCTGCTCGCGACGTTCCAGCGCCTGCCGGTACAGCCGACCGGCCCGGTACGAGGAACGCACCAGCGGGCCGGACATCACACCGGCGAAGCCCAGCTCCTCGGCCTCCTGCTGAAGCTCGACGAACTCCTGCGGCTTCACCCAGCGCTCCACCGGGTGGTGGCGCAGCGAGGGCCGCAGGTACTGGGTGATGGTGATCAGCTCGCAGCCGGCGTCGACCAGGTCGGCCAGCGCCTCGCTGACCTCCTCGCGGGTCTCGCCCATGCCCAGGATCAGGTTGGACTTGGTGACCAGCCCGGCCGCCCGGGCCTGGGTGATGACGTCCAGCGAGCGCTCGTAGCGGAACGCCGGGCGAATCCGCTTGAAGATCCGGGGCACCGTCTCGACGTTGTGCGCGAGCACCTCGGGACGGGACGAGAACACCTCGGCGAGCTGCTCCGGCACCGCGTTGAAGTCCGGGATCAGCAGCTCGACGCCGGTACGGCCGGCCTCGCGGGCCGCCGTCATCGCGTGCACCTGGCGGACGGTCTCCGCGTACAGCCACGCGCCGCCGTCCTCCAGGTCGTCGCGGGCGACGCCGGTGATGGTGGCGTAGTTCAGGTCCATGGTGACGATGGACTCGGCGACCCGGCGCGGCTCGTCCCGGTCGAACTCGGCGGGCTTGCCGGTGTCGATCTGGCAGAAGTCGCAGCGGCGGGTGCACTGGTCGCCGCCGATCAGGAAGGTCGCCTCGCGGTCTTCCCAGCACTCGAAGATGTTGGGGCAGCCCGCCTCCTGGCAGACCGTGTGCAGCCCTTCCTTCTTCACCAGGGAGTGCAGGGCGTTGTACTCAGGCCCCATCTTCGCCCTGGTCTTGATCCACTCGGGCTTCCGCTCGATGGGGGTCTCGCTGTTGCGGACCTCCAGGCGGAGAAGCTTCCTGCCGTCGGGTGCGACAGCGGACACGTGCGACTCCTAGAACTAGACGGGGTACCCCAAAGGGTACGCCGTTGCTTCGGTGGCCTGCTCCGGACCCCGGGCCTTCGTTCGGAAGGCAACACCGGGCGCGGCGCGCCGATTCCCGGTCCCGTGGGGATCAGACCTTGACGGCCGGCTCGGGCAGTTCGGCGAACACCTCGCGCAGCGTGCGCTCCACCGTTCCCACCGCGTCCCGCACCGCGAACGGACGGGCGAGCTCGCCGCTCAGCGAGGCCACCCCGGCGTCCCGGATGCCGCACGGGACGATCTTGTCGAAGTACGTCATGTCCGGGTCGCAGTTCAGCGCGAAGCCGTGCATGGTCACGCCGCGCGCCACCCGCACGCCGATCGCCGCGAGCTTGCGGTCGTCGCCGCGCTGGCCCGCGTTGGACGGGGCGTACTCGGGGCCCGCGAGGCGTGGGTCGATGCCCAGCGGCAGGCCCATCCGCAGCGTCAGCTTGCCGATCTCCACCACCTGCGACGGGTCCACCACCGCGCCCGGGATCTCCGCGCCGAGCTTCCACACCCCGCTGCGGCCCTCGATCCGGGTGGTCTCCACCCCGAACTCGGTGCACGCCCGGATCAGCGCCTCCTCCAGCCGCCGCACGTACGCCACCACGTCGATCGGGTCCGGCAGCTTCACGATCGGGTACCCCACCAGCTGGCCCGGGCCGTGCCAGGTGATCTCCCCGCCGCGATTCACCTCCACCACCGGCGTCCCGTCCAGCGGCAGGTCCTCCGGGTTGGTGCGCTTGCCCATCGTGTACACCGGGTCGTGCTCCAGCAGCAGCACCGTGTCCGGAATCTCGTCCGCGACGCGCAAGGCGTGCAGTCGCTGCTGCTCCGCCCACGCCTCCTGGTAGGGGACGGTCCGTTCGCCTATCCCCATCCGCACGAACTGCACGTTCTCGCTCACCACACGCTCCTGCCCTGCCGGCCGGCTCAGCCCAACCTGGTAACTGTACGACTGAAGCAAGGAGCGCGTGGGGGGCACCTCCCGGCCCCCTGGGGCTGGGGGAGAACCGCGAAGCGGAGGACGAACGTCGGCAGGATCGCGACACACGGCATGACGTGCACGTGGACGCGACCTTGCAGACGTGCGCTCTTCTACTCCCCGGACAACAGCAGCAGCCGCAGCGCGAGCTGCAGCTCCAGCGCCCGTTCCGGCTGGTTCCAGTCGCGGCCGAGCAGCACCTCGACCCGGTCCAGCCGCTGGACGACCGTGTTCACGTGGACGTGCAGCAGGTCCTTGGCCCGGGTCAGGCTCCCGCCGCAGTCGAAGTAGGCCCGCAGGGTGCGGACCAGTTCGGTGCCGCGCTTGGCGTCGTAGTCGAGCAGCGGGCCGAGGGTCGCGCGGACGAAGCCCTCGACGTCGTGGCCGTCGCCGAGCAGGACGCCGAGGAAGCCGAGGTCGGTCGCGCACGCGCCGTCCCCCTCGCGGCCGAGCACCCGCAGGGCCCGGACGCACCGCACCCCCTCCGCGTAGGCCGCGGCCAGCGGGCCGGGCCCGCTCGCGGCGCGGCCGGTGCCGACGGTGACGGGCACCCCGACCAGCCGGGCCAGCCGCTCCGCGGCGAGGGCGGCGACCGCGCCGTCGCCGGTGCCGTCGTGCGGGACGAGCAGCACCACGCCGTCGCCGAACTCGGCGCTGATGCCGCGCGAGCCGAACAGGTACCGGGCGGCGGCCCCGGCCAGCCGTTCCCGGGCATGGACGTCCGCGGCGACCGCGACCAGCACCAGGTGCGGGCGGCCCAGGTCCACGCCGAGGCGGCGGCCGCGGGCGGTGAGGCCGGCCGGGTCGCGGTCGGGGGCGGTGAGCAGATCGGCCAGCAGCTCGCCGCGGACGCGGTTCTCGGTCTCGGCGACCGAGCGCCGCAGCAGGAGCAGCAGCGCGGTGACGACGCTCGCACGTTCGAACACCCGCCGGTCGGCGTCGTTCAGCTCGGGTCTGCCGTGCAGCACGAGCGAGCCGAGCAGTTCCTGGCCGGCCAGCACCGCGCACACCCAGTCCGCGCCGTGCCGAACGGCGTGGCCCTCGGTGCGGGAGGAGGCGACGGCGTCGGAGAGGCCGTCGAGGGCGCCGCCGGGGCCGGTGAGCGGGGCGCCCTCCGCGTCGTGGACGGAGGCCTCGCCGTCGAGCAGCGCGGCGACCTCGGCGGCCACGTCGGCGACCTCCGCGCCGCGCAGTACGAGGTCGGTGAGCCGGTCATGGGCCTGTTCGGCGCGCTGGACGGAGCCCGCGTGGGCGCGGATGACGGCGTTGGCGGTGGCGAGTTCGGCGAGCGCGGCGCGGGTGTCGGCCAGCGACTTGGCGGTGTCCAGGGCGATCGCGGCGTGCGCGGCGAGGGTGCACAGCAGCGCGACCTCGTCGGGGGAGAAGGTGCGCGGGGTGCGGTCGGCGGCGAACAGCACGCCGATCACGGTGCCGCCGAGCAGCAGGGGGACACCGATGATGGCGACCAGACCCTCGTCGAGCACGCCGGCGTCGATCTGGCCGGTGTGCCGGAAGCGTTCGTCGATGCGGTAGTCGTGGCTGGCGTAGGGGCGGGCGGTCTGCGCGACCAGGCCGCCGAGGCCGTCGCCGAGGCTGAGCCGCAGGGTCTGGAAGATCGGCGAGACGGAGCCGTCGGTGACCCGCATGTAGGTGTCGCCGGCCCGCTCGTCGGGGAGGGTGAGGTAGGCGGTGTCGGTGCCGAGCAGCATCCGGGCGCGGCGGACGATGGCCTGCAGCACGGCGTCGAGGTCGCGGGAGGCGGCGAGATCGCCGGCGGTGTCGAACAGCGCCGTCAGTTCGGCTTCCCGGCGGCGGTGCTGACGCATCGTCCGGTGCACCCGCAGGGCCTGCCAGGTGGCGTCGTCGATCTCGGTCAGGACCTGGGCGGGTGCGCCCTGCCGACGGGCGTCGGCGAGGACTTCGCCGAAGTCCTCGGTGGCGGCGCCGGTCGCCAGCAGGTCGAGGAGTCGGCGCAGCGCCGGTGCGGCGGTGGTGTGGCGGTCCATTCGGTCTTCCCTGTCACTCGTGCCCCCCGTGGCCCCCGTTGCCCGCGGCCCGTCGCACGGGGGCCTGTCCGGCCGATCTTGCCGACCGGACAGGCCCCGGACGGGCCGGGGCCGCGCCGCCGGGCGGGTGCCCGGTGACGCGGCCCTGATTTTGTCGGAAGTGCTCAGGCCGTCGTGGCGGCCTTCACGGAGTCCACCCGAGCGTCGTCCCCTTCGGCGAGGTCGGTGCCGCGGGTCTCCCGGCCGCACAGCACCGCGAGGACGGTGATCGCGGCGGCGATCGCCACGTACACGGCGATCGGGGTGGCGCTGTCGTAGTCCTTGAGCAGCGCGGTGGCGATCAGCGGGGCGGGGGCGCCGGCCGCGACGGAGGAGAACTGGGCGCCGATGGACGCGCCGGAGTAGCGGGTGCGGGTGGCGAACAGTTCGGCGAAGAACGCGGCCTGCGGGGCGTACATCATGCTGTGGAAGAACAGGCCGACGGTGATGGCGGTGACCAGCGCGGTGAAGTTCTTCGTGTCGACCATGCCGAAGAACACGAAGGCCCAGATGCCGACGCCGACCGCGCCGACCAGGTAGACCGGCTTGCGGCCGACCCGGTCGGAGAGCGCCCCGAACAGCGGGATCAGCGCGAACTGGATCGCCGAGCCGATCAGTACGGCGTTCAGCGCGGTCTGCTTGGGCAGGTGGGTGTGGCCGACGGCGTACGCCAGGACGAAGGTGGTCATCACGTAGTACGAGATGTTCTCCGCCATTCGGGCGCCCATCGCCACCAGCACGTCCCGCCAGTGGTCGCGCAGCACCGCCACCAGCGGCGGCTTCTGCTTCTCGGCCCGCTGCTCGGCGGCCGCCAGCGCCGCCTTGAACAGCGGCGACTCGTCCACCGCCAGCCGGATCCACAGACCCACCATCACCAGCACCGCGGACAGCAGGAACGGCACCCGCCAGCCCCAGGCCAGGAACGCCGCGTCCGACTGGACGGCCGTCATCAGCGACAGCACTCCGGCCGCCAGCAGGTTGCCCGCCGGCGCGCCGCCCTGCGGCCAGGACGCCCAGAAGCCGCGCCGCCGCTGGTCGCCGTGCTCGGAGACCAGCAGCACCGCCCCGCCCCACTCGCCGCCCAGCGCGAAGCCCTGCACCAGCCGCAGCACCGTCAACAGCACCGGCGCCGCCACGCCGATCTGGTTGTACGTCGGCAGGCAGCCGATCAGAGTGGTCGCGCCGCCCATCAGCAGCAGGGACAGCACCAGCAGCTTCTTGCGGCCGATCCGGTCGCCGAAGTGCCCGAACACCAGCGCGCCCAGCGGCCGGGCGGCGAATCCGATCGCGTAGGTGAGGAAGGACAGCAGAGTGCCCGTCAGCGGATCCGACTTCGGGAAGAACACGTGCCCGAAGACCAGCGCCGCCGCCGATCCGTACAAGAAGTAGTCGTACCACTCGATCGTGGTGCCGATCAGCGAGGCGGCGACCACCCGGGGCAGGGAGGCGGGTCTCGCGACGTCGGGAGAGGCAGCCATCATGTATTCCCTTGCAGAGGTGGGGGGTGAGGGAGTGTCAGGACCCTATCGGCCCGCTGCGGCCGGACTCAGTGCGCGGTCCAGCCGCCGTCCACCGGCAGGCTCGCGCCGGTGATGTAGGAGGCGCTCGGCGAGCACAGCCACACCGCCAGCTGCGCCACCTCCTCCGGTTCGATCAGCCGCTTCACGGCGGTGCGGTCGAGCATGATCTGCTCCACCACCTCGTCCTCGTGGATGCCGTGCGCCAGGGCCTGCGCGGCGATCTGCTTCTCCACCAGCGCGGTGCGCACGTACGCCGGGTTGATGCAGTTGCTGGTCACCCCGTACGGGGCGCCCTCCAGCGCGACCGTCTTGCTCAGACCCTCCAGCGCGTGCTTGGCCGTCACGTACGCCGACTTGAAGGCGCTGGCGCGCAGGCCGTGCACCGAGGAGACGTTGATCACCCGGCCCCACCCGCGCTCGTACATGTGCGGCAGGGTGCGGCGCAGGATCCGGAACGGGGCTTCCACCATGACCCGCTGGATCAGCGTGAACCGCTCCATCGGGAACTCGTGCACCGGCGCGACGTGCTGCAGGCCGGCGTTGTTGACCACGATGTCCGCGTCGGTGGGCAGCGCCTCCACCGCGTCCGGGTCGGACAGGTCGGTCACGTGCGCGACCCCGCCGATCCGCTCCGCCAGCTCCTCGGCGGGCGCGGCGGCCAGGTCGACGACGTACACGCGCGCGCCGGCCGCGGCGAACGCCTCCGCACAGGCCCTGCCGATGCCGGAAGCGGCGCCGGTGACCAGCGCGGTGCGGCCGAGCAGCGAGGGCTGGGGGAGGGGGGCAGAAGTGGTGTCCATGGCCGAGAACGGTAGGAATCCGCGGCCCCCACAACGATGTGGGCGAACACCACAGCATCCCCGTCCTGCATGGTGCCGTCCGCCATGCCGTCCGAACGCGGGCAACGGCCCTCGAACTCAAACACGCGGCACCCGGGCTTCCTCAGAACGGGCGGGCCTGGTTCACCCGTTCGGAGGATCGATGGGCTGAATCCACCCATAGCGCCCCAATGCTCGCTACATTCGCGCCGATTCCCGATCAGGGGGCGCTGTCCCGGGCAGGAGGGGCCGGAACGGCGCCTGAGAGGTGTGGACTGCTATGCCCCAACGGCCCGTAATCGACAGCCCGGCGTACCGATCGCTCGACCCGCTCGACCCGCGCCAAACCGGAGCGGCCGAGACCCCTCCGCGCGCCGCCGAGCCGGCCGACGCACCGTCCGGCGGGCGCGCTCAGAACCCCCAACTCGCGGCACTCATCGAGGAGTCCGGCTTCTCGCACGCCGGCCTCGCCCGCCGGGTCGACCAGCTCGGCCTGGAGCACGGCCTCGACCTGCGGTACGACAAGACCTCCGTGACGCGCTGGCTGCGCGGCCAGCAGCCGCGCGGTGCCACCCCGGCGCTGATCGCCGAGGTCTTCACCCGACGCCTCGGCCGCCGCCTCACCGCCCAGGACGTCGGCCTGGACGCCTGCGCCCCGGTCTACGCGGGGCTGGAGTTCGCCGAGACCCCGCAGGAGGCCGTCGACATCGTCGCCTCCATGTGGCGCAAGGACAACGGCCCCTACGCCGAACTGCGAAAGATCGCCTTCACCCCCGCCGGACTGGTCGTCCCCAGCCGCGACTGGCTGATCGGCCGCACCGACGAACGCGTCGCCCGGGACGGCACCACCCTCAGCGCCGAGGAACTGCGCACACCCCCGCCGGGCGCCACCGCCCGCGTCCCCCAGCAGGGCGCCCGCCGCCCCACCGGCGGCACCCTCGAACCCACCGCGGACCCCAGGGAGGCCCGGCCCCCGGTCCGGGTCGGCCGCGGCGACATCGCCGCCATCCGCGCCGTCGGAGACCTCTTCCGGGCCCTCGACCACGCCTACGGCGGCGGCCACGCCCGGCAGGCGCTGGTCCGCTACCTGGAGAGCGAGGCCGAGCCGATGCTCCGCGGCCGCTACGGCGAACAGATCGGCCGCGCCCTGTTCGGCGCCGTCGCCGACCTGACCAGGCTGGCCGGCTGGACGTCCTTCGACATCGCCGCGCACGGCCTCGCCCAGCGCTATTTCGTGCAGGCGCTGCGGCTCTCCCAGGCGGCCGGGGACCGGATCCTCGGCGGCTACGTCCTCACCACCATGAGCCAGCAGGCCGTCCACCTCGGGCACGCCCGGGAGGCCATCCAGCTCGCCCGGGTCGCCCAGCAGGGCGTCGGCACCACCGCCGCACCCGTCGTCCAGGCCCTGATGCACGCCGCCGAGGCCCGCGGCCACGCCCTGGCCGGCGACGTGCGGGCCTGCACCACCGCCCTGGTCCGCTGCGAACGGGCCCTGGCCACCGCCCGCAGCGGCGACGAAGTCCCGTCCTGGGCCCGCTACTTCGACGACGCCCAGCTCGCCGACGAGTTCGCCCACTGCTACCGCGACCTCCAGCAGTGGCGCCCCGCCGCCCAGCACGCCGAGAAGTCCCTGCGCCTGCGCGCCCCCGCGTACGCCCGCAGCCGCATCCTCTGCCGCCTCGTCCTCGCCTCCGCCCGTCTCGGCATGGGAGACGTCGACGAGTCCTGCTCCATGGCCACCGACAGCCTCCGCGCAGCCGGCGAGATGCGCTCCGCCCGCACCGTCGAATACCTCCGCGACTTCCACCGCCGCCTGGCCCCGTACCGCACCACGCCCGCGGCGCGCGCCTTCGAGGAGGCCACCCGGCAGGCGGGGGTGATCTGACCCGGCATGCCACGGGCCGCCGCTCCCGCGAAGTGCGGAGGCGGCGGCCCGGATTCGGCGTTCGAGGGGTCAGAGTGCGGTCGGGTTGTACGTGTTGGAGCTCCAGATCGCTGTGCCGGCGGTGTTGTAGACGACGAAGTTGCAGTCGTTCTGGACCTTGGCGTAGGCGCCGTTGTTGCCGCTGGTCTGGGAGGAGTTGAGGGTGGTGCCGTTGGCGTCCGTGATCACCAGGTTGCCGTCGGCCTGCATGGTGGCGGTGGCGCCGGGGTGACCGGCGGTGCCGGTGTTCCAGATGGGCTTGCCGTCGAACAGGTAGTAGAGCACCAGGTTGCCGTCGGTCTGCATGGTCAGCCGGATTCGGCCGGAGGCCACCGAGGCGCCCGGCTTGAGCGTGGTGCCGGGGGTCAGTACGGCCTCACTGGCGGAGCGCAGTGCGCCGGTGACGGTGGCGGGCAGCGGCCCGTTGGAGGCGCTTTCGAACAGTTGCCGGTCGACCGCGGAGGTCTGGGCCAGCCGCGGCGGGGTGGTGAAGCCGCTCGCGTTGCCGGTGTAGAACAGCGTGCAGCCGGTCGGGCAGGTGGTGGACTTGTCCGCGCCGGCCGTGTCGCGGTAGGTGACGGCGGCCGAGTCGGCGGGGGTGCCGGCCCAGAACGCGGTCGCCTGGGTCGCGTTCGGGGTGAAGCGCCGGTAGGTGTAGCCCTCGCCCGGGTCCTCGACGCCGTTGTCGTTGGCGTCCTTGAAGGCGGCCACGGTCGTCACGGTGCCGGCGGTGTTCCCGGCGACCGCGAACTGGGGGCGCTGCTGGAGGTCGCCGGTGCCCCACCGCTGGGGTGCGGCCAGGCCGTACGTGCCGGCGGTGACCTGTCCGGGGAACAGCCACACGGTGCCGTCGCGGTTGTCCTTGGCGAGGATGTCCGGGGTGCCGTCGCCGGTGAGGTCGCCGGGGGCGCCGGCGGTGTACATGTTCCACGGGACGCCGGCGCTGATCACACGTCCGCCTGCCAGGTCGAGCGGCGCCGTGTGGTTGGGTGTGCGGCCGTCGGCCAGGACCTTGCCGCTGTAGAGCCACAGCTTGCCGTCCTCGGTCACCAGCAGGTCGTTGCCGGGTTTCCCGTCGATGTTGCCGGGGGCGAGGATCTGGGTGGCGGCCGACCAGTCGGCCTTGGTCGGGTGGACGAGCTGGAACTTGGCCTCGTACCGCAGGTGTCCTGCGCCGTCGCCGCCGTAGATGAACATCCTGCCGCTGCTCTCGCGCGCGATCATGTCCTCGTAGCCGTCGGCGCCGGCGGTGAGGGAGGCGGCGCCGATGAAGTCGCCGCGGTGGGTGATCAGGGCGCCGGCCAGGTTGTTGACGCCGAAGGTGCGGGTGCCGAAGCCGCCCGCGCCGTTGCCGGGGTAGATCCACAGGTCGCCGTTGGCGTACACGGTGGCCAGGTCGGCGTAGCCGTCGCCGTCCATGTCGCCGGGCACGTCGTGCTCGGCCTCGGTGAGGACGTTCCAGTCACCGGTGGTTCCGGCCTCCCGGACGAACTCGGGCGGGGCGGTCTTGATGATCCAGTTGGCGCCGCCGCCGGGGTTGTCGGTGCCGTCCACGGTGCTGCGGTTGCCGGCCTTGTCGTACGCGGCGACGTGCAGTTCGTTGCTGGGCCACTGGGTCTGCAGCACGGTGATGGTCGCGGTTCCGCTCGGGGCGTCCACCCAGGTGCCCTGCTGGCAGCGGGTGTTGGAGGTGCTCAGCGGGCGGTTCAGGATCCAGCAGAAGCCGGCGAAGTTGGCGTCCGAGGAGGTGAGGGTGAGGGTCCGCGGCTTGCGGGCGGTCAGCGGGGTGGAGAGCGGGACGCCGTCGGCCGGGGTGACGATGGGGGCGGTCGGTGCGGTGCGGTCGACCTTGAACGCGCAGTACGGGTCGCCGGGCACGTAGCCGGACTGGGTGATGCCGTCGCGGGCGGCGATTCCCCAGCGGTAGAGGGTGTTCTCCTCGAACTCGGAGGTGGGCCAGCTGCGGGAGGACCAGCTGCCGTTGCCGACCGTCTCGTCCTGGTCGTGGTACCAGGACCAGCCTTCCTTCCAGACCCGGTAGTAGGCGTTGGTGCTGGTGCCGTCGGGGTCGGAGACCCGCGCGGTGAGGGTGAGGTCGTTGTTGCCGATGACGGCCGGCTTCGCGGGGTCGCGCTCGCACGCCACGGGCTTGTTCCCCGCGCCGCCCGGGCTCCAGGTGCCTTCGAAGGCGCCGTACTCGTTGACCACGGGGGTGCGGTTGTAGGTGATCTCGAGGTGCGGGTTGTTCCTGAACCGCTTGTAGCTGGAGGTGCTGCCTTCCTTGCCGCTTTCCGCGGCGAGGCTGAGGGTGAGCGAGGAGGCGTTCCAGTCGGCCATCTGCTGGACGGCGGCCTTCAGTCCGTCGGAGACGAAGTCGTGGCCGAGGTCGTCGGGGCAGTAGTCCGGGTTGCCGCCCGCGAAGCTGTCGGCGGCGACCTTGTTGATCCGGGGGAGCGGGTTGTTCCAGGTCGGATCGTGGTCCCAGCCGCCGACCACCCACAGTTCGGTGTTGCCGGCGTCCGACGCGCTGCAGCCCCACGAGTGGGTCTCTACGGTCTGGAGTGTGGCGGTGAGGATCTGGGCGCCGCCGAGCCCGTTGGTGTCGATGGTGAAGAAGCTCTGGTGCTTGGAGTCGCCCGAGTAGCCGACCCGGAACTCGTCGGTCGGGTTGTTCGACGTCCAGCCGCTGCCGGACACGAACGCGCTGTTCGGGTACGAGGACGCGGTGAACGACCACTTCTGCCGGGAACCTCCGGTGAACACCGGGTCGATCACCAGCGGGAACTGTGCGTCGGCCGCGGTGAGCAGGCCGCGGTCGGGGGTGAGCCGGATCTCGCCCTGGCCGAGCTTCACGCCGAGACGGGCGGACTTCACCGGCAGCGCGGCGGGTTCCTGGCCGCCCCGCGCTGCTGCCTTGGTGGGTTCGGCGCTCGTCGGGGTGTCCCACATGGTGGGTGCCGGGGCCTGGAAGACGGTGCTGCCGTCCTTGGCCTTCGCCTTGATGCCGCCGTCCTCGGCGTTCTCCAGTGACAGGCCGTCGGTCTCGGTGAGGAGCCTGAGTTCGGCCAGCGCGGGATTGGCCGCGGCCTGGCGGGTCTTGACGATCAGGTGCTCGGCGAAGCCGTCGACATTCGCGAGGACCTTCAGGTCCACGCCCGGCAGCACCTCCGGGTACAGGGCGGTGTTCCCGGACAGCGTCGGGGCCGGCAGGGCGGTGGGCCAGCCGACCGACATGGTGTGACCGTCACGGGTCATGGTGGCCAGCGGAGTTGTGCCGCCGCCGGAGAAGGTGATCGGGAAGGTCGGGGCAACGGGTGCGACCCTTCCGTCGCCGGCCCGCGCCAGCGTGGCGTCCGGAGTGCGCCAGGTTCCCCCCACCTTGGCCCGGACGGGCTCGACGTGGCTGCGGCGGGTGAAGGTCCCGTCCGGGTTCGCGAGCGTCTCGGTGAACTCGTCGAGCAGCTCGGTGACTTCGACCGTTTTGCCGGTCTTCTTCGCCTCCGCGGACGCCCGGGCCTCCGGCGACGGGGCGGGAGCGGCGGTCGCGGTCCCGGTGTCGGCGGCGGCGATGCCGGTGGCGATCAGCGGCGTGGTCAGTAGCGCGCTGGTGGTGAGGATCGCGAGGAGACGGTGCCGTCTCGACTCGCGTCCAGGTGCAGTGCTCATGTGAAGGACCCCCCTCGATCCGTGTCGGCCATGCCGGGGGATGGTAGCGAGACCGGAAGGGCGGAACCAGGCCTCACTGGGCGTCAACAACGTTTACGGCATTTGTTGTTCGCTCAAAATGGTGGGGCGTTCGCTGGCGAAACGTCAGTAAACGGACTCGGTAAAGTGTGCGCTACCTCACACCTCCCTTGCCGGTGAGGGAGCTCCGGGTGGAGGATCTCGCAGGAATTTGCGTGGATGGGGGTTCAGGTTCGGGGGAGCGTGGGTCAAATCTGCATCAAGTGTGGGGAAAACCTGCATTTCGTTCTCGTCCTCGCGTCGGCGGGGCGAGGAAGCCGACGTGGACGAACGGCCCTTTCCTGTCCAGGCAGATGGAGCCGGCGGCTCCACTCGCACGGGGATCGATCGGGGCAGGGCGAGTGGGGAGCGGCGTGTGAGCCGCAGGACGGCCCGGCGTGAATTCAACGGCAATCGGACGCGCGGGAATCTCCGGTGATCGCGCGATGAGGGGTGGGACCAGGTGCGAGACAGAAGGTCAAGATCAGATATGGCGGGGGAGTTGTCACGAAGGCGGACCACTGTCGCCGGCGTGACCGCGACCGCACTGGTGGTGGGCCTGCTTTCGGCTCCGGTGGCGGCTGCGGCGGGCCTGCCCGGATTCGAGGTGCGGCCCGTTCAGCAGCCGACCTCGGTGAACGGCCAGGACCTGGGCGTCCAGCCCAAATCCGGTGCATCGCCGAGTTCGGCGAACTGGAAGCCCGGTGAGGTGAGCTGGCCGAAGGGGGCGACCGCCCGGGTCGACCTCGCGAATGCCGGTAAGTCGTCCCGGCAGGCCGAGGGCACCCCGGTCAAGGTCGCGGCAGCTTCCGACCACGGAGCGCCGAACGCGGTGTCCGTCCAGGTGGCGGACCATTCGGCCGCTCAACGGGTCGGAGTGGAAGGCCTGTTGCTGGGCATCCGGCGCGACGACGCGTCCACTTCGGCAGCCCCGGTCACCGTCTCGGTGGACTACGGGCAGTTCAAGGGTGCCTTCTCCGCGGATGCCGCCTCGCGCCTGACGCTGGTCAGCCTGCCGGCCTGCGCGCTGACGACGCCGGAGAAGGCGGAGTGCCGTACCCGCACCGCCCTGCCGACGGTGAACGACCCGGTGGCGGGGACACTGACCGCGAAGGTCGAGGCGGCCGCGGCGCCTTCGGGGCAGGCCGGGTTCGCGCCCACCGTGCTGGCGACGACCGCCGACACGGCGGCGTCCGGCCCGATGGGCGACTACAAGGCCACCTCGCTGGCGACCACCGGCTCCTGGTCGCAGACCGGCAACACCGGTGGCTTCAACTGGAGTTACCCGATCAGCGTCCCGGCCGTCCCGGGCGGCTTCGCACCCAATGTCGGGCTGGGCTACAGCTCGGCGAGCACCGACGGCCGGACGGCCTCGACGAACAACCAGGTGTCCTGGATCGGCGAGGGCTGGGACTACAACCCCGGTTTCATCGAACGCAGCTACACCGGCTGCGCCAACGACCAGTACCAGGGCAACAACTCCACGAAGACCGGCGACCTGTGCTGGAAGTCCGACAACGCGACCATGTCGCTGAACGGCACCTCCACGCCGCTGGTCAAGGTCGACGACCGGACGTGGCGCCCCGCGGCCGACGACGGCTCGCGGATCGAACGGATCCGTGGCGAGGCGATCGGCAACGGTGACGACGACAACGAGTACTGGAAGGTCACCGACACCTCCGGCAACCAGTGGTGGTTCGGCCGCAACAAGCTGCCGATCCCGGTGGAATCCAACGAGGACACCAACTCCGCCTGGACGGTGCCGGTCTACGGCAACCACGCCGGCGAGCCCGGCAACGCCGGCGCCTTCGCCGACTCCGTGAAGACCCAGGCGTGGCGCTGGAACCTCGACTACGCCGTCGATGTGCACGGCAACGCCATGGCGTTCTACTACGACCGCGAGAACAACGCCTACGCGCAGAACCGCAAGACCGACTCCGGCGCGGTCTCCTATGTCCGCGGCGGTTACCTGAAGCGGATCGACTACGGGCTGCGCGGCGACCTCGGCGCGCCGTCCAAGCCGTCCGCGCAGGTCACCTTCACGGTCGCCGAACGCTGCCTGACCACCTGCACCACCTTCGACAAGGCGCACGCCACCGACTGGCCGGACGTGCCCATCGACCAGGACTGCGCGGCCAACTCCGCCTGCGCCAACACTTCCCCGACGTTCTGGTCCCGCAAGCGGCTCACGACGATCAACACCTTCTCGCGCCTCGGCGGAACGCTCACCGCAGTGGACCAGTGGTCCCTGGCCCACAGCCTGCCGCCGACCGGCGACTCCTCCACCCCGTCGCTCTGGCTCACCTCGATCGACCGGACCTTCCAGGCCGGCGCGCTGGACGACGTCAAGCTTCCCCAGCCGATGAAGTTCACCGGCGAGCCCTTCGACAGCCGCGTGGACGGCGCCGAAGGCCGCCCGCCGATGCACAAGTACCGCCTGACCAAGATCACCAACGAGACCGGCGGCGACACCCTGATCGCCTACCGGCCGAAGGAGTGCGTCTACGGCTCGACCCCCGCCCCGGAGTCGAACGACAAGGCCTGCTTCCCGTCCTACTGGACCCCCGAGGGCCAGGCCCAGGTCCTCGACTGGTTCCACAAGTACCTGGTCGAGTCGGTCACCGAGGACGACACCACGGCCGGCTCGGGCTCCGAGTCCAAAGTGACCTCCTACGAGTACCTCGGCGGCGCCGCCTGGCACCGCGACGACTCGGAGTTCACACTCGACACCAACCGCACCTACGGCCAGTTCCGCGGCTACGCGAAGGTCCGCACCCGGGTCGGCTCGGTCAACAAGACGCTGAGCGAGACCGAGTACTTCCGGGGCATGGACGGCGATGTCCTTCCGGGTGGCGGCAAGCGGTCGGTCAGCGTCAACGGCATGGCCGACCTCAACGGCTACGCGGGCCGGGTGGCGAAGGTCTCCACCTTTGACCAGGACAACGGCACCGTCGCTACCGAGACGGCCAGCACGCCCTGGCAGGGCAGTGCCCGGACCACCGCCACCCCGAAGAGCCTGTCGGGCAAGGACGGTCAGGCCGGCGTAGACCTCCCCGCCATCGAGGCCCGGTTCTCGGGCACGTCGAGCGAGCAGACCCGCACCTTGATTTCCGGATCCACCTGGCGGATGACGAAGCTGACCCGCACCTACGACACGGCGTTCGGCCGGGTGACCGAGGTGAGCGACGAGGGGGACACCGCCGTCACCGGCGACGAAGCCTGCACCCGCACCGAGTACACCGCAACCGACTCCGTCAACTGGCTGAACAACTACCCGTCCTCGGTGACCACCCATTCGACGGCCTGCTCGACCTCGGCCTCCCCATCGACGGCGGTCGGCGCGACCCGAACCTCCTACGACAACCAAGCCGTGGGCGTGGCCCCGGTCCTCGGACGCGGATACGTCACCAAGACCGAACAACTGGAGCGCTACAACGGCTCGACCGAGGTGTGGAACACCACGCTGAAGGCCGCGTCCTTCGACCGCTACGGCCGTTCGACCTCCGTCACCGGCGAGGACAACCAGACCACGACCACCGGCTACACCCCCGCCGACGGAGAACAGCCCACCACGGTCAAGGTCACCGATCTGGCGAGCCGGATCACGACGACCACCTACGACGGTCTGCGCGGCCTGACACTCTCCACCACCGATCCGGGGGGTCGGGCCAAGAGCAACTCCTACGACGCCGCAGGACGGTTGATCGCGACCTGGGCCCCCGGACGGGCAACCGACCGACCGGCCAGCGCGACGTTCGCCTACGCGATCTCGGCGACCGTCCCTACGGCCGTCACCACGAAGGTGCTGTTGGAGGGCGGTTCCTACGGGGCGAGCATCGAGATCCTGGACTCGTTTCTGCGGTCACGCCAGACTCAGATCGAGTCGCCGAAGACCGGCCGGACGATCGCGGACACCTTCTACGACAGCCATGGCCGCGCCTGGAAGACCAACGCCCCGTACTGGAACAAGCTGGCAGCCACCACCACGATGTACTCCGTGGCGGACAACCAGGTTCCGTCGCAGACCGTGACGGAGTTCGACGGTCGCTCCCGGCCGACGGCGTCGGTCCTCAAGTCGCTGAACGAGGAGAAGTGGCGGACCACCACCGCGTACGGCGGTGACTGGACTTCAGTCGTGCCGCCCGCCGGCGGGACCGCCACGCTCTCCCGAACCGACGCACTTGGCCGTACCGTCGAGCTGCGCAAGTACAAGGACAGCAACCCGGCCATCGGCGCGGCGAGCAGCCAGTTCGAGTCGCTCGGCTACACCTTCGACGCCGCAGGCCGCCTGGCGAAGGTCACCGACGCGACCGGGAAGAACAACTGGATCTACGGCTACGACCTCCGCGGCCGTAAGACTCGCACGGTGGACCCGGACAAGGGCACCACGGACTTGAGCTACGGCGCGGATGGCTTCCTCGCTACGACGACTACTGCGGTCGGAACGACCGAACAGGCGGTCGTCGGCTACACCTACGACGCCATGGGCCGGAAGAAGACACTCCGTTCCGGTTCTGTCTCAGGGCCGATCCTGGTCGAGTGGACGTACGACACGGCGCAGAACGGTGTCGGACTCCCCGCGGCGAGTACCCGCTACCGGACGGTCGGGGGTGCGACGTACGCGTACACCAGCACCGTCACGGGTTACGACGCTTCGGGCAAGCCGACCGGACAGACCTACACGGTGCCAAGTGTGCCGAACGAGGAGAAGCTCGCGGGCGATTACACCCTTGGCTACACCTACACCCCTAACGTCGGGCTGCCGAAGACCATCGAGTACTCGACCACCAACAAGGACGCGGAGTCGGCACTACCGGCCGAGATGCTGACCAACGGATACGACAAGTACGGGCAGCTGGGCTCGATCTCGAGCTCCCTGGGCATCAGTTACCTGGGCGGCGCGCAGTACTCGGAGTTCGGGCAGACCCTGCAGGCGCAGCTCGGCACGATCGGCGGCAGGGTCGTTCGGACACTGACCTACGACGAGCCGACCCGTCGCCTGACGACCGTGAAGGACGACCGCGAGGCCGCCGGCCCACAGATCCTGACCAGTGCGGCGTACACCTACAATCCGGCGGGAGACATCACCCGGATCCAGGACCTGCAGAACGACAACGCCGTCAACGACACGCAGTGCTTCAAGACCGACTGGTCCAGGCGCCTGACCGAGGCATGGACCTCCGGCGACAGCTGTGCCACCAGCCCGGACAGCGCCGGCGGGCCGAACCTGGGCACAATCGACCCGTACTGGCTGAGCTGGACCTTTGACGCGGCGGGCAACCGGTCCAAGGAAACCCGGCACAAGGGTGGCTCGATCACCGCCGACACCGTCCAGAGCTACACCTACCCCGCCCCCGGCACCGCCCGTCCTCACGCGGTCACCCAGGTGTCCACCACCGGCGGTGCCACCGGCACTGCGGCCTACGGGTACGACAGCAATGGCAACCTCAAGTCGAAGACCGTAAATGGGACCGTCCAGCAGAGCCTGACCTGGGACCAGGAAGGCAGGCTGGCCACCTCGACCCCGGGGCCGACGGCGGGCTCCACCACCAGTTCGGACGTCTACGACGCCGACGGTACCCGGGTACTCCGACGTGATCCGGGCACGGCAACGCTGTATCTGCCGGGCGGCCAGGAGTTGGCGCTCAACATCGCCGGCAAGACGCTGAAGGGTACCCGCTACTACACGGTCCCTCAGGCGACCGCAGTCCGTACCAGCGGCGACGGCCAGGTCCGGTACTTGTTGGCCGACCAGCACGGGACCAACAATCTTTCGATCAACGCTTCCACCATGGCCTTCAACCGCCAGAAGTCCTTGCCGTACGGCGGGCTTCGCGGCGCTGCCCCGGCAGCCTGGCCTGGCGAACGCGGCTTCGTCGGAGGCACCGTTGACACCGCGACCGGCTATACCCACCTGGGCGCCCGCGAGTACGACCCGGGGACCGGACGGTTCATCAGCCCGGACCCGCTGATAGATCTCACCGACCCGACGCAGATGGGCGGTTATGGCTACAGCAACCACAACCCGGTCTCGTCCAGCGACCCGACCGGTTTGATGAACATGGCGCTCATCGACGGTGGAGAGTACACCCCGAGCGGGCAGGAATGTGACGCTGCCTGCCAGGCCGCTGCCAAGGTTCCGCACCCGGGCAACTGGGTGGGCAGTGCGCCGAGCGAGGAACAGAAACAGCGTGACATGTCGCGCGCACGCCGCAACAAGGGCCTTCAACTGGAGGAGGAGTACGCGGCCCGGTCACCCTACCCGCGCTACATCGGGGACCATCCTGCTCTCTACTACGTGCCCGATGCCGAATGGCTTGATCATTTCGAGTGGGAGAGGCCCAAGGACAAGAAGTCAGCGAGTCCCGCCGAGCAGGAAGTGTGCGTCCTCAGCGGCTTCGACGGGGGCTGTGGCCAGGCGGCGGAAATAGCGGACTGGGCCTATGAAATGCAGCAACAGGAGTATCCCGGCGAGCCTGATTCGAACGACAAGGTCAACTCGTTCCGTCATGCCCTGTGGCAAGCACGCCTGACCTACGAGCTGGGCGAACGGCTCGCGGTCGAGTGGGCCGATGCCCATGAAGCCTATGGGCCGCCGTCCGACCTCCGCGAGTACAGCTACCGCGATCACCTGACCGATCTGGTCAACAACGAACGCGGGAGGCTGATCGGCAGGGAGGCCATCGAACTTCGAGGCGGCGTGAGCAACGAAAAGGCCTTGGACTACATCATGCAGCAGGCCAGGGACTATATTGCGAGCGGGAACTACGCGAGGCGGGACGACTTCCTGCCGGATGCCAAGTAAGCGGTAGATCGAATGTGGTGCGGCGGCCTGCATGACGCCGCCGCACCACGACACGAAGGGGGCCCTCCGGTATGGCGGTGCGAGTGGTCAGAGGTTCCAAACTGTGGATTCCGTACCTTGCTGCGCTCGGGGTCGCCACGGCTGTTGTGCTCTGGACCCAGGCTGCCAGTGACGCCGTTTCAGAGATGCCGCAGGACCTCCTCGGACGCTGGTCCGTAGGGGAGGAGACGATGGAACTGCGCGCCGACGGGAGCCTGGGGGACGTTCGGATCCTGCCCTCGTTGTGCGGCGGCGGATCTTCGCCCGCGGGGAGTTCGCAGAGCTTCAGCGGGAGCTGGAAGGACGAGGGTGTGGTCGACTACGAGCGGGTCGTCAGCATCACCTTCAACGACTTCTACGGTCCGGGGAAGCCCTGCCAGGTGCCGTTCGGTCAGATGACGGACGAGGCGGGGACGAAGCTGGTGCCCCCGGTCGCCGATGCGCGACAGCGAGGATTTCGACGTCAGTAGACTCCGGTAGGCCGGCCCCGTTCGAGCGTGGCCGGCCTGTCGGCGGTCGTGGGGACTAGGCGGCCACCTCCGCCACGTCGGGCTCGACGCGCACCCCCAGGTCCTTCAGGAGCGCCGTCGCGGCCCGCCGGCCCGAGGCGATGGCGCCGGTCAGGGTGCCGGTGTCGCGGTGGTCGCCGCAGACGTACAGGCCGGCCAGGAGGCGGACGGAGCGGCGGAAGTGGTGCGGGGGCGGCATCGAGACCACCGCGTCCGGGACGTGGCGGACCGTCAGGAACTCCCAGGCGGCGGTGGAGGTGCCGTACAGCTCGGACAGGCGGCGGCGGACGACGGGTTCGTCGCCGGCCGGGCCGCCGGAGTCGAAGGCGCGGCGGCCGAGCACGGTGGTGGCGATCAGGGCGCGGCCGTCGGCGGCGTAGGACGGGTCGGCGTCGCTGAGCACCAGGGAGTACGAGATGCCGGTGCGTTCGGCGTCCAGCAGCAGCACGGGTTCGCCCAGCGGCGAGCGGTTGGCGGCGTGGTAGTAGGTGGTGACGGGGTGGAACCCGGGCTGCCGGAGGCCGGGGAGCAGGGTGGTGGCGGTGGCCGCGTCGGTGGCGACGATCACCGCGCGGGCCCGGATCGGGCCGTGCGCGGCGGTCTCCACGCCGTCCGTGCCGACCGAGGTGACGTCCACGCCCGGGCGCAGTGTGCCGTCCGGCAGTCCGGCGGCCAGTTGGGCGGGGACGGCGCCGATGCCGGCGGCGGGGACGCACAGCCGGCCGAGGGCGTAGTCGCGCAGGACCAGGTCGGCGACCCGGCTGGAGGTGCCGAGTGCCGGGTCGGAGAGCAGTGCGGCGAGCAGCGGGCGCAGGAAGCCGTCCACGGTGCGGCCGGGCAGGCCGCGGTCGGCCAGGGCGCGGGCGGCGGTGGTCTCCTGACGGGCCAGCAGCCGGGTGGTGGGGGTGGCGGCCAGCCGGGCCAGTGTGCCGGCCAGCCGGGCCCGGTCCAGCGGGGTGCCGAGCGGGCTGCGGGTGGCGGCCTGCCGGGCGGGGGTGAGCTGCGGGTCGCCGACCCGGTAGGTGCGGCCGTTGCTGTGCACCAGGACGCCGGGGGCGAGCGGACGCAGGTCCAGCCGGTCCACGTCGAGGTGGCGGCCGAGTTCGGGGAACGCGGTGTTCAGCAGGTGGCCGCCGAGGTCGAGGCGGAAGCCGTCGAGTTCCCGGGTGGCCGTGCGGCCGCCGACGCGCTCGGTGGCCTCCAGGACCTGAACGCGCAGGCCCTGGGCGGTGAGCGCGGCGGCGGCGGTCAGCCCGGCGACGCCGGCGCCGACCACGATCGCGTCGGGGTCAGTGGCATGGACACGACTGATGAAGTCTTGTGCGGGCACGAGTGGGTGCTCCCTCCCTGGCGGAGCCCTCCGCTGCCGCCGCGCGCGGCAGGGCCCGCGAGCGAGCGGGTGGGTGCCGGGGCGGGCTGCGGGGGGCGAGGACAACATGGTCCGTCGAGGTGATGCCCCGTCATCGGGCAACCCAGACCGCCGACCGCGACCCAATCGGTTCATCTCACTGGCGGGGGAGCACGGCGGGGCGGCTCCGTCACCCACCGTGCGTCAAACGGGGCGCGCGGGGCGGGAGCGGGCGCGCACGGTCACCGTTCACGCCCCACGCGCCGTCCCCATGCACCCGTGCGCCCCCCTGTTCCGTCAGTGCCCGCGCCGTCCGAGCGCCGCCGCCACGATCGACGAAAGATCCGGGTCACGGAACTCGAACCCCGCCTCCATCAGGGCTTTCGGTACCACCCGGTGACTGCCGACCACCTCGACGGCCATCTCCCCGAGCACCGCGCGCAGGGTCCACTCCGGCACCGCGAACACCGCGGGTCGCCGCAGTTGCCGGGCCAGCTCCGTGGTCAGCTCGCCGTTGGTGACGGGCTCGGGCCCGGCGAGGTTGACCGGGCCGCTGATGTCCTGGTGGTCGATCAGGAAACGCAGCGCGGCCACCTCGTCGGCCAGCGAGATCAGGCTCCAGTACTGCTTGCCGTTGCCGAGCCGGCCGCCCAGCCCGAGTTTGAACAGCGGCAGCAGCCGGGCCCCCGCGCCGCCCTTCCGGTCGAGCACCAGCCCGGTGCGCGGGTGCACCACCCGGATCCCGGCGGCCGCGGCGGGCTGCGCGGCCCGCTCCCACTCCTGGCACACCTCGGACAGGAAGTCGCTTCCGCTGGGCGCGTGTTCGTCGATCAGTTGGTTCCCGGTCTGCCCGTACCAGCCGACCGCGGACGCGCTGACCAGCACCTTCGGCGGGGACTTCAGCCGGGCCAGCGCGGTGGCCAGTGTCTCGGTGCCGAGCACCCGGCTGTCCCGGATCTCCCGCCGGTAGGCGTCCGACCAGCGCCGGTCCCCAACGCCCGCCCCGGCCAGGTGCACCACCGCGTCCACGCCCTCCAGCGCGGCGCCGTCGATCTGCATCAGGAGCGGGTTCCACCCCACCCCGACCGTCCCGTCCGGCTGCGGGCCGGTGCGCGAGCGCCGCCGCACCAGCCGCAGCACCTCGTGCCCGTCCCCGACCAAGGAGTCCACCAGCGCGGACCCGATCAACCCCGTGGAACCTGTCACCGCGATACGCATACCGGCCATCCTCGCAGCCCTTACCGCCCCGCCCGGGCAGCCGGGCCGCCCGCCCGCTCACGGGGCGACAATTCCCGGCAAGATCCACAGCGGAGCGCCTAGCATGGCCGCCATGTCATCGACCGATCCGATCATCCGACCCGCCGCAGAGCAGGACGAGCAGGCGATCCGCGCCATCGACAACGCCATCTGGTCCACGCTCAGCGAGGTCGCCCCGAAGGGCGCCGCCGACGCGCCGGTCTTCGACCAGCAGCACCGGCCCGAGCAGTACCTGCTCGCCGAACTCGACGGCCACATCGTCGGCTACATCCGCCAGCTGCAGGAGATCCCGCTGGAGTCCAGCGCCCACGTCCGGCAGATCCAGGGCCTGGCGGTGCTCCCGCAGGCCCGCGGCCGGGGCGTCGGCGACGCCCTGATCACCGCCGCCTGCGACGCCGCCCGCGCCGTCGGCGCCCGCCGGATGACCCTGCGGGTGCTCAGCCACAACGCGCCCGCCCGCCGCCTGTACGAGCGCAACGGCTTCGCGGTGCTCGGCGTGCTGCCCGAGCACTTCCTGCTGGACGGCGCCTACGTGGACGACGTCTGGATGGGCCGCGCCCTCGACTGACCACCGACCCGGTGGCGGCCCCGCACCCGGGCGGCCGCCACCCGTCCGCCCAACGGGCCGTCAGTCCCCGTACAGCTCCCACAGCCGCGGGTAGCGGGCCGCCATCGCCGCCTTGTCCGCGAAGTCGAACGGGACGCCCTGCGGCGCGGGCGGCTGACGCACCCCCAGGTCCGGCAGCGGCAGCCCCGTCAGCCGCTCGTACGCCTCGTCGGCGGCGTACCCGAGATCCTCCGCGTCGCCGTCCTCCTCGTCGTCGAAGTCGGGCAGCAGCTCCGCGAGTTGGTCCGGATCGTGCACCCCGCCCTCGAACACCTCCCGGCCCTGGCCGATCAGCCAGCAACGGAAGTAGTCGAAGCTGTCCTCCGAGGCCCCGCCCAGCAGCAGGTACGCGGCGCCCCACAGCTCCACCGTGTACGCCCGCTGGAACCGCGCCTCGAACTGCCGGGCGAAGTCCAGCACGTCGTCCGGCGTCAGCCCCATCAGCCGCTCCACCAGGGCCTGCGCCTGCTCGTCCGGATCACCCCCGGCCGCGTCCCGGGCGTCGTCGATCAGCTGCCAGAATGCCGTCTCGTCCATCACCGCTCCAGCATCCACAATCCGCACCGCGCCCGCACCCGATCACACCGCCGACGGCACAGCCCGACAAGTGCCCGCACACGCAGAAGCCCCGCACCGTCCGGGGACGGTGCGGGGCTTCTGACGGGGATGCCTTACAGGCCGAGCTCGACCTCGAACTCGCCGGCCTCCAGGATCTCCTTGACCGCGACCAGGTAGCGGGCGGCGTCCGCGCCGTCCACCAGGCGGTGGTCGTAGGAGAGCGACAGGTAGGTCATGTCGCGGATGCCGATGGCGGTGCCGCCGTCGGCCTCGATCACCACGGGACGCTTCACGGTCGCGCCGATGCCCAGGATGGCGGCCTGGTTCGGCGGGACGATGACGGTGTCGAACAGCGCGCCGCGCGAACCGGTGTTGGAGATGGTGAAGGTCGCACCGGACAGCTCGTCCGGGGTGATCTTGCTGTCACGGACCTTCGAGGCCAGCTCCGCGGTCTTCTTCGAGATACCGGCGATGTTCAGGTCGCCCGCACCCTTGATGACCGGGGTCATCAGGCCCTTCTCGGAGTCCACCGCGATACCGATGTTCTCGGTGTCGAAGTAGGTGATGGTGCCCTCGGCCTCGTTGATCCGGGCGTTGATGACCGCGTGGGCCTTCAGCGCCTGGGCAGCGGCCTTCACGAAGAACGGCATCGGGGACAGCTTCACGCCCTCGCGGGCCAGGAAGGAGTCCTTCGCCTTCGCGCGCAGCGACATGATCTTGGTGACGTCCACCTCGACCACGCTGGTCAGCTGCGCCTGCTCGTGCAGGGCCTTCATCATGTTGTCGCCGATGACCTTGCGCATGCGGGTCATCTTGACGGTCTGGCCACGCAGCGCGGACGGCGCGGCGGCGGCCTTCGCCGGGGCGGCGGCAGCGGGGGCGGCGACCGGAGCCGGCGCGGCCTTCGCGGCCTCGGCGGCGGCGATGACGTCCTGCTTGCGGATGCGGCCACCGACACCGGTACCGGCGACGGAGGACAGCGCGACACCGTGCTCGGCGGCGAGCTTGCGCACCAGCGGGGTGACGTAGGCGTCACCGGCGTCCGCGACCGGAGCGGCGGCCACCGGGGCGGCGGCAACCGGAGCCGGAGCGGCCGGAGCGGCCGGGGCGGCCGGAGCCGCGACCGGAGCCGGGGCGGCCGGGGCGGCGGGCGCGGGGGCCGGGGCAGCGACCGGAGCCGGAGCGGCAGCCACCGGAGCCGGGGCAGCCGGGGCGGCCGGGGCAGCGGGGGCGGCCGGGGCCGGAGCAGCGGGGGCGGCCGGGGCCGGGGCGGCGGCAACCGCGCCCGCGGCGCCGATCAGCGCCAGCTGGGCGCCGACCTCGGCGGTCTCGTCCTCGCCGACCAGGATCTTCACCAGGGTGCCCGCCACGGGGGAGGGGATCTCGGTGTCGACCTTGTCGGTGGAGACCTCCAGCAGCGGCTCGTCGACCTCGACGGTGTCACCCTCGGCCTTCAGCCAGCGGGTGACGGTGCCCTCGGTGACCGACTCGCCCAGCGCGGGCAGCACCACCGGGGTGGCGTCGGCGACCGGGGCGGCGGCAACCGGAGCGGCAGCCGGAGCCTCGGCGACCGGAGCCTCGGCGACCGGCGCGGGAGCCGCAGGGGCCTCCGCAACCGGAGCGGCCGGAGCGGCCGGAGCGGCCGGGGCAGCCGGAGCCTCGACGGCGGCCGGCGCCGGAGCGGCAGCCGGGGCGCCGGAGCCGTCGTCGATGACCGCCAGCTCGGCGCCCACCTCGACGGTCTCGTCCTCGCCGACCTTGATCGAGGCCAGGATGCCGGAGGCCGGCGCCGGGATCTCGGTGTCGACCTTGTCGGTGGAGACCTCGAGCAGCGGCTCGTCCATCTCCACGCGCTCACCCTCGGCCTTCAGCCAGCGGGTGACGGTGCCTTCGGTCACGCTCTCGCCCAGCGCGGGCAGTGTTACTGAGACCGCCATGGTTCCAGCGACTCCTATCAAGTCTTGCGTTCAGGAATGAAGGGGGACGGGGGCGCGATCAGTCGTGCGCGTGCAGCGGCTTGCCGGCCAGCGCGAGGTGGGCCTCGCCCAGGGCCTCGGACTGGCTCGGGTGCGCGTGGATCAGCTGCGCGACCTCGGCGGGCAGGGCCTCCCAGTTGTAGATCAGCTGGGCCTCGCCGACCTGCTCGCCCATGCGGGCGCCGACCATGTGGACACCCACGACGGCGCCGTCCTTGACCTGGACCAGCTTGATCTCGCCGGCGGTCTTGAGGATCTTGCTCTTGCCGTTGCCGGCCAGGTTGTACTTGAGGGTGACAACCTTCTCCTTGCCGTACTGCTCGACGGCCTTGGCCTCGGTCAGGCCGACGGAGGCGACCTCGGGGTTGGAGTACGTCACCCGCGGGATGCCGTCGTAGTCGATCGGGACGACCTTGAGGCCGGCGATCCGCTCGGCCACCAGGATGCCCTCGGCAAAGCCGACGTGGGCCAGCTGCAGGGTCGGGACCAGGTCGCCGACGGCGGAGATGGTCGGCACGTTGGTGCGCAGGTACTCGTCGACCAGGACATAGCCGCGGTCCATCGCGACACCCTGCTCCTCGTAGCCCAGGCCGGCCGAGACCGGGCCGCGGCCGATGGCGACGAGCAGCACGTCGGCCTCGATGGACTTGCCGTTCTCGGTGGAGACCCGGACACCGTTCTCGGTGTACTCCACGCCGGAGAAGCGGGACTTCAGCTCGAACTTGATGCCGCGCTTGCGGAACGCGCGCTCCAGCAGCTTGGAGGAGTTCTCGTCCTCCAGCGGCACCAGGTGGGGCAGGCCCTCGACGATGGTGACGTCGACGCCGAAGGACTTCCAGACCGAGGCGAACTCGCAGCCGATGACGCCGCCGCCGAGGATGATCGCGGACTTCGGGATGTAGTCCAGCTTCAGCGCGTGGTCGGAGGAGATGATCCGGTCGCCGTCGATGTCCAGGCCCGGGATCGAGCGCGGCACGGAGCCGGTGGCGAGGACGATGTGGCGGCCCTCGATGCGCTGGCCGTTGACGTCCACCGAGGTCTGCGAGGACAGCCGGCCCTCGCCCTGGATGAAGGTGACCTTGCGGGAGGCGACCAGGCCCTGCAGGCCCTTGTACAGGCCGGCGACGACGTCGTCCTTGTACTTGTGGACGCCCTTGATGTCGATGCCCTGGAAGGTGGCGAGGACACCGAAGTCGGCGGCTTCGCGGGTCTCGTCGGCGACCTCGGCGGCGTGCAGCAGCGCCTTGGTCGGGATGCAGCCGCGGTGCAGGCAGGTGCCGCCCAGCTCACCCTTCTCGATCAGCGCGACGCTCAGGCCCAGCTGAGCGCCACGGAGGGCCGCGGCGTAGCCGCCGCTTCCGCCTCCGAGAATGACTACGTCGAAAACGGTGCTGGCGTCGTTCGCCACGTCACGTCCTCCATGCAAAAGGTGCGGATCGCCGGGCCGGTCGCGGTCCGGTGGGTGAGAGCCCTTGTAAGGGCGCCCAGTCATGCCGGAAATACATCTTTGCACTTGTTGGCGGCGGGTGGCGTCGGAGGGTGCCCCGGCCGGGCCCCGGTGCGGCCCGCGGAGCGGTGGGGTGACCCGGTCCCGGAGGTATCGTCCCAGCTCACAGCCCGGAAATCGGCAATCGGAGGTAGTCCGTTCGGGGGGCTTCGCCGGGCCGGTTCCGCTCTGCGGAATCAAGTTTCGCCGGAGGCGAACAGGTGGCCGGATTGGCACGGTCGGCTACCGGCTGGTAATGCGCGTGGGGCCCGGCACCCACAGGTGCCGGGCCCCACAACGTCAACGGGTCACTTGCCCGCGGCGGTGTCCTCCGCGAAGCGGACCAGGGTGCGCACCGCGCTGGCGGTGCCGCCCTTCGGGGTGTAGCCGGACGCGCTGCCCTCGTTGAACGCCGGGCCGGCGATGTCCAGGTGCGCCCAGTCGATGCCCTCGGCGACGAACTCCTTCAGGAACAGGCCGGCCACCAGGCCGCCACCCATCCGCTCGCCCATGTTCGCCAGGTCCGCGACGGTCGACTCGACCATGCCCTTGCGCAGGTCGGCCGGCAGCGGCATCGGCCAGGATTCCTCGCCCACCGCGCCCGCGGTCTCGTGCAGCTTGGTGCGCAGCTCGTCGTCGTTGGCCATCACACCGAAGGTGCGGCTGCCCAGCGCCACCATCATCGCGCCGGTCAGGGTCGCCACGTCGATGATCACGTCGGGCTGCTCCTCGCCGGCCCGGACGATCGCGTCGGCCAGCACCAGGCGGCCCTCGGCGTCGGTGTTCAGCACCTCGACGGTCTTGCCGCCGTACATCCGCAGCACGTCGCCGGGGCGGGTGGCGGTACCGGACGGCATGTTCTCCGCCAGCGCCAGCCACGCCGTCACGTTGACCTGCAGGCCCAGGCGCTTGGCGGCGACCACGGCGGCGAACACCGCGGCGGCACCGGCCATGTCGCACTTCATGGTCTCGTTGTGGCCGGCCGGCTTCAGCGAGATGCCGCCCGAGTCGTAGGTGATGCCCTTGCCGACGAACGCCAGCGAGGCCTGCGCCTTCGGGTGGGTGTAGGCCACCTTCACCAGCCGGGGCGGGTTGGCCGAGCCGGTGCCGACGCCGAGGATGCCGCCGAAGCCGCCCTTGGCCAGCGCCTTCTCGTCCAGCACCTCGACCTTCAGGCCGTGCTCCTTGCCGGCCGCCTGGGCGATCGCGGCGAAGGACTTCGGGTTCAGGTCGTTCGGGGCGGTGTTGACCAGGTCACGGGCCCGGTTCATCTCCTCGCCGATCGCCGTGGCGCGCTCGACGGCGGCCTTGGCGTCCTTCGAGCCCTTGCGGTCGGTCAGCACGACCAGCTCGGCGACGGGGGCCTTCGCCACCTCGGCCTTGTAGGTGCCGAACGCGTACGAGCCGAGCAGGGCGCCCAGCGCGATCGCCTCGACGTCCTTGGCGGAGCCGGCCGGCAGCGCCAGCGCGGCCTTCTTCGAACCGGCCAGGGTGCGGGCGGCCGTACCGGCGGCCTTGCGCAGCTCCTCGGCGCCGAACGCGCCGTCAGCGGCGTCGCCCAGGCCGACGGCCAGCACCAGCGGAGCCTTCAGCCCGGCCGGAGCGGGAAGCTTGACCGCCTCACCCTCGGCACCGGTGGCGCCCAGGGTGGTGAGGACCTCGGCCAGCTTGCCCTCGAACGCCTCGACGACCGCCTCGGCGCCGGCCGCCACGACCAGGCCCTTGGGGCCCTTCGCGACACCGATCACCAGGGCATCCGCGCGCAGGCTCG
The DNA here is from genome assembly GCF_042734215.1 of Kitasatospora sp. NPDC059673. Taxonomy (NCBI): domain Bacteria; kingdom Bacillati; phylum Actinomycetota; class Actinomycetes; order Kitasatosporales; family Streptomycetaceae; genus Kitasatospora; species Kitasatospora sp. NPDC059673. The sequence continues at coordinate 82,288 of NZ_JBHWEN010000006.1, read as the reverse complement.
CGGCGGAGGAGGTGCTCACAGACAGTGCAGTCACGACAAATGCGTCCTGTTCTTTCGCGGTCCACGGCCGGTGACGGCTCCGTTGCCGACCGGCAAAACCCAGGCAGACTCCGCGGCAAAACGGGGCATGGGGCCAGGGTGCTCACCGCATGGTAGTCCGCATATTGGGATCGCGCCGCCCCGCCTGCCCCCGTGCACGAACCGGCGCAAGTCGTGACGGTGCGTGAGTTCTTGCGCGGACGTGCCGTCAGGTCAGCGCGAGTGCCACCAGCGTCGCCGTCGCCGAGGTCTCCACCAGCGCCCCCAGCACGTCACCCGTCACCCCGCCGAAGCGCCGCACACACCGTCGCAACAGGCCCGCCGCGACCACCGGTCCGAGCACCACGGCCACCCCGCACTGCCACCGCAGCGCCGTTGCCGCGGCGGCCACCAGCAGCGTCACCGCCACCGCCGCCACCGGACGCACCGTGCCCGCCACCATCGCCCCCAGCCCCCCGGGCCGGGCGGCCGGCACCGACCGCAGGCACCCCCACGCCAGCGCCACCCGGCCCGCGGTCGCGGCGACGGCCGCGGCGAGTGCCCCGCGCCCTGGCGAGATCCCGAACTGCCCTGCCAGGGCGGTGATTTGAGTGAGCATCAGCAGTATGAGGGTCAGCACGCCGAACGGCCCGATGTCCGACTGCTTCATGATCCGCAACGCGTCCTCGGCGGGCTTGCCACTGCCCAGCCCGTCCGCGACATCCGCGACCCCGTCCAGGTGCAGTCCCCGCGTCACCACCGCCCCGACAGCCACCACCGCGACCGCCCCCAGCCACGCCCCGCCCCGCCACGCGACCAGCGCCCCCACCGCACCCGCCAGCACCCCCACCACAACCCCGACCACCGGCGCGAGCACCATCGCCACACCCCCGGCCGCCCGGTCCCACCGGTGCACCCGCACCCGAAACACCGTCAACGTTCCGAACGCGAACCTCAGCCCCGCCGGCACCGTGCCCTGCGCAGGCGGGTGCGAAAGCGGAGACTGCGCGAAGTCGGAGGACGACGACGTGGAGCCCGCCACCGAGAGACTCTCCGCGCGCTCCGCCCCGGGCTGTGCGTTCTCGTTGCTCACCGGCTCAGTAGCGACCCAGCAGCTCCGCCGCCGTAGGCAGCTTCGCCGGCGCCCGCGGCGGCAGCGGCTTCGCGCTCGGGACGGCCGTGGGCTCGGCGAGGGTGTCCGTCGCGGCCTGGAGGAGCGGCAGCGCCAGCACCGCGGAGATGCCCTCGCCCATGGTGACGCCGGCGTCCTGGAGCGGCGTCAGGGTGAGCCGGTCGTACGCCTTGGCCTGGGCGGGTTCGCCGGTGAGCGCGGCGGCCCGCCACCACTCGGGGGCGCGGAAGGCGATCCGCTGCGCGACCAGCCCGCAGGCCGCGGAGACCACCCCGTCGAGCACGACGGGAAGCTTGCGGACGGCCGCCTGCAGCAGGAACCCGGTGATCGCCGCGAAGTCCGCGCCGCCGGTCGCGGCGAGCAGCGCCAGCTGGTCGCCGAGCACGGGGCGGGCCCGGCGCAGCGCGTCACGGATGGTGGCGCACTTGACCATCCAGACCCGGTCGTCGATGCCGGAGCCGCGGCCGGTGACGGCGGCGGCGTCGGTGCCGCACAGGGCGCCGATCAGGACGGCGGCGACGGTGGTGGAGCCGACGCCGAGGTCGCCGAGGAGGACCAGGTCGGTTCCGGCGTCGGCCTCCTCGTCGGCGACGGCCATGCCGGCCCGGAAGGCCCGGGTGGCTTCGTCGAGGGTGAGCGCGTTCTCGACGTCGATCCGGCCGGAGCCGCGCCGGACGCGGTGGCGGACGACCTCTTCGGGGAACTCGGCGGGGTCGGCGTCCACCGCGATGTCGACCACCCGGACGTCCGCGCCGTAGCGGCGGGCCAGCACGGCCACCGGCGCGGTGCCGTCGAGCACGGCGCGGACCCGGTCGGCGGTGCCGCCGCGGGCGTCGAGGGTGGAGATGCCGAGCGAGGCGACGCCGTGGTCGGCGGCGAACAGCAGGACCTTGCTGGTGCGCAGCGGACGGGTCGGTGCCTCGCCCTGTGCGGACGCCAGCCAGGCCGCCAGCTCCTGGAGCCGGCCCAGGCCGCCGCGCGGCATGGCCAACTGCTGCCAGCGCTCCTCGGCGCCGCGCCGCGCACTCTCGTCAGGCCGTTCGACGAGCGAGGAGAAAGTGTCGAGATCCACGGTGGTGTCCATCGCTCGGCAATCTACACGGCCGCCGCTTTGATGGTCAGCACCTGTCCGGCGACCACCAGCAGCACCTGCTCGGAGGCGTCGGCGACGGCCATGTTGAGCCGTCCGAGGGTGTCCCGGAAGCGCCGTCCGGAGGCGGTGGCGGGGACCACGCCCATGCCGACCTCGTTGGAGACCGCGACGACGGTCCGCCGGGTGCCGGCCCAGGCCGCGGCCAGTGCCGCGCAGCGCGCCTCGACGGCCTCCCGGCCGCCGGCCGACCACCGTTCGTCGTCCCAGGCGTCGTGCTCGTCCATCACGGCGGTCAGCCACAGCGCCAGGCAGTCGATCAGCACCGGCGCCGGGTCGCTCCGGTCGGCGAGCACGGCCTCCAGCTCGCAGGTCTCGGCGGTGCGCCAGCCGTCCGGCCGCCGGGCGCGGTGCAGTTCGACGCGGTGTGCCCAGTCGGGGTCGCCGTCGCGGGTGCCGGAGGTGGCGACGTACAGGACGTCGGGACACGTGGCGAGCAGCTGCTCGGCGTGGGTGGATTTGCCGGAGCGGGCGCCGCCGAGCAGCAGGGTGCGGGGGAGAGCCATGCGATCATCCTGCCGGACGGCGCATGCCCGTATCCCAGCTGGGCACGCTACTGTCGCAACCCTTCAGCAGCAGCGTGTGATCCGGAGGAGCCCGGCATGGTGTGGACCTGGCGGTACGAGAAGAGCGACGGCACCGTGGTGGCCCAGGACGGCGGCGCCGAGGAGTTCTCCAGCCAGGGCGACGCCGAGAGCTGGATCGGCGAGGAGTGGAAGACGCTGCTGGACGACGGCGTCGACCAGGTGGTGCTGGTCGAGGACGGCCGGGACATCTACCCGATGAGCCTGCACGAGGGCTGACGCCCCGCCGGTTCGTCCGGGGTCACTTCGCCCCGACCACGTGCAGCAGCGCGGCGACGTGCCGGTACGGGTCCTGCTTGCCGGCCCGTTCCTCGGCGTCCAGCAGCTGGCCGAGCTGGCGGCCGTCCACCGGGGCGGCCTCGTCCGGCATGGTGTCGGTGAACACCCGCACCCCGTACCAGTGGCGGACGGGGACGGCGAACTCGGCGAGGGTGGTGGAGAGTTCGGCGAGCCGGTCGGCGCGGGCGGGCAGGCCGAGGCGGTTGGTGTAGCGGGTGGTGTCGAAGGCTTCCTGGCAGGCCCGCCAGTCGCCGGTCAGTCCGGCCCGCATGGCCAGCGCGTCGCCGTTGCGCACCAGCAGGGAGAGCAGCCCGCCGGGGGCCAGGATGCGGGCCACCGAGGCGAGCATCGGGTCCGGGTCGGGCAGGTACATCAGGGTGCCGTGGCAGAGCACCAGGTCGAAGCTGCGCGGCCCGAACCAGCGGCCGACCTGGTGGCCGTCACCGGTGAGCAGCTGGACCCGCTCGCGGACCTCGGGCGGCTCGGCGGCCAGCGCCTCGTGGACGACGGCGAGGATGTTCGGGTCCGGGTCGATGCCGGTGACGAAGTGCCCGGCGCGGGCCAGGCGCAGCGCCTGGGTGCCGTCGGCGCAGCCGACGTCCAGCACCCGCAGCGCGGTGCCGCGGGTGAGCTGCTCGGCGAGCTGCCGGGTCACCAGTTCCTGGCGGACCAGGTTGTGCAGTCCGCCGTGCCGCTCCAGCCATTCGCCGGCCCCGCTGTGGTACGGGCCGCCGCGGGCCGGCAGCCGTCCGTGCCGGCCGCGCGGCAACCCGTACTGGGCGGGGATGCCCGGCGTGCCGAAGGCCCCGACCGGCTGCTGCGCCGGCGGGGCCCAGTACGGCGGAACGGCTTCCGCGGTCAGGGCCGCTCGCCCCGCTTGACCATCGGCTTGGGCAGCCGCAGGCGGCGCATCTGCAGGGTGCGCATCAGGCCGTACATCACGGCGCCGCGGGTGTTGTCGTTCGGGAAGCGCTCGGCGAGGCCCTTGCGCAGCGTGAAGCCGAGCCGGACGAAGTCGAGGATGACCACCACGAAGAAGATCATGAACAGCAGCGTGGAGAGCAGCTGCAGGCTCTGCACCTTGGTGATGCTGAGCACCAGCACCACGACGGCGTACGGCAGGAAGAACTCGGCCGCGGCCCAGCGGGAGTCGACGAAGTCGCGGACGTAGCGGCGCACGGGGCCCTTGTCACGGGCCGGCAGGGCGCGCTCGTCGCCCTCCAGCAGCGCGGTGCGCTGCTTCTCCCGCTCGGCGCGCATCCGCTCGCGGGCCTGGCGGGCGGCCTCCTTGCGGTCCTTGGGAACGGAGACCCGGGTCTTCCGGTTGGCCTCGGCCTCACTGCGCTTGGGCGTGGGCCGGCCCTTCGGGGCCTGCGGGTCGCGGGGCAGCCGCTCTTCCTCCTTCGTCAAAGTGACGGACGAGGAGGCGGCGGAGTCATCGGAGCGGCGTCGAAACACACTCCCAGCGTACGGGTTGACCGGCCGCTTTCCGGCCCGGCCCCGGATGCGAACCGATATCGATCGTGAGGACGATGCCGAACGGACGCCCGCTGTAGCAGCATTGTTGCTGGCTGGTGGACTGCGCCGGGGAGCCCGTCGCGCATACACTCGACCTGTCACGAGACGCAAACCCAGGCCCGAAGAAGGGGGCTATCGAGGCCCATGAGCGACGGAATCATGAAGCGTATGGGGCTGATCTTCCGCTCCAAGGCGAACAAGGCCTTGGACCGGGCGGAGGACCCGCGCGAAACGCTCGACTACTCCTACCAGAAGCAGCTGGAACTGCTGCAGAAGGTGCGCAGGGGCGTCGCCGACGTGGCCACCTCCCGCAAGCGCCTGGAGCTCCAGCTGACGCAGCTGCAGCAGCAGTCCTCGAAGTACGAGGACCAGGGCCGCAAGGCGCTGTCCCTCGGCCGTGAGGACCTGGCGCGCGAGGCGCTCAGCCGCAAGGCCAACCTGCAGTCCCAGATCACCGACCTGGAGACGCAGTACCAGGCCCTGCAGGGCGAGGAGGAGAAGCTCACGCTCGCCTCCCAGCGTCTCCAGGCCAAGGTGGACGCCTTCCGCACCAAGAAGGAGACCATCAAGGCCACCTACACCGCCGCCCAGGCGCAGACCCGGATCGCCGAGTCCTTCTCCGGCATCTCGGAGGAGATGGGCGACGTGGGCCTGGCGATCCAGCGGGCCGAGGACAAGACCGCGCAGATGCAGGCCCGCGCGGGCGCGATCGACGAGCTGCTGGCCTCCGGCGCGCTCGACGACGCCAGCGGCCTGGGCCGCAAGGACGACATCGAGGCCGAGCTGGAGCGGGTGGCCGGCGGCAACGACGTCGAGCTGGAGCTGGCCCGGATGAAGGCCGAGCTGACGGGCGGCACCCCCGCCTCCCAGCCGCAGGCGATCGAGCAGGGGAAGAACGACACCCCGCCGCCCACCATCAACTACCGCAAGTAAGCCCGCGAGCAGGGGAGACGCACCAGCATGATCATGCGGGTCTTGGGTGAGGGGCAGTTCGAGGTCGCGGATGACGACCTGAACCGGCTGAACCAGCTGGACGACGAGCTGCTTCAGGCCGTCGAGGCGGGCGACGAGGGTGCCTTCAAGGCTGCCCTCGGCGAGCTGCTGGCGGCCGTCCGGGAGGTCGGCACGCCGCTGCCGCCGGAGTCGTTGGAGCCGTCGGACCTGATCCTGCCGGACGCCGAGGCGTCCCTGGAGCAGGTTCGTGAGCTGCTGCGGGCCGAGGGCGACGGCCTGATCCCGGGCATCCCGGAGTAGTTCGGGCGCCGTTCGTGACGAGAGGGCGGGCACCCCCCAGGGGGTGCCCGCCCTCTCGCGTGCCCGAAGCCGGTGCGGCGAATCGTTACGGCAGGGCCAGCATGCGGTCCAGCGCGGCCTTGGCGTACTTCTCGGTCTCCGCGTCCACCGTGATCACGTTCGGGACCCGGCCCTCGGCGAGCGACTCCAGCGCCCACACCAGGTGCGGCAGGTCGATCCGGTTCATGGTGGAGCAGAAGCACACCGTGCGGTCGAGGAAGACGACCTCCTTGTCCGGGTGCGCCTTGGCCAGGCGGCGGACCAGGTTCAGCTCGGTGCCGATGGCCCACTTGGAGCCGGGCTCGGCGGCGTCCAGCGCCTTGATGATGTACTCGGTCGAGCCGACCTGGTCGGCGGCGGTGACCACCTCGTGCCGGCACTCGGGGTGCACCAGTACGTTGACGCCGGGGATCCGCTCGCGCACCTCGTTGACCGAGTCCAGGTTGAACCGGCCGTGCACCGAGCAGTGGCCGCGCCACAGGATCATCTTCGCGTCGCGCAGCTGCTCGGCGGTCAGGCCGCCGTTCGGCTTGTGCGGGTTGTAGAGGACGCAGTCCTCCAGGGAGAAGCCCATCTCCAGCACCGCGGTGTTGCGGCCCAGGTGCTGGTCCGGCAGGAACAGCACCTTCTGCCCCTGCTCGAACGCCCACTCCAGCGCCCGCTTGGCGTTGGAGGAGGTGCAGATGGTGCCGCCGTGCTTGCCGGTGAAGGCCTTGATGTCGGCGGAGGAGTTCATGTACGAGACCGGCACGGTGACGTCCGCGACGCCCGCGTCGGTGAGCACGTCCCAGCACTCGGCGACCTGCTCGGCGGTGGCCATGTCGGCCATCGAGCAGCCCGCGGCGAGGTCCGGCAGCACGACCTGCTGGCGCTCGGAAGTGAGGATGTCGGCGGACTCGGCCATGAAGTGCACGCCGCAGAAGACGATGTACTCGGCTTCCGGGCGGGCCGCGGCGTCCCGGGCCAGCTTGAAGGAGTCGCCGGTGACATCGGCGAACTCGATGACCTCGTCGCGCTGGTAGTGGTGGCCCAGGATGAAGACCCGGTCGCCCAGCTTCTCCTTGGCGGCGCGGGCGCGCGCCACCAGGTCCGGGTCGGAGGCGGCGGGCAGGTCGCCGGGGCACTCCACGCCGCGCTCGCTGTTCGGGTCGGCCTCCCGGCCGAGCAGCAGCAGGGCGAGCGGCGAGGCGGTGGGGTCGACGCCGTAGGTCTCGGTGGTGGTGGTCACGGGCGGGTGCCCTCCTGATGCGGCCGGATCGTTCCCGACCAGCCTTCTCGTCTATCTGACGCTATCTATGATAACCGGTTCTCGTCAGCCTGACGATGGCCGTCCTGTCGATGTGACGAGGACCGCTCACCGGGATGGAGGCTTCCCGCGCGAGAACCCGCCGTGCCGCCGGTTGGCTGGGGCCATGAAGGCAATCGCGATCAACCGCTACGGCGGCCCCGACGTGGTCGAGTACACCGAACTCCCGGACCCCAAGGTCGGCCCCGACTCGGTGCTCGTCCGCACCCGCGCGGTCGGCGTCAACCCCGTCGACTGGAAGATCCGCGAAGGGCACCTCGACGGCATCCTCGACGTGTGCTTCCCGCTGATCATGGGCTTCGACCTGGCCGGCGTGGTGCAGGCGGTCGGCGGCGCCGTCACCGAGTTCCGGCCCGGCGACGAGGTGATCGGCTACGTCCGCAAGGACGTCATCGGGTACGGCACCTACGCCGAACTCGTCGCCGCCCCCGTCCGCACACTGGCCCGCAAACCCGCGGCACTCGGCTGGGCCGAGGCCGGCGGCCTGCCCACCGCCGGGCTCACCGCGCAGCAGGCGCTGGTGAACGCGCTGCGGGTGCGCCGCGGCGAGAGCGTGCTGATCCACGCCGCGGCGGGCGGCGTCGGCTCGCTCGCCGTCCAGATCGCCACCGCCCTCGGGGCCCGGGTGATCGGCACCGCCGGCCCGCACAACCACACCTACCTGCGCGGCCTCGGCGCCGAACCCGTCGAGTACGGCCAGGGCCTGGCCGAACGCGTCCGTGCCCTCGCCCCCGACGGGGTGGACGCGGCGCTCGACCTGGTCGGCGGCGACACCCTCGAAGTCTCCACCGCCCTGGTCAAGGACCCGGCCCGGATCGCCTCCACCGTCGACTACCGGGTCACCGCGCTCGGCGGCCACTACATCTGGACCCGCCCCGACCCCGAGGACCTGGCCGCCGTCGCCCGGCTCGCGGACGACGGGTTGCTCACCGTCCCGGTCGCCTCCACTTTTCCGCTCGGCCAGGCCGCCTCCGCCCAGGCCCTCAACGCCGAAGGGCGCACCCGCGGCAAGATCGTGCTGCTGGTGGACTGAACGGCGCCCGGCGTCGGCGAGAATGGGCCCGCAGAGTCAGCCCCTGAGCGGGGGCCGCGGCTCGCCCACCCTCACCCGTACCACCCGTGGAGCCCCGCCATGAGCACCCACCGGCCGCCCGACCTCGGCCAGGCGGTGATCGGACAGGCCCTCGACGACACCGACCGCCTGCTGCTGGAGCACCTCAGCCGCGACGGCCGCGCCTCCTACGCCGAGATCGGGTTGCTCACCAACCTGTCCGCCACCGCCGTCCGCCGCCGCATCGACCGGCTGCGGGCACGCGGCGTGGTCCGCGGCTTCACCGTGGTGCTCGACCCCGCACTGCTCGGCTGGGGCACCGAGGCGTTCGTCGAGGTCTACTGCCGGCCCCGCACCTCGCCCGAGGAGCTGCTCGCCTCGCTGCGCCAGTTCCCCGAGGTCGCCGCCGCCTGGACGGTCACCGGCGACCCCGACGCGCTTGTCCACCTGCGGGCCGCCGACACCCGCCACCTGGAAGCCGTCATCGAACGCATCCGCAAGGAGCCCGGCGTCCAGCGCAGCCGTTCTTCCGTGGTGCTCTCCCAGCTCATCTGACGCAGGAATCCTGCGCCACACCCCCCGAACACGCACGAAACCGGCCCTGACCGGCCCCGTTCCGACGCGCGCCCGCTCTGCCCCGCTGCCTACGCTGATCACGACCCCCACGCACCGCAGCAGCGAAGAGGACACCCGTGTACGCAGCGCCCGACCGCATGCACAAGCCGGACGACGAACTGGTCGAGCTGGTTTTCGACTACATGCGCGAACGGCTCCAGTACGACCCCGTCCCGCTCGACCACCCCGGCGACGGCGCCCACCTGCGGGACGTGCTCGCCGGGCTGCTGAACGACCACGGCAACAGCCCCGCCGAAGTGCTCAGGCTGTACGACCACGAGCTGTCCCGCGCCGTCATCTCCGCCGACAGCCCCCGCTACCTGTCCTTCATCCCGTGCGCCCCCACCAAGGCCGCGCTGCTGTTCGACATGGTGGTCTCCTGCGCTTCCCTGCAAGGCATCTCCTGGCTGGAGGCGGCCGGTGCGATCGCCGCCGAGAACCAGGTGCTGCGCCTGATAGCCGACCGGGCCGGGCTGCCCGCCACGGCCGGCGGCGTCTTCGTCTCCGGCGGCTCGGCCGGCAACCTGTCCGCGCTGGTGGTCGCCCGCGACACCGCCCGCCGCCGGCTGAACCTCGGCCCCGGGGCCCGGCTGCGGATCGCCGTCGCCGACCAGGTGCACTCCTCGGTCAAGAACACCTTCAACATCATCGGCGTCGAGGCCTTCCCCGTCCCCGCCGTCGAGCGCCGCCTCACCGGCGCCGCGCTGCGCGCCGCCCTCGACGCCGACCCGCACCCCGAGACCGTCATCGCCGTGGTCGGCACCGCCGGCACCACCAACGAGGGCATCATCGACGACCTCGCCGGCATCGCCGAGGTCGCCCGCGAACGCGAACTCTGGTTCCACGTGGACGGCGCGTACGGCGGCGCCGGACTGCTCGCCCCCTCGGTGCGCGAGCGCTACAACGGCATCGAGCACGCCGACTCCTTCGTGGTCGACCCGCACAAGTGGCTGTTCGCCCCGTTCGACTGCGCCGCGCTGCTCTACCGCGACCCGCGCCTGGCCCGCGCCGTGCACACCCAGGACGCCGGCTACCTGGACGTCCTGCACACCGAGGGCGACGAGTGGAACCCCACCGACTACGCCTACCACCTCACCCGGCGCGCCCGCGGCCTCCCGCTCTGGTTCTCGCTCGCCGTCCACGGCGTCCAGGCCTACACCGACGCCATCGAGACCGGCCTGCGGCTGGCCAAGGACACCGCGCAGCTGATCCGCGACACCGAACACCTCGAACTGCTCCACGACCCGCAGCTCACCGCGGTGTGCTTCCGCCGCACCGGCTGGACCCACGACGACTACTACCGCTGGTCCCGGCAACTGCTCGCCGACCAGATCGGCTTCGTCACCCCGACCGGCTGGGACGGCGAGACCGTCGCCCGGTTCGCCTTCCTGCACCCCGGCACCACCATGGAGATGGTCCAGGAGATCCTCGACACCATGCGGTGACGGACGCGTGAGAACGGCGGCTACAGGTAGCCGCCGTTCGGCACGTACGGCGCCGGCGGGCGCATCCCGCGGACCGCCAGGTACCCGCGGGTGGTCAGCGACAGGCCCAGGTCGAGGCCCACGTCCACCGCCCACTCCTGCTCGGCGGTCAGGAACGACACCTCCGCTTCGACGCCCTCCGGCACCCGGGCCAGCGCCTCCCGCAGCAGCCGGGTGGCGATCCGCTTCGAGGTCGCGGCCACCAGCTGGACGGTCCCGCCGTCCCGGTAGCAGTAGCCGGTACCGGCCAGGGTGTCCGCGATCAGCAGCTCCTCGAAGTGCGCCAGCATGAACAGGTGGTCCGGGCCGTGCGCCGCGCCCCGCAGCCGCCGGTCCACCGAGTCCAGCAGGTGCAGGTGCGAGGCGTTGCCCGCGTGCACCGGAATGTCCCCCGGGTCCAGCAGCCGCTCCCGGTCCACCCGGCCGGTCAGCCGCATCGTCGGATGCAGCGTGAACCCGGCCGCCCGGTAACGCCGCGCCGCCGCCGGGGACGGCGAGGCGCACAGCATCCCGCGCAGGCAGCCCCGCCCGTACGCGGCGGCCCGCTCCAGCAACAGTCGCCCCACGCCCTTGCCCTGCGCGGACGGCAGCACCACGAACAGCGCCAGCACCCACACGCCCTCGCGGCGCAGCGACAGCGCCGCCCCCACCGGCTCGCCGTCCTGCTCCGCGATCCAGCACCCCTGCGGGTCGGTGACGGCCAGGTGACGCGAGCGCGCGAGCCGGCGGACCCGGGCCGCCGCGTCCCCGGGCTCCGGCTCGGCGTCCAGCGGCCGCCCATCCAGGTCGCGGAACGCCGCCCGGGAGACCCGGTTCACCGCTTCGGCGTCCTCGGCGGTGTCTCTCAGCTGACGAATGATCACCGTCACATCCTGCTGTGCCCACCACGCGGGCGGTAGCGGTTTGCCCAAGAGGGCGGTGACCGCCTCCGCCCGGTTGTGCGAGCATGGGGTACGTGGGGGAGTGGGCGACGAAAAATGTCCCCCGAACGCACCACCTCCCGGAAATGAATCCGGGAGGCCGCTGGTTGGCACTGGCGGATCACAGTCGTCACAGACCGGGAGTAAGCATGACCGTCCAGGACGAGACCACCGTCGAGAGTGGCATCCTCCTCACCGATGCCGCCGCGGCCAAGGTCAAGAGCCTGCTGGAGCAGGAGGGCCGCGAGGACCTGTCGCTGCGCGTCGCCGTGCAGCCCGGTGGCTGCTCGGGCCTGCGCTACCAGCTGTTCTTCGACGAGCGTTCGCTGGACGGCGACGTCGTCAAGGACTTCAACGGTGTCAAGGTCGTCACCGACCGGATGAGCGCCCCGTACCTGGGCGGCGCCACCGTCGACTTCGTCGACACCATCGAGAAGCAGGGCTTCACCATCGACAACCCGAACGCCACCGGCTCCTGCGCCTGCGGCGACTCGTTCAGCTAAGCCCTCTTACGGCGCGAACGACGAGGGCGGCTCCCCACTCGGGGAGCCGCCCTCGGGGCTTTCCGGGGTCAGCGCGGGCCGCCGTTGCCCACCGAGTCGCCCTGCGGCGGGACTTGGTCGCCGGTGGCGGTGTCCACCACACCGCCGCCGTTCATCGGCCGGGGCAGGGTGACCGTCGCCTGCTGCTCCTTCATCAGCTGCGGGCAGGCCTGGCCGGGCTCGGCGGTCTTGGTGACCACGATCCGCAGCTTCACGGTCGGCGGGGCGTCCTCCTCCAGGCGCACCCCGTACTTGTCGCACACCCCGGCCGTGTAGAACACCGTCAAGTGGGTGGGGCTGTCCTGCCGGTAACCCGTCACGGGGATCTTCACCGCCGTCGGCGGGCGCTCGCCCACGGCGATCCCGGGACCGGTCGGCGAGGGCTGGCCGGCACCGGTGTCGGCGCTCGGGGACGGGGAGGCGGACGGCGAGTCGGGGGCCGCGGTTCCCGGGCCGGGGGTCGCGTCGCCGGCCGCGGTCGGCGCGGGTGAGGCCGAGGTCGGCGAACCGGAACTGCCGCACGCGGCCAACAGCCCGGCGGCGAGGGACGCGGCGGCGAGCGCCAGGACGGTCCGGCGCGCGTGCGAGGGCTTGGCGGAGACGGCTGCGGTCCTGTCGTCCATGATCTGCGTTCCTCCCGGGGGTCGCGCGGCACCACCGGGAGCGGCACCGCGCCGGTTCGACGTGTTCGGGAGGAAACCGGTTCCCGCTACTCGCCGAACTCCGGCATCCCCGCCACCACCCGGCGCGCCTCCACCGGCACCCGGACGCCCAGCGCCGCCGGCACCGACCGCACCGGACCGGGACCGGTGGCCGGCCAGAACCGGCCCAGCCGGCGCGAGGAGTCCAGCAGATCGGCCAGCGACTCGGCGTCGGCCTCGTCCGGGCCGGTGAGCAGTCGGCGGGGGGAGTGATCGATCACCATGCGGAACTCAGCTCCGATCGCCGCGCCGCGGCCACGGCACCGCGGACTGGACGGGGGCCGCGTCCGGCCCCCGTACTCGCGACCCTAGGACGCTCCGGGCCCCGGCGACAGGCCTACCCATCGGTAGTACCGGGTCGGGCGGGTACCTTAGGTGAGTTGATGTTCGTCGCTCCGGCCACCGCCGGGCCGCCCGAGGAGTACCCCCGTGCGCATCGCCGTCGCCGGCTCGATCGCCACCGACCACCTGACGACCTTCCCCGGCCGCTTCTCCGACCAACTGGTCCCCGAGCAGCTGCACACGGTGTCCCTGTCGTTCCTGGTCGACACCCTGGACATCCGCCGCGGCGGCGTCGGCGGCAACATCGCCTTCGGCATGGGCGTGCTCGGCCTGCGCCCGATCCTGGTCGGCGCGGCCGGCGCGGACTTCGCCGAGTACCGCAGCTGGCTCGACCGGCACGGCGTGGACACCGACGCCGTGCACATCTCCGAGACCCGGCACACCGCCCGGTTCATGTGCACCACCGACGAGGACCACAACCAGATCGCGTCCTTCTACACCGGCGCGATGGCGGAGGCCCGCAACATCGAGCTGAAGCCGATCGCCGACCGCGTCGGCGGCCTCGACCTGGTCCTGATCGGCGCGGACGACCCCGCCGCGATGGTGCGGCACACCCAGGAGTGCCGCACCCGCGGCTACGCCTTCGCCGCCGACCCCTCCCAGCAGCTCGCCCGCCTGGAGGGCGAGGACATCCGGGAGATCGTCAACGGCGCGGCCTACCTGTTCACGAACGAGTACGAAGCCGCACTGATCGAGTCCAAGACCGGCTGGTCCTCGGACGAGATCCTGCGCCGCGTCGGCACCCGGGTCACCACCCTCGGCGCGAAGGGCGTGCGCATCCAGCGCGAGGGCGAGCCCGACATCCTGGTCGGCTGCGCCGAGGAGGAGCTCAAGGCCGACCCCACCGGCGTCGGCGACGGCTTCCGGGCCGGCTTCCTGGCCGGCCTCTCCTGGGGCCTCGGCCTGGAGCGCGCCGCGCAGGTCGGCTGCATGCTGGCGACCCTGGTCATCGAGACCGTCGGCACCCAGGAGTACGAGCTGCGCGGCGGCCACTTCCTGAAGCGCTTCGAGGCGGCGTACGGGCCGGAGGCGGCCGCCGAGATCCGCACCAAGCTGTAAGTATTCAGGGGCTCGGGGGAACGCGAGGCCGAGACCGCTGACGGTCGGAGTCCCCCGTTGCCCGCCGGCAGTCACGTCCCGGCCGTTCCCCGGGCCCCTGACTGCTTGACCACGACGTACGCCGTGCCGTGATCGGCGCCGTATTCGGTGGCCGGGGTCTCGCCCGCGTAGGTGTGGCCACACATCTCGCACCAGGCGGGGATGTCGTGGCGGGCCGCTTCGTCGTCGGAGAGGACGGCGATGCGGCCGCCGGGGGCGACCTCGGGGATGCGCTTGGCGAGCTCGATGACCGGCAGCGGGCAGCGCTTGCCGAGGGTGTCGAGGACCAGGGCGTCGGCGGTGGTGCCGGCCGGGGCGGGGAGGTCGAGGCCGAGCGGGGCGCGGATCTCGGCGACGACGCGGGGGAGCACGTCGAGGAAGCGCTCCACGTCGGCGGCGGCGCTGCCCGGGGGGAGCGAGACGCGGACGTTGCCCTCGGTGAGGACGCCCATCGCGGCCAGGACGTGGCTGGGCGTCAACGTGCTGGAGGTGCAGGAGGAGCCGGAGTTGACCGCGAAGCCGGCCCTGTCGAGCTCGCCGAGCAGCACCTCGCCGTCCACGTACAGGCAGGAGAAGGTGACCAGGTGGGGGAGCCGGAGCTCGGGGTGGCCGACCACCTCCACTGCGGGGACCAGCTGCGGGACCCGGCGCCGGATCAGTTCGACCAGGGCGTGCAGCCGGGCGTTCTCGGCCTCGGCCTCGGCCCGGACGGCGCGCAGCGAGGCGGCGGCGGCCACGATCGCGGGGACGTTGACGTAGCCCGGGACCCGGCCGTTCTCCCGGTCGTCGGCGGGCAGCGGCGAGACGTACCGGACGCCCTTGCGGACCGCCAGCACCCCGACGCCGGCCGGGCCGCCCCACTTGTGCGCGCTGGCCGTCAGCACCGACCAGCCGCCGGGCACCGGCAGCCGGCCGGCGCTCTGCGCGGCGTCCACCAGCAGCGGGACGTCCCCGCTCAGCGCGGCGGTCTCGGTGACCGGCTGCAGGGTGCCGACCTCGTGGTTGGCGGACTGCAGAACGGCCAGCGCGGTGTCCGGCCGCAGCGCGGCGGCGAACTCGGCGGCGTCCACCCGGCCGTGACGATCGACCGGGACGGCGGTGGAGCTGCCGCCGTCGGCCTCCCAGCGTTCGGCGGTGTGCAGCACGGCGGAGTGCTCGACCGCGGAGTGCACCAGGTGGGCGCCGCGCCGGCGGTTGCCGCGCAGGGCGCCGAGGATGCCCAACTGGACGGCCTGGGTGCCGGATGCGGTGAAGACGATCTCGTCGGTCCGGGCCCCGAGGGCCTCGGCGACGGTCTCCCGGGCGGCGTCCAGCAGCATCCGGGCCTGTCGGCCGGAGCGGTGCAGCCGGGCCGGGTCGGCCCAGCCCTCGTCGAGGGCGGCGAGCAGCGCCTGCCGGGCGACGGGGTGCAGGGGAGCGGTGGAAGCGGCGTCGAAGTAGGGCACGGGGCCACCGTAGACGACGCCCCATACGGGGGGATTCCTCCCGGCTTCCGGGGGAGCCGACGGCCCGTCACCCGCGTGTCGTAGTGCGGTCGCCCGTTCGGTCGTGAGAGGCTCGGAAGTCCGCCATGACCTGCGACTCCGTCCGCTCTTCCGGGGTGCTTCACCCCTCGGGGGCTGATCGGGTAGCCGGGCGGCGCGTTAGCGGGGGCTGCCCGTGAGTGCCGCATAAGGATGGAGTAGCGTTTGGCCCGCATAAGCATTCAAACCGTGCCCGTGGCCGGACCGCCGGGGAGACCAGACAACGGACTCCTGAGGGTGGTGCGTTCGCGGGCGAGACTTCGGGAAGGCGCTACGTGAGTCCCAACGGCTCCGACCGCTCGCCGCGGCGCACGATGCGGCGGAAGCTGCCTCAGGCGCTGGCACTGGGCCTCGTCATCGCGACCGCCACCGGCTGCTCGGCCAACGACCTGCCCAGGCTTGGCCTCCCCAGTCCCGTCACCAAGGAAGGCCCGCTGGTCCTTCACATGTGGCAGGGCTCGTGGATCGCGGCTCTGGTTGTTGGTGCATTGATGTGGGGTCTGATCCTCTGGAGCGTGATTTTCCACCGGCGCAGCCGCACCAAGGTGGAGATCCCTGCTCAGACCCGGTACAACGTGCCCATCGAGGCGCTGTACACCGCGGTCCCCCTCGTCATCGTCTCGGTGCTGTTCTACTTCGTCGCGCGCGACGAGTCCACCCTGACGAAGGTCTCCGAGAAGCCCCAGCACACCATCAACGTGGTGGGCTTCCAGTGGAGTTGGGCGTTCAACTACGAGAACAGCGAAATCCCCGACCCGTCGAGCACCACGGCGGCGTACGAGGTCGGCAGCACCAAGGAGGCTCCGACCCTCTACCTGCCGATCAACGAGTCGGTGAAGTTCAAGCTGACCTCCAACGACGTCATCCACGACTTCTGGCCCGTCAACTTCCTGTTCAAGATGGACGTTGTGCCGGGCGTGGTCAACGAGTTCGAGGTGACCCCGACCGCGTACGGCACCTACCGCGGTAAGTGCGCCGAGCTCTGCGGCGTCGACCACTCGCGGATGCTCTTCAACGTGAAGGTCGTCTCGCACGACGAGTACGAGGCGCACCTGAAGGAACTCCGCGACAAGGGCCAGGCCGGCGCGGTTCCCGCAGGCATCCTCCCCACGGGAAGTAGTGAACAGAAGTGACCATCCTCAACGAGCCCGCCGCGGCCGGTGGGGCTGCCGGGGCCGTCACCTCGGGGACCCCTCGCGTGCGCAAGCCGGGCAACGCGATCATCAAGTGGCTCACCACCACTGACCACAAGACGATCGGCACCCTCTACCTGGCGACCTCGTTCGCGTTCTTCCTGATCGGTGGCGTGCTCGCCCTGGTCATGCGCGCCGAGCTCGCCCGGCCGGGTACCCAGATCCTGTCGAACGAGCAGTTCAACCAGGCGTTCACCATGCATGGCACGATCATGCTGCTGATGTTCGCCACCCCGCTGTTCTCGGGCTTCGCCAACTGGATCATGCCGCTCCAGATCGGCGCCCCCGACGTGGCGTTCCCGCGTCTGAACATGTTCGCCTACTGGCTGTACCTGTTCGGCTCGATCATCGCGATCGCGGGCTTCCTGACCCCGCAGGGCGCCGCCGACTTCGGCTGGTTCGCCTACTCCCCGCTGTCGGACGCGGTCCGCTCGCCGGGCATCGGCGCCGACATGTGGATCATGGGCCTGGCCTTCTCCGGCTTCGGCACCATCCTCGGTGCGGTCAACTTCATCACCACGATCGTCTGCATGCGCGCCCCCGGCATGACGATGTTCCGGATGTCGATCTTCGTCTGGAACACCCTGCTGACCGCCGTGCTGATCCTGCTGGCCTTCCCGGTGCTGGCCGCCGCGCTGTTCGCCCTGGAGGCGGACCGCAAGTTCGGGGCACATGTCTTCGACCCGACCAACGGTGGCGCCATGCTGTGGCAGCACCTGTTCTGGTTCTTCGGTCACCCCGAGGTGTACATCATCGCGCTGCCGTTCTTCGGCATCGTGTCCGAGATCATCCCGGTCTTCAGCCGCAAGCCGATGTTCGGCTACTCCGGCCTGATCGCCGCGACCATCGCCATCGCCGGCCTCTCGGTGACGGTGTGGGCGCACCACATGTACGTGACCGGCCAGGTTCTGCTGCCGTTCTTCTCGTTCATGACCTTCCTGATCGCGGTCCCGACCGGTGTGAAGTTCTTCAACTGGGTCGGCACCATGTGGAAGGGCTCGCTGAGCTTCGAGACCCCGATGCTCTGGACGATCGGCTTCCTGGTCACCTTCCTGTTCGGTGGTCTGACGGGTGTTCTGCTGGCCTCCCCGCCGCTGGACTTCCACGTCTCGGACTCCTACTTCGTCGTCGCGCACTTCCACTACGTGGTGTTCGGCACCGTCGTCTTCGCGATGTTCGCCGGCTTCCACTTCTGGTGGCCCAAGATGACCGGCAAGATGCTGGACGAGCGCCTCGGCAAGATCACCTTCTGGACGCTGTTCTTCGGCTTCCACACCACCTTCCTGGTCCAGCACTGGCTCGGTGCGGAGGGCATGCCCCGCCGCTACGCCGACTACCTGGCCGGCGACGGCTTCACCACGCTGAACACGGTGTCGACCGTCGGCTCGTTCCTGCTGGGCCTGTCGATGCTGCCGTTCCTCTACAACGTGTGGAAGACCGCCAAGTACGGCGAGAAGGTCAACACCGACGACCCGTGGGGCTACGGCCGTTCGCTGGAGTGGGCGACCTCCTGCCCGCCGCCGCGGCACAACTTCACCACCCTGCCGCGCGTCCGCTCGGAATCCCCGGCGTTCGACCTGCACCACCCGGAGATCGCCGCGCTGGACTACCTCGAGAACCACGGTGAGATGGCGAAGCACTTCGAGGGTGTGACCCCCGCGCAGTACGACGGCCGCGCCCTGGGCAACGGCAAGGACGGTGGCGCCCGATGAAGGAACAGGGAAAGATCTTCGCGGGTCTGGCCGTCTTCACCCTGGCCATCGCCATCACGTACTTCGTGTGGACCACCAAGTCGGAGCACGGCCTGGAGGCCGCTGGTACGACCGCGCTGTTCCTGGCGTTCGGCCTGTGCGCCTTCATCGGCTTCTACCTGGCGTTCACCGCCAAGCGGGTGGACACCGGTGCGGGTGACAACCCCGAGGCCGAGGTCTCGGACGACGCCGGCGAGCTGGGCTTCTTCGCCCCGCACAGCTGGCAGCCGCTCTCCCTGGCTGTTGGTGGCGCGCTGGCCTTCCTGGGCGTCATCTTCGGCTGGTGGCTGCTGTTCTGGTCGATTCCGGTCCTGCTGATCGGTCTGTTCGGCTGGGTCTTCGAGTTCTACCGCGGCGAGAACCAGAACCAGTAAGGGTTCCGGATCGAGCAAGCCGTACGGCGGGCCGGGTACTCCCCTCGGGGAGTGCCCGGCCCGCCGGCGTTGGGGCCCCTCCCCGAAATTCCCCCGCGCGGGTTACCCGGAGTGCCACCGGGGTGACACCTTCCTACGCTTCGAGGCAGGTTCCAACCTGGGAGGTTCCGTTGAAGGGCTCTCGGATAGTCAGTACCCGGACCACGCTGGTCGCCCTGCTGGTGATCACACCCGCCGCGGCCTGTTCCACCAGCGGCCCGTCCGCGAAGAACGCGCACCAGATCGACGTGGCACCGCTGATCCACACCTCGGCCGCCGGGGAGAAGGCCGACCCGGCGAAGGCGTTCAGCATCACCACGGAGGGCACCGCCAAGCTCGGCGAGATCACCGTCACCGGCCCCGACGGAAAGCCCGTCGCCGGACAGCTCTCCGCCGACCAGCAGCACTGGCAGACCACCGACCCGCTCCGGGCCGGCGCCGGATACACCGTCAAGGTCACCGCCGAGGACGGCAAGGGCGGCCACGGCGAGGCCGACTCCACCTTCACCACCGCGCCCGCGCAGCACGTCGTCAGCGCCGAACTCGGCCCCGACAGCTCCGGCAGCGGCGTCTACGGCGTCGGCCAGCCCCTCACCGTGACGCTGTCCGAGAAGGTCACCGACCCGGCGGCCCGGCAGCAGATAGAGCGCGGCCTGAGCGTCACCTCGCAGCCTGCCGTGACCGGCGCCTGGTACTGGGTCGACGACCAGAACCTGCACTTCCGCCCGGAGGAGTACTGGCCGGCCAACACCACCGTCAAGCTCGCCTACGACCTGCCCGGCATCCGGATAGCCGACGGTGTCTACGGAGGCGACCAGCAGACCCTGGCGCTGCGGACCGGCGACCGGGTCGAGGCGGTGATCGACGCGGGCACCGACGAGCTGACGTACAAGCGCAACGGCGAGGTGGTCAGGACCATCCCGGTCACCACCGGCAAGCCCGGCTTCGACACCCGCAACGGCGTCAAGGTGGTGCTCGGCCAGGAGGCCGACGTCCGGATGAGCGGCGAGACCATCGGCATACCGAACGGCAGCAGCGAGTCCTACGACCTGGACGTGAAGTGGGCGACCCGGGTCACCTGGAGCGGTGAGTACGTCCACGCGGCGCCCTGGTCGACCTGGGCGCAGGGCCGGGAGAACGTCAGCCACGGCTGCACCGGCATGAGCACCGACGACGCGAAGTGGTTCTTCGACAACACCCGGGTCGGCGACCTGGTGCAGGTGGTCAACAGCATGGGCCACGAGATGGAGCCGTTCGGCAACGGCTTCGGCGACTGGAACGTGGACTGGGACGAGTACGTCAAGCACAGCGCCCTCGGCAAGCCGGTGAACACGGCGGAGCCGGGGCCGGAGACGAACACCGCGCCCGTTCCCGACCTCGGCGCACCGGCCGCGGGGCAGTAGCGGCACCGTGGTGAGGTCCGCCCGGTGGGAGCACAGGCTCCTGCCGGGCGGGCCTCGTGCCGTGTGCGCTCAGCGGTGGGCGGCGTCCAGCGCGGTCAGGACGGCGGCCAGCGCCTCGTCGCGGGTGAGGCCGAGGCGGGCGGTGCGGGCGGCGTACTCGGCGGCGGCGTCGGCCGCCAGGCGGTGCGAGGTGTCGCCGGTGGGGGCGATGGTGGTGCCGGCCCGGCCGCGGGTCTCGACCACGCCGTCCGCCTCCAGCTCGCGGTAGGCGCGGGCCACCGTGTTGGCGGCCAGGCCGAGTTGCTCGGCCAGCGCGCGGACGGTGGGGAGCTTCAGGCCGATCGGGAGTTCACCCGTGCGGGCCTGGGCCGCGATCTGCGAGCGCACCTGCTCGTAGGGCGGCGTGGAGGACTGGGGGTCGATCGCCACGTGCATCCGGTCAAGATAACAGGGCGCCGGGCCGGTGCCGGAGAAATATGCCAGAACCCCCACCGGCCGGAGCCGATGGGGGTTCTGACGTGGCGTGACAGCTAGGGATCAGTGGTGGCCGTGGCCGCTGGTGATCTCCAGGTACTCCTCGGAGGTGGGCTTTGCGATCTGGTTGCCCTCGCCGTAGAAGCCCTCGGAGAGCTTCGTCCGGGTCTTGGCGACCACGCCGGCCTTGCGGGCCACACCGTTCTCGTCCACCTCGGCGGGCAGCTCCAGCGGCTGGGGCTGCTCGTGCGCGGTGAGGGTGTGCAGGTCCTTCGGCGACAGCGGCGCGTGGACCTCGACGAACTCACCGTGCGGCAGGCGCTTGATGATGCCCGACTCGCGGCCGTGCAGCACCTTGTCCTTGTCGCGGCGCTGCAGGCCGAGGCACCAGCGCTTGGTGACGAAGAAGGTGACGACCGGCACCACGAAGAAGCCGACCCGGACCATGTAGGTGATCGTGTTGATCGACATGTGCAGGTGAGTGGCGAACAGGTCGTTGCCACCACCGACCAGCAGGACCAGGTACAGCGAGATCCAGGCCGCGCCGAGCGCGGTGCGGACCGGGGCGTTGCGCGGGCGGTCCAGGATGTGGTGCTCGCGCTTGTCGCCGGTGATCCAGGACTCGATGAACGGGTAGACCGCGATCGCGACCAGGACCAGCGGGAAGAGCATCAGCGGGATGAACACACCCAGGTTCAGGGTGTGGCCGCCCCAGACGGAGACCTCCCAGCCCGGCATGAAGCGGATCAGGCCTTCGGCGAAGCCCATGTACCAGTCGGGCTGGGCGTCGGTGGACACCTGGTCCGGACGGTACGGGCCGTACGCCCACACCGGGTTGATGGTGGCGACCGCCGACATCACCGCGATGATGCCGAACACCAGGAAGAAGAAGCCACCGGCCTTGGCCATGTAGACCGGCATCAGCGGCATGCCGACGACGTTCTTCTCGGTCTTGCCCGGGCCCGCCCACTGGGTGTGCTTGTGGTAGAAGACCAGGATCAGGTGCGCCACCAGCAGGCCCAGCATGATGCCCGGGATGAGCAGCACGTGGATGGTGAAGAAGCGCGGGATGATGTCGGTGCCCGGGAACTCGCCGCCGAACAGGAACATCTGGATGTAGGTGCCGACGATCGGCACCGCCAGGATCGCGCCTTCCATAAAGCGGATACCGGTGCCCGACAGCAGGTCGTCCGGCAGCGAGTAGCCGAAGAAGCCGTCGAAGAAGCCCAGGCACAGCAGCAGGAAGCCGAACAGCCAGTTGATCTCGCGGGGCTTGCGGAACGCGCCGGTGAAGAAGACGCGCATCATGTGCACGAACATCGCGGCGACGAAGACCAGCGCGGCCCAGTGGTGGATCTGGCGGATCAGCAGACCGCCGCGGATCTCGAAGCTGATGTCGACCGTGGAGGCGTACGCCTCCGACATCCGGATGCCGTTCAGCGGCAGGTAGGAACCGTGGTAGACGGTCTCCGCCATGCTCGGCTTGAAGAACAGCGTCAGGTACACACCCGTGAGGATGATGATGATGAAGGTGTAGAGGCAGATCTCACCGAGCATGAAGGACCAGTGGTCCGGGAAGATCTTGCGCAGGTTGGCCTTGGCCAGGGAGTAGATCCCCAGCCGGCCGTCGACCCAGTCCGCGGTCGCCTCGGCCTTGTTGGCGGGCTTGGCGCGCGTGCTGGCCGGCTTGGAGGCACCAGTGGTGCCGCTCGCGGTGCTCATCGCTTGCGCTCCCAGTAACTCGGGCCGACGGGCTCGTCGAAGTCGCCGGTGGCGATCAGGAAGCCCTGCTCATCGGTGGTGATCTTCAGCTGGGGCAGCGGGTGGCCGGCCGGGCCGAAGATGACGCGAGCGCCGTCCGCCAGGTCGAAGGTCGACTGGTGGCAGGGGCAGAGCGCGTGGTGGGTCTGCTGCTCGTACAGCGAGATCGGGCAGCCGACGTGGGTGCAGATCTTCGAGTAGGCGAGGATGCCCTCGAAGCCCAGGCCGGCGGACTTGGCGTCCTTGATGTCCTCCGGAGCGATCCGGACGAGCATCAGGGCGTCCTTGGCGATCTGCTGCTGGAAGTCCTCGTCCGACTCCTCCAGGCCGTGCGGCTTGGCGAAGGTCAGCGAGCCCTGAATGATGTCCTCGGGCTTCATCGGCTGGTCGGTGTTCATGTTGACCAGGCGGATCGGCTTGGCCGGGGTCGCCTCGACCCAGCCGGTGTTGAGGAGCTTCTTCTCCGGCAGCGGGCCGAGGTCGCGCAGCAGCACCACACCGGACAGCGGCACCAGGGCCATCGAACCGATCAGGGTGTTGCGGATCATCTTGCGGCGGCCGAAGCCGGACTCCGCGGCACCGGTCTTGAACTGCTCGATGACGTCGTTGCGGACCTCGTCGGAGGCCTCGATCGGGTGACGCTCGGCGGGCAGCTCGTGGTCCGACATCAGGGTGCGGGCCCAGTGGACCGCGCCCGCGCCGATGCAGAACAGCGCCACGCCGAGGGTCATGCCCAGGGCGAAGTTGAGGGCGCTGACGTGACCCAGCGGGAAGATGTAGACCAGCTTGTCGGCGTCGATCGCGGCGTAGGACGCGATGAAGCCGATGGTCGCCAGCATCGACACCACGAACATCAGCGACACCTGGCGCTCGGCCCGCTTGGCGGCCCGCTCGTCGATGTCGGTCCGACGCGGCTCGTGGGCCGGCAGGCCCGGGTCGGCGAACGGGTCGTCGTGGGTGACGACCTCAGCGCCGTGGGAGGCGTCGTGGGCCTCCGGCAGGTTCTCTGACATGTCGTGGCTCATGACTTCTTGGCCTTGGTGGTGTGGGCGGCGACCCAGATCGCGATCACGATCAGCGTGCCGATACCGAAGATCCAGGCGAACAGGCCCTCAGTGAAGGGACCGAGGCTGCCCAGGGCGAGACCACCGGGGTTCGGCGCGTTGTTGGTGTTCTGGACGTACGCGATGATCTCGCGCTTCTGCTCCTCCGGCATGGTGGTGTCGGGGAACGACGGCATGTTCTGCGGGCCGGTCTGCATGGCCTCGTAGATGTGCTTGGAGTCCACGCCCTCCAGGGACGGGGCGAACTTGCCGTTGGTCAGCGCGCCGCCCTTGCCGGCGAAGTTGTGGCACTGGGCGCAGTTGGTGCGGAACAGCTCGCCACCCTTGGCGACCTGCTCGGCGTTGGTGACCTTGTCCTCGGACGGCTGGTACTGCTCCGTGGTCGGAGTGACCGGGCCCGGGCCGAGCGAGGCCACGTAGGCGGCCAGCTGGTCGATCTCGGACTGGGCGTAGACGGCCTTCTTGCGCGGGACCTGCGCGCCCGGCTGCTGGGCCGGCATGCGGCCGGTGCCGACCTGGAAGTCGACAGCAGCAGAGCCGACGCCGACCAGCGACGGACCGTCAGAAGTGCCCTGGCCGTTCAGGCCGTGGCAGGAGGAGCAGCCGACGGCGAAGAGCTTCTTGCCCTCGTCGATGGCGAGCGACTGCGAGGAGCTGTCGGCCTGCGCCTTCTCGGCGGGCGCGAAAGCGGCGTACAGCCCCCCGGTGGCCGCCAGGGCGAGAAGTAGAACGACGACCGCCGCCAGTGGGTGGCGCCGTCGTGCGGAGAGCTTTTTCACGGAATAACCCCGGTGTCAGGATCTGGTCGGCAGCAGCCTGCCCCCGACTCCCACGCGTCCAGGCGACGCCGGGTCAGGGGCGGGGCGGCTGTTACTTGATCAGGTAGATGGTCGCGAACAGGCCGATCCACACAACGTCGACGAAGTGCCAGTAGTACGACACCACGATCGCCGCGGTGGCCTGCTCGTGGGTGAAGCGCCGCGCCGCGTAGGTCCGGCCGAGGACCAGCAGGAAGGCGATCAGACCACCCGTCACGTGGAGTCCGTGGAAGCCGGTGGTCAGGTAGAACACCGTGCCGTACGGGTCGGAGGACAGCGACAGGCCGTCCTTCTTGACCAGCTCGGTGTACTCGAAGATCTGGCCGCCGATGAAGATGGCGCCCATCACGAAGGTGACCACGAACCAGGAACGCAGCTTCTTCACGTCACCGCGCTCGGCGGCGAACACGCCGAGCTGGCAGGTGAGCGAGGAGAGCACCAGGATCGTGGTGTTGACCGAGGAGAAGGGCACGTTGAGGGCATGGGCCTTCTCGTGCCAGAACTCGGCGCCCTTGACCGAGCGGAGGGTGAAGTACATCGCGAACAGGGCCGCGAAGAACATCAGCTCCGAGCTCAGCCAGACAATGGTTCCCACGCTGACCAGGTTCGGCCTGTTGACCGCTCCGTGCGCGTGTCCGGTTTCTGTTGCTGTTGCTGTCGCCACGACGGACATTATGTCGGTCCCTTATTCCGTCTTCACGCCGGGGGGTCTCCCTCGGAGTGTCCGGTGCGTGAGGTATGCCCGCCTCGCCCCCGGTCCGTTTTCTGACGGTTGTTCGGGCCGGGTGGGCGAACTGGGCTGCCGGGCTGAGCCCGTGGCGCGGCGGCTTGAGCGAGATCGCCTCGGGGGCTCTTCAGGACGGGCCCGCCGGAGTAGCATCCGTCCCAGGACGTGGTCCGGGTCACACTGGGCCGTTCGGCCGGGGGCCGCGCGCGGTCGCGGTCCGCGCGAACACAGTGGACACATATAAGAGGACGAGCACCAGGAAGCAGGGGACATGGCGCAGCACTCCGACGAGACGCTCACCGTTCTCGTCTACAGCGACGACCGCAACACCCGCGAGCAGGTGACCCTCGCTCTCGGCCCGCGCCCCGCCGGGGACGTCCCCGCGCTGGAGTACCTGGAGTGCGCCACCGCTCCCGCGGTGCTGCGGGCCCTGGAGAAGGGCGGCGTCGACCTGTGCGTGCTGGACGGCGAGGCGGTGCCCGCGGGCGGGCTCGGTCTCACCCGGCAGCTGAAGGACGAGATCTACGGCTGCCCGCCGGTGCTGGTGCTGATCGGCCGCCCGCAGGACTCCTGGCTGGCTGCCTGGAGCCGGGCCGACGCGGCGATCTCGCACCCCGTCGACCCGGTCGCGCTGGCCGACGCCGCGACCACGCTGCTGCGGGCCCGGGTGGCCCGGCGGGCACCGGCCGTGCGCTGACCGGTCCGCCCGGCGGCCCCGGTCGTCTCAAGCGGCGTCTCAACTGGAGAGAAGGGGACGGCAAGGCAGGGCGGCCGTCCCCGCTCGCTCGATAGGCTGACTCCATTCCTCTGCGACAAGACGAGAGCTGGAGACGGCCATGGTGAACGTGCACTCTGCGAACGGCGGTAGCGACCCCGCGCAGGTGGTCCGCACCTGGCCCGACCTGTTGAGCGCCCTGCTCCGCGGCGAGGACCTCGCCCAGTCCGACACCGCCTGGGCGATGGACCGGATCATGAGCGGCGAGGCCAGCCCGGTGCAGGTGGCCGGCTTCCTGATCGCGCTGCGCGGCAAGGGCGAGACGGTCGAGGAGATCTCCGGCCTGGTCGAGGCGATGTACGCGCACGCCGTACCGCTGGACATCCCCGGGCCGGCCGTCGACATCGTCGGCACCGGTGGCGACCGCGCCAAGACCGTCAACATCTCCACCATGTCGGCGGTGGTCGCCGCGGCGGCCGGCGCGAAGGTGGTCAAGCACGGCAACCGGGCCTCCTCCTCGGCGTCCGGCTCCTCGGACGTGCTCGGGCGGCTCGGCATCAACCTGGACCTGTCGGCCCGGCGGGTCGCGGCGGTGGCCGAGGAGGTCGGGCTGACCTTCTGCTTCGCCGCCAGGTTCCACCCCTCGATGCGGCACACCGCGCAGGCCCGCGCCGAACTCGCCGTCCCCACCGTGTTCAACATCCTCGGCCCGCTCACCAACCCCGCGAAGGTCGGCGCCCACGCGGTCGGCTGCTTCGACACCCGGCTGGCCGGGCTGATCGCCGGAGTGCTGGCCCGGCGCGGCGGACAGGGACTGGTGTTCCGGGGTGACGACGGACTCGACGAGCTGACGATCACCACCACGTCCCACGTCTGGGTGGTCCGGGACGGCCGGGTGACCGAGACCCGGTTCGATCCGCGCGAGGTCGGCATCGAGCTGGCCGGGATCGAGGCGCTGCGAGGTGCGGACGCGGAGTTCAACGCGGGGGTTGCTCGGCGGGTGCTCCATGGGGAGCGGGGGCCGGTGCGGGACGCGGTCCTGCTCAACAGTGCCGCCGCGCTGGTGGCGCTGGAGCTGACGGATGCGCCGCTGAGCGAGCAGCTGGCGGCGGGAATGGTGCGGACGGCGGCGGCGATCGATTCCGGGGCGGCGGGGGAGCTGCTGAAGCGCTGGGCCGACGCGACACAGTGAGCGTCAACGGTCCGCCCGGGGTGGGGAGTTGACCTCCTCGGGCGGACCTTGCCGTTGGTGGGTGGTTGCCCGCGCAGTTCTCCCCCGGCCCTGGCGGGCCGGGAAGTGCCCCCACGCGCCCCTGGCGGGGCGCGGACGGCAGGGCGCGAACTGTGGGGTGGTTTCAGTATGTGGCGCGGGACTTGAGTCAACTGGGGGCTCGTGTATGGTCTTGCGCAGGTCATGAGTGGCAGCGCAAAGCCCCAGCTTGCTGTCCGGCAACCCTCCGTCCGTGGCGGGGTGCCCTGGGTGAGGACCGGGCTGCGTGGCGATTCGTCCGCGCGGCAAGCGCGGACTTCCGGTTGATGCACCCCGGGGTCCTTACCCTGTGGAGGAGTGCATCCATGTCCGTGACCGCCGAGATCTGTGCGCCGCTGGCCGTGCTGGGCCAGGACGTCGAGGTGCCGTTGGCGTCGGGGGAGAAGGTCGGGTACGCGGCGCTGGACTACGCGGCGAGTGCGCCGGCGCTGGCCCGGGTGTGGGAGGACGTGGCGGCGTACGCGCCGTACTACGGGTCCGTGCACCGGGGGGCCGGGTACCTGTCGCAGCTGTCGACGGACCTGTTCGAGCAGAGCCGGCGGACCGTCGCGGAGTTCCTGGAGCTGCGGGACGGCGACCAGGTGGTGTTCACCCGGGCGACCACCGATTCGCTGAACCTGTTGGCCCGGGTGGTGCCCGCCGGGACCGAGGTGTTCGCGTTCGAGACCGAGCACCACGCCTCGCTGCTGCCGTGGCGGCGCGAGGGCCTGACGGTGCGCTACCTGCGGGCGCCGCGTTCGCACGCCGAGGCGGTGGCCGCGCTGGAGGAGGCGCTGTTGGGGGCCGCCGAGGGGCCGAAGCTGTTCTGCGTGACCGGGGCGTCGAACGTCACCGGCGAGCTGTGGCCGGTCGGCGAACTGACCGGGGTCGCGCACCGGTACGGCGCCCGGGTGGTGCTGGACGCGGCCCAGCTGGCGCCGCACCACCGGGTCTCGGTACGGGAGTTGGACGTCGACTGGATCGCGTTCTCCGGGCACAAGCTGTACGCGCCGTTCGGCGCCGGCGTGCTGGCCGGGCGGTCGGACTGGCTGGACGCGGCGGAGCCGTACCTGGCCGGCGGCGGGGCGAGCCGGACGGTGGCCCGGGAGCTGGACGGCTCGGTGGCGGTGGAGTGGCACACCGGCCCGGCCCGGCACGAGGCCGGTTCGCCGAACGTGATCGGCGCCTACGCGATCGCCTCGGCCTGCCGGGCGCTCACCGAGGCGGGCTTCGAGGAGTTGGAGGCCCGGGAGCGGGCGCTGGTGGCGAAGCTGACGGAGGGGCTGGCGGCGATCCCCGAGGTGCGGGTGCTGAGCCTGTTCGGCGAGGGCTCCGACCGCGTCGGCGTGGTGTCGTTCGTGGTGCGGGGCTGGAACAGCTCGCACTTCTCGGCCGCGCTGTCCGCCGAGTACGGCATCGGCGTGCGGGACGGGCTGTTCTGCGCGCACCCGCTGGTGCGGACCCTGCTGGGCGGGGAGGACGCCGCACCGGGCCAGTGCGGGGCGCCCGAGCCGTCGCTGCCGGGGGAGCGCAGCCTGAACGCGATCCGGGTCAGCTTCGGCGCCGGTACCCCCGTCGAGCACCTGGACCGGTTCCTGGCGGCCGTTCGGGACCTGGTGACCGACGGCGCGCGGTGGAGCTACCGCAACGAGGGCGGGCGCTGCGTCGCCACCGAGCGGATCGACCGGGGCCTGGGGCGCTGAGCGCCGGTTACTCGCCCAGGCCGAGTGAGAACGCGGCCTCCAGGTCGTGCTGCGAGTAGGTGCGGAAGGCGATGTGGGTCTCGGTGTTGGAGACGCCCGGGACCTTGTTGAGGCGGCCGGGGATCACGTCGGCCAGATCCTCGTGGTTGCGGACCCGCACCATCGCGACCAGGTCGTAGGTGCCCGTGACGGAGTAGACCTCGCTGACACCCTCGATGGCCGCGATCGCCTCGGCGATCTCGGGGATCCGGTCGACGCTGGTGTTGATGAGGACGATCGCGGTGATCACTGAGCAACTCCTGTTCGAGAAGGTGCGCCCAGGGTATCGCCCGCCGGACGGGCGGCCCAGGCGAACAGCCAGCCCGTCACGAAGCCGATCACATGCACCAGATAGGCCACCCCGCTGCCGCCGGAACTGACGGACCACCACTGCAGCGCGAACCACAGACCGAGCACCAGCCAGGCCGGGAAACGCAGCGGCAGGAACAGCAGGACCGGCACCAGCACCGTCACGCGTGCCCTCGGCCACAGCCGCAGGTACGCGCCCAGCACCCCGGCGATCGCGCCGGACGCGCCGACCAGGGCGCGCATCCCGTCCGCGGTGTGCTCCTCGGCCACCGCGTAGCCGTAGGTGGCCAGGTAGCCGATCGCCAGGTAGCCGGTCAGGAAGCGGATCCGGCCCAGCCGGGCCTCCACGGCCGGGCCGAAGACGAACAGGAACAGCAGGTTGCCCAGCAGGTGCAGCCATCCCGCGTGGACGAACAGCGAAGTGAGGACGGAGAGTTCGGGGATCTTGGAAGGGGTCGGCGGCAGCGCGCAGCCCGGGGTCGCCGGGGCGAGCGAGGACAGCTGCTCGGCCGTCAGGGGCCGGCCGCTCAGCAGCTCGGCGGGCACCGCGCCCCAGCGGTGCTCGTAGCGCTGCTCGGCGCAGATCCGGGCGTCACCACTGCCGTACACCGGGTTCAGGCCGGCCGGGCCGGCCACCAGGACCAGCGCGGACAGCGCGATCAGCAGATGGGCGACGACCGGGGTGCGGGCGGTCCCCCCGGCCGTCGGCGAACCGGCCCGGGCGGGGGCGGAGAGCACCATGCCGGTGAGCATTCCTCGGGGGCGCACCCACGACACCGGGCGCTGCTCCGATCGGGTGAGCGTCCGGGCAGTGGACCGGTGACCCGGCCGCCCAGGCACAGGCAATAGGGTGGAGGCCCGTAAACGGGGACCAGTCGAGAGGGACCACTGATGACCATTGCCGCGCCGACCGCCGAGACCCGCTGGCGCTGCACCCTGTGCGGCAACCTCACCCGCTTCGACGTCACCCGGTCCGCCCGGGTGATCGACTTCCTGCACTTCGACCTGTCCGGCGAGTCGAAGGTGGAGGAGACCCAGGTGCTCGCCGAGACCATCGAGTCGGTGCGCTGCCGCTGGTGCAACGCCGTGGACCAGGTCGAGCTGGTGGCCCGCCCGGGCGCCGAGGAGCCCACGGACGGCGACCCCGCGCAGGGCTGACGCACTTCCACCGCCCCGCGTCCCCGTCCGCGCCCCGGACCGGGGCGCGGGGCGGACTCGTCGGTGGGGTGCTGTCGGTGCGGCACGGTAGACGGGACAATTGCAAGCAGCGGCGGACACCAACGCCCCCGGCACCCGCCGGGGCCCGCCCGGACCAGGATCGGAGCCGAGAACAGTGGCGGAGGCAGCGAACGCGCCCGCGGGCACGGACGGGACCGCGCACGCTCCGGTCGATCCGGAAACCGGCCCCGTCGAGAGCGCCGAGGCGGCCACCGAGGAGGCCGGCGGTGACACGGCCGGCCGGGTGCTGCCCGAGGGCGTGCGCCGCCGGGTGGTCGGCATCGCCTCCGACGCGCTCGGCGGCATCGCCCCCGGCGAACTGCCCGCCGCGCTGCGCCCGTACGCCAAGTTCACCGCCGCCCGGCGGGCCAAGCACGCGGCCACCGCGCTGGCCGCCGCGCTGGAGTCCGACCCGGCGTTCCGGGTGCGGATAGCCGAGCGGCTGCGGCTCGGCCAGCCCGACCTGGTACGCGCCCTGGAGGCGGGCACCGTACCGGCCGCCGCCGACCCGATGGACGTGGCCGCCGCCGCCTACCTGGTACGGCCCACCGGCTGGGCCCGGCTGGTCGAGGAGGCCGGCGAGCAGGCCGAACGGGTCGACGCCGAAGGCGCCGCCGCCGAGGCCGCCCGGCTGGCCGAGAAGCTCCAGGAGGAGCTGGCCGAGGCCCGTACCGCCGCCCGCGCCGAACTGGAGCGCCACCGCGCCGAGTCCGAAGGGGTGCGCCGGGAGGCCGACTCGCTGCGCAAGAAGGTCCGCTCGCTGGAAGCCGACACCCGTCGGGCGCAGGCCGAGAGCCGCCGGCTGGCCGCCGAGCTGGAGGCCGCCCGGGCCGCCGCCGCGGCCGAGCGCGGCGCCGCCGAGATCGAGGCCCGTCGGCTGCGGCACCGGGTCGCCGAGCTGGAGGCCGCCGTGGAGACCGGGCGGCGCACCGCCCGGGAGGGCCGCAGCGTCGAGGACATGCGGCTGCGGCTGCTGCTGGACACCGTGCTGCAGTCCGCGCAGGGCCTGCAGCGGGAGCTGGCGCTGCCGGTGACGGCGCTGCGCCCGGCCGACCTGGTGGAGGCGGTGGAGCCCGGATCGGCCTCGCCGCACGACGTGGCCCGGCGCGGCCTGGCCGAGGACGACCCGGCGCTGCTGGACCAGCTGCTGGCCATTCCGCAGGTCCACCTGGTGGTGGACGGCTACAACGTGACCAAGACGGGGTACCCGCAACTGCCGCTGGAGCAGCAGCGGTTGAGGCTGCTGGGCGGTCTGGCGATGCTGGCCCAGCGAACCCAGGCCGAGGTGACCTGCGTGTTCGACGGTCAGGACCTGGACGTTCCGGTGATCATGGCCCCGCCGCGCGGCGTGCGGGTCCGGTTCAGCCGGACCGGGGAGACCGCGGACGAGCTGATCCGCCGCCTGGTGCGGGCCGAGCCGCAGGGCCGGCCGGTGGTGGTGGTCTCCGCCGACAAGGAGGTCGCGGACGGGGTGCGCAAGGCCGGCGCCCGCCCGGTGGCCTCGGTTCTGCTGCTGAACCGGCTGTCGCGCAGCTGAACGTGCTGACGGGCGCTCAGCGTCATTGGGGCGTCCGGAGTGTGTCGGTGTGGTGAAGAGGGGCGGAGAAGCGAATCCGGGAGCCCCCCGGGAGTGGACGCGGAGGTAGGGACTTCACTAGGGTCTGGCGTCAAACCTATATTCCGGACTATCGCTCTAACGGGTGAGTCCAGAGGAAGAAGGAGCACCGCCTTGGCCTCCCACCGCCGTCCCAAGCAGCCGAGTCGCGCCCGGGTGACCGTGCTCACCGCTGCCGCCGCGACCGCGGTCGCCCTGTCGGCCCAGGTGAGCGCGCACGCCGCGCCGGCCCAGCCGAACAAGGACGAGATCAAGGCGCAGGTCGACAAGCTCATGGACGAGCAGGAGCAGGCGGCCGAGAGGTACAACGGTGCCAAGGAGAAGGCCGACCAGCTCCGCAAGCAGGCCGACCAGCTGCAGGACCAGCTGGCCCGCGGCCAGGAGCAGCTGAACGAGCTGGCCTCCGGGCTGGCGGCGGTGGCGGGCGACCAGTACCGGCACGCGGGCGTCGACCCGTCGATGCAGCTGATGCTCTCCGCCGACCCGGACAAGTACCTGGACCAGGCGTCCTCCTTCGACCAGGCCGCCGGCACCCAGGCCGACACCCTGAAGTCGCTGAACGACCAGCAGCGCCGGCTGAACCAGCAGAAGCAGGAGGCGGCGACCGTCCTGGCCGAGCTGGACGGTCAGACCCAGGCGCTGAACGACTCCAAGAACGAGGTCAAGAAGAAGCTGGAGGAGGCGCAGAGCCTGCTCAACCAGCTCTCCTCCGCCGACCGGCTGTCGATCACGCGTGGCGACGGCGCGGCCTCGCGCGGTGCCGAGCGGGTCGACCTGGCCAACCTTCCGAAGGCCGGCGGCTACGCCGGGATCGCGGTGCAGAAGGCGCTCGACAAGCGCGGTGCGCCGTACGTGTGGGGTGCGACCGGCCCGAGCAACTTCGACTGCTCCGGCCTGATGGTGTGGGCGTACGCGCAGGCCGGCGTCTCGCTGCCGCGCACCTCGCAGGCGCAGGGCAGCTACGGCACCAGCGTGGGCACCGACTGGCACAACGCCCAGCCCGGCGACCTGGTGGTCTACTACGGCGACCGGCACCACGTCGGCATGTACATCGGCAACGGCATGGTGGTGCACGCGCCGCACACCGGTGACGTGGTGAAGACCATGAAGGTCGACGCCATGCCGATCTCGACCATCCGTCGGGTCTGACGGCCCGACAAACCGGACATACGCCCTTCAGGGCGACAATTGACGCGCTGTGACACGCCCGGGCGGGTCGAGATCCTGCTGTGATCTCGAACACGTCCGGGCGTCGCGTTTTTCGGGTGGGCGGTGGGAAATGCTACGCACTGTGCAACGGATCCCTTACGTTCGGTCAGATTCGTAATCGAAATTGACTCAGATTCAGATTTTTTTCCGACAAGGATTTGAACGGATCACGGATCGGTTACTAGGGTCATAGTTCGACCGCCGCAGAGTCGATCGCCCAAGGGGGGCGACGGTGGGGGTCGCCGCCGAGTCCGTGACGCAGCGGGCGGATCGTCAGAACGAGATCCGCCGACGGGGATACCCCTGCGGGGGTGCTGTCGAACGGAGCCGGGGAACCACGTTCCCCCGGGGTGAATCGGCGCCAGGTCGGCCGCGACAGTGGCCGGTGAGGCGCTGTAGGGCATCTCTTCCGGCCCGAACCCGTCAGCTCACCCGGTAGGCGGTGTGAGGAAGAAGGAGTCCGCCTTCGTGGCGTCCCATCGCCGTCCCAAGCCCGTCGGCCGTGCCCGGGTCTCGATTCTCACTGCCGCTGCCGCCACCGCCGTCGCGCTGTCCGCCCAGAGTGGTGCGCACGCCGACCCGGCGCCCACCAAGGACCAGGTCAAGCAGCAGGTCGACCAGCTCAACGAGCAGGCCGAGGTGAAGACGGAGGCGTTCAACGCCTCCGTCGAGAAGCAGCAGAACCTGCAGAAGCAGGTCTCCCAGTTGCAGGACCAGCTGGCCCGGCAGCAGGACCAGGTGACCACCGTTCAGGAGCGCCTGGCGACCATCGCGGCCGAGCAGTACCGCAACGGCGGCATCCCGCAGACCATGCAGCTGATGCTCTCCAGCAACCCGGACAACTTCCTCGGGCAGGCCGGTGCGCTCAACACGGTCGGCGCCACCCAGTCCGACCTGCTCAAGAGCTTCAAGGCCGAGCAGGCCAAGCTCGACGGGCAGCGCAAGGAGGCCGAGCAGAAGCTCGCCGAACTGGACACCACCACGAAGGCCCTCAAGGCCGACAAGGAGGACATCCAGTCCAAGCTGGCCCAGGCGCGGGAGCTGCTCAACACGCTCACCCAGAAGGAGCGCGACGAGCTCGCCGCAGCCGAGGCCAAGGCCGCCGACTCCTCCCGCAGCCAGGCCGAGCGCGCCTCCCGCGGCGACAGCACCCGCACGGACCTCAGCGCCCCGGCCCCGGCCGGCTACGCGGGTGCCGCGATGAACGCCGCGCTGTCCAAGCTGGGCAGCTGGTACTCCTACGGCGCGGCCGGCCCGACCACCTTCGACTGCTCCGGCCTGATGCAGTGGGCGTACGCCCAGGCGGGTGTCTCGATCCCGCGCACCTCGCAGGCCCAGGCGGGCGCCGGCACCAGCCTCGGCACCAACATCGCCAACGCCAAGCCGGGTGACCTGATCATCTACTACGGCGACCAGCACCACGTCGGCATGTACGTCGGCAACGGGCAGATCGTGCACGCCCCGCACACCGGTGCGCAGGTCCGCTACGAGTCCGCCACCGTGATGCCGATCAACAAGATCGTCCGGATCTGACGGCCGCTCGGAGCCTTCGGCCCGGCACCCCGCGCAAGGGGTGTCGGGCCGCTCTCGTTCCGGTGTCCGATTCGCGGTCGAATATTCGAAGTTGTCAGGGTTTGGACTGAATCCGTCCGACTCGCTAACCTCTGCCCCGGCCCCCCGTGCGGACGGCCGCCCGACCCGCGGGCGGCGGCGGAGGCCGGAGCGCAGGAACGGAGTCGTCGCACGTGCCCGTGCACCGTCGCCCCCCACTGCCCGGTGTCCAACGCCTCGCCCGAGCCCTGGCACTCACCGCCGCCGCGACCGGCGCGATCCACCTCGGCGTCGCCCCGGCCGCCGCCGCCCCGGCCGATCCGCCCGACCGCACCGACGTCAAGGCGCAGGTCGACCAGCTGTACGAGGAGGCCGAGCAGGCATCCGAGAGGTACAACGCCGCCCAGGAGCAGCAGAAACGGTTGCAGCGCGAGGCCGGCGCCCTGCAGACCCAGGTCGCCGCCGGGCAGGACGAGCTCAACCGGCTGCGCGCCGACCTCGGCGCGGTGGCCGCCGCCCAGTACCGCGCCCAGGGCCTCGATCCCACCCTGCGGCTGATGCTCGACAACGACCCGGCGTCCTACCTGGCCGGCGCCCGCTCCCTCGGCCAGGCCACCGCCCGGCAGAACGAGACGCTGCGCGACCTGCACGAACGACAACGCCGGCTGGAGCAGCGCCGTCAGGAGACCACGGTCAAGCTCGACGAACTGGAACAGGCCCGGCACCGGCTGGCCGCCGCCAAGGACGAAGTCCGCGCCCGCCTGGCCCGGGCCCGGCAGCTGCTGGGCGGCCTCACCGCCGCCGACCGCGACCGGCTGGCCTACGACGACGACGCCCGCGCCGCCCGTGGCGCCGGCCGGTTCGACCTCGGCAACGAGCCCCCCGCCTCCGACCGCGCCGCCGC
The DNA here is from genome assembly GCF_042734215.1 of Kitasatospora sp. NPDC059673. NCBI lineage: Bacteria > Bacillati > Actinomycetota > Actinomycetes > Kitasatosporales > Streptomycetaceae > Kitasatospora > Kitasatospora sp. NPDC059673. The sequence continues at coordinate 46,616 of NZ_JBHWEN010000006.1, read as the reverse complement.
CGCGCTGAACGCAGCCGTCTCGAAGATCGGATCCTCGTACGTGTACGGATCCACCGGCCCCAGCACGTTCGACTGCTCCGGTCTGATGTACTGGGCGTGGCGGCAGGCCGGAGTGACCCTGCCGCGGACCTCGCAGGGACAGGCCTCGGCCGGCCGGCGGGTGAGCCTCGCCGAAGCCCGGCCCGGAGACCTGGTGATCTTCTTCAAGGACAGGCACCACGTCGGCATGTACGCCGGCGGCGGTGTCGTCGTGCACGCGCCGCACCCCGGCGCCCGGGTCCGCTACGAGAGCGTCAGCGCGATGCCGGTCAACTCGGTGGTGCGGGTCTGAACCAGCACGAGCCCCTGGTCACCGACCTGCCGCAGGCCCCGGCGCCGCGGCAGGCCGGTGCTTCGCCGTCCCGGCGCGCCGCCCTGCTGGTCGCCGCCGGGTGCGCGGCCCAGCTCTCGCTGCCCCGGGTGATTCCCGCCGGGCCCACCGGTCCGGCCGCCGCCCCGCCCGGACCGCCGGTGCAGTCCGGCGTCCGGGACGCCGTGGCGCAGGTGCTGGCACGGCGGGCCGCCGCGATCCTGCTGCGCGACCCCGGCGGGCTGCCGACGGCGGCGGGCGCCGAGGAGGCCGACCGGGACCTGCTCGTCCGTACCGCCGCGATCCGCTTCACCGAGTACACGCTGCGGCTGACCACGTTCACCGAGCCCGCGCCCGGCGCCGAACGGCTGACCGTCGGCGCGGAACTCGGCTACCGGATCACCGGCGTGGACGACTACCCGGCGCTGCTGGAACGGCAGATCGACCTGCAGCGGGAGCCGGCCGGCTGGCGGGTGCTGCGGGAGGTGCCCACCGGCGCGGTGGCGCCCTGGGACCTGGGCACCGTCCGGACCGCGACCGGGCGGCACAGCCTGGTGCTGGGCCTCGGCGAGGACGGCGAACTGGCCGACCTGGCCGCGCTCGCCGACCGTGCGATGCCCACCGTCGAAGGCGTCTGGGGCCCCTGGAAGCCTGGTCGGCTGCTGCTCGAACTGCCGCTCACCGTCCAGCAGTTCGCCCGCCGGATGGACGTCTCGGCGGACGCGTACCAGGGCATAGCCGCAGTCACCCTGGCGGTCGGCGGCGCGCCGACGCACACCCCCGCCGACCGGGTCGTGGTCAACCCCGACGCGTACCGGCAGCTCAGCGAGCTCGGCCGCCGGGTGGTGGTGACCCACGAGGCCACCCATGTCGCCACCCGGGCCGACACCAAGGCGTGCACCCCGCTGTGGCTCTCGGAAGGTGTCGCCGACTACACCGGCTACCAGGGCACCGGACGGACCACCCGGCAGATCGCCCCCGAACTCGCCAAGGACGTCCGGGCCGGGCGGATGCCGGCCGGGCTGCCCACCGACGACGCGTTCACCGCCGGCTCGGCCGGCATCTCCCAGGCCTACGAACTGTCCTGGCTGGCCTGCGACTTGATCGCCCGCCGGTACGGGCCGGACCGGCTGGTGGCGCTCTACCGGGCCGTCGGGCAGAACGGCGCCGGCGGCCTGGAGCGCGCCTTCCGGTCCGAACTCGGCCTCGGTGTCGCCGAGTTCACCAAGGACTGGACGGCCGCGGTGGCCGCCCTGAAGGACTGATCCGGCTCAGCCGGCCAGCGCCCGCTCCAGGCCCGCCGCGTCCAGGAAGGCGGTGTGGGTGCCCGCCGTGGTGCAGGCGAACGCACCGGCCGCCGCGCCCGCCCGCATGCACTCCTCGACCGGGCGCCCGGCCAGCCGCCGGTGCAGGAAACCGGAGACGAACGCGTCGCCCGCGCCGTTGCTGTCCACGATCGGCGCGCCCGGGTCCACCGCCGGGAAGTGCCGGGGGGCCGCGTCCTCGCGGGTGAGCAGGAACGCGCCGTGCGCGCCCGCCGTGGCCACCACCAGCTCGGCCCGGCCCTGGGCCAGGATCGAGCGCATCGCCGCCTCCGGGCGGTTGCCGAGACCGGCCGCGGACAGGAACACCACGTCCGAGCGGAGCGCGTAGAACCGGTGGTGCTCGTTCTCGCCGTTCCACGCGTGCAGGTCGGTGGAACTGGGGCGGCCCAGGCGCTCGATGTCCGGGTACATGTCCCGGTTGACGCCGGTGATCGACAGGTGGACGTGCTGCGAGCGCTCCAGCAGCGGCAGCCAGAACTCGCGCGGCAGCCGGGCGTCCGCGGGGTGGCGGCCGTCGTAGAAGGAGAACCGCAGGCCGTCCGCGTCCACCAGGTTGACGCTGCGCGGGGTGCCGGCGGGGGCGGGCAGGTGGCTGAAGTCCAGGCCGCGGCGGGCGTATTCGGCCAGCACCAGGGCGCCCTGCGGGTCCTCGCCGAGGAAGTCGGCGAGCTTGGTGCGCAGGCCCAGCGTGTGGCAGGCCAGCGCGACCCCGTTCCCGGTGTGTGCCGGGTAGTCGAGCACCGGGGGGACGTGCACCGAGTCGACGCCCGGCGGGATCTCCATGCGGTCCACCCGGACGATGGTGTCCACGCCGACGCCGCCGACGATCAGGATGTCGTAGTCGATCATCCGGCGATGGTGGCAGCGAACTGCGCGGCCCTGCAAGCGCTTTCAGAAACTTGCAGGAGGGTGCCGGGTGGTCAGGCGCGGTCCGCCGGGGTGAGGTCGTCCAGCAGATCCTGCTCGTAGGCGATGCCCGGCCGCACCGGGTACTGCGGGCCCAGCTGGCCGGCCGGCAGGACCACCGTGGTCAGCACCTCCCGCCGCCGGGTGGAGCGCCAGAGCCGGTACGCCGACAGCAGGGTGGCCGCCAGCAGCACCAGGTTGCGGGCGGTCAGCACCAGCACGCCGGACAGCTCGCTGCGGTTCACCATCCCGAACATCACCGGGAATTCGAGCGTGGTCAGCACCGTGGCCACCAGCACCACCACCGCCACCGGACGCTGGCTGCTGCCCCGTACCGTCAGGCACACCGCCGCCAGGCCGACCACCCAGATCATGTACTGCGGGCTGATCACCCGGCTGGTCGCCGTGAAGATCAGCAGCGCGCACAGCGCCGCGTCGAACGTGGTCGCCGAGGTCCAACGGGCCGCCCGCAGGCGCCAGATCAGCAGCCAGCCGAAACCGGCCACCGTCATGCCGACCATCACCTTGGAGATCACCGGCACCCACGGGCCGAGGAACTCCACCGAGCCGTAGTTCATCGTCACCGTGCCGTGCCACGTCCCCGCCAGCTTCGCGAAGTGCAGCGGCAGCGCGCCCAGCGACTCGATCTCGATGCCCCGCTCGGACTGGAACTTCAGGAACTCGAACGCCCCGTTCATGCCCGCCGTCAGCAGGAAGCCCAGCGCCCCCGCGAAGGTCGCCGCCGAGGTCCACGCCCGCCGGGTGCGCCGGCCGCGCGGCGTGCCGATCAGCGCGATCAGCGGCCAGATCTTCAACAGCCCGCCCAGACCCAGCAGCACCCCGCCCAGCGCCGGGCGGCGCAGCACCACCAGCAGACCCGCCACCGCCAGCGCCGTCACCATGATGTCGTAGCGGCAGTACACCGTCGGCCCGAGCAGCGGAACGCCCACCACCCAGTACCAGGCCCCCAGGTAGCTGCGGCCCTTGCGCACGCCCGCGCGCATCAGCAGCGCCATCGCCGCCGCGTCCACCACCACGCAGATCACGAAGAACGACACCAGGTACGACCACGGCAGCAGCCCCGGCAGCAGGATCACCAGCGCCGCGCCCGGCGGGTACTGCCAGGTCACGTCGTCCAACGGGAACGTGCCGGTGCACAGCACCTCGTACCAGCTGTGGTAGATCACCGAGACGTCCGCCGTCACGTCCGTGTTGGCGATCCGCAGCACCCCCGCGACCGTCAGGACGAGCAGCGTCCGGGAGACCGTCCAGCCTGCCGCCAGGGCCCACAGCGGACGACGGCTCGGCGTGGAACCGGACGGGGCAGGCAGCGCCGGGGCCTCCGAGCTGCCGGGCCGTTCGGCCTGGGCTGACTCCACTACGCTCCTTCGGGTCGTCGCGTACGCACCGGTACCGGGCGTCGCGCCGGGGTACCGGTAAGGACCACCAGCACACCGCATCGGTTGCGGCGGTGTCCTCCAACTTCTCCGAACCGTGTCCGAACCGTCCGGTCCTGCGGGTGTCGCCACAGCGGGCGGCACGGGCCGCATTCCCGGCGGACTGGTGCGGTGACCTATCGTACGGACCACTCACGGGTACTCCGAGCACCCCCTGACCGAGCGAGCCGCGGCACATGAACAGAACCCTCATCGTCACCAACGACTTTCCGCCCAGGCCAGGCGGCATCCAGGCGTTCGTCCACAACATGGCCGTCCGCCAACCGGCCGGGTCGATCGTCGTGTACGCCTCCACCTGGCGGGACGGTCGGGAAGTCGCCAAGTTCGACGCGGAACAGCCCTTTCCGGTGATCCGCGACCGCACCAAAATGATGATCCCCACCACCCGGATCACCCGGCGGGCCGTGGAGATCCTGCGCGCCGAGAACTGCACCTCCGTCTGGTTCGGCGCCGCCGCGCCGCTCGGCCTGATGGCCCCCCACCTGCGCCGGGCCGGCGCCGAGCGGCTGCTCGGCATGACCCACGGCCACGAGGCCGCGTGGGCCCAACTGCCCGGCTCCGCACAGCTGTTGCGCAGGATCGGCGGCAACACGGACGTCCTGACCTACCTCGGCGAGTACACCCGTTCCCGGATCGCCCGCGCCGTCGGCCCCCGAGTCGCTGCGCGGATGGTCCAACTGCCGCCCGGTGTCGACGAGTCGACCTTCCGGCCGGACTCCGGGGGCGACGAGGTCCGGGCGCGGCTCGGGCTGACCGATCGGCCGGTGGTCGTCTGCGTGTCGCGACTGGTTCCCCGCAAGGGGCAGGACACGCTGATCCGGGCGTTCCCCCGCGTTCTGGCCGCGCAGCCCGACGCGGTGCTGCTGATCGTCGGGGGCGGGCCGTACCGGGCGGACCTGGAGAAGCTCGTGGACCGGGTCGGGGTGCGGTCGTCGGTGGTGTTCACGGGTGCTGTGCCGTGGGAGGAGCTCCCGGCGCACTACGGGGCCGGGGACGTCTTCGCGATGCCGTGCCGCACTCGTCGCGGCGGGCTGGACGTGGAGGGGCTGGGCATCGTGTACCTGGAGGCGTCGGCCACCGGGCTGCCGGTCGTCGCCGGGGACTCCGGCGGTGCGCCGGACGCCGTCCGGGAGGGGGAGACCGGGTTCGTGGTGCCCGGCAAGAACGGCGAGACGGTGCTCGCGGAGCGGCTCGTGCGGCTGCTCGGGGATGCGGAGCTGCGACGGGAGATGGGCGAGGCCGGGCGCAAGTGGGTCCACGACGCGTGGCGTTGGGACATGCTCGCGGAGCGGCTGACGGGACTTCTTGAGGGGTCGAACAACCGGGGGCGCGGGGAACTGCGCGACTAGCGCAGGTCCGTCCGCAAGGTCGCGATCAAGTGCAGGTCATTGTCCTGCGTCGCGATCTTGCGGGTGGGTGCCTTCCGCTTCGCGCAGTTCTCCCCCAGCCCTGGCGGGCCGGGAGGTACCCCCACGCGCCCCCGGTTTCCCCCTACTTCGCGTAGAGGGCCTCGACGTCGGCCGCGAAGTCCTTCAGGACGACGTTGCGCTTGAGCTTGAGGGACGGGGTGAGGTGGCCGCTGGCCTCGGTGAAGGTGGTGGTGAGGAGGCGGAACTTCTTGACGGCCTCGGCGTGGGAGACGGCCTGGTTGCCGTCGTCGATGGCGGCCTGGATCGCGGCGAGGAGGTCGGGGTCCTCGCGGAGGTCGGCGACGGTCGCGTCGGCGGGCTTGTTGTTGAGGGCCTTCCAGCGGGGGAAGAACTCGTCGTCGACGGTGACCAGGCAGGCGATGAAGGGCTTGCGGTCGCCGACCACCATGACCTCGCCGACGATCGCGTGGGCGCGGATGCGGTCCTCGATCACGGCGGGGGCGACGTTCTTGCCGCCGGCGGTGACGATGATTTCCTTCTTGCGGCCGGTGATGGTCAGGTAGCCCTCGTCGTCGAGGGTGCCGAGGTCGCCGGTGGCGAACCAGCCGTCCTGGAGGGCGTCGGCGGTGGCGGCGGGGTTGTTCCAGTAGCCGGTGAAGATGTTCGGGCCCTTGAGCAGCACCTCGCCGTCCTCGGCGATCCGGACCGCGGAGCCGGGCAGCGGCTGGCCGACGGTGCCGATCTTGGTCTTGCCGTTGGGGTTGAAGGTGGTCGCGGCGCAGGACTCGGTGAGGCCGTACCCCTCCAGGACGGAGAAGCCGATGCCACGGTAGAAGTGGCCGAGCCGTTCGCCGAGCGGGGCACCGCCGGAGATGGCGGTCCTGCAGCGGCCGCCGAGCGCGTTGCGGAGCTTGACGTAGACCAGCTTGTCGAAGATCGCGTGCTTGATCCGCAGCACGAGCGAGGGGCCGCCGGCGTCCAGGGCGCGGCTGTAGGCGATGGCGGTGTCGGCGGCGCGGTCGAAGATCTTGCCCTTGCCGTCGGCCTGGGCCTTGGCGCGGGCGGTGTTGTAGACCTTCTCGAAGACCCTGGGGACGCCGAGGATCAGCGTCGGCTTGAAGGAGCCGAGCTCCTCGGTGACGTTCCGGATGTCGGAGACGTGGCCGAGCTTGACCGGGGCGATGGCGGCGGCGATCTCGGCGATCCGGCCGAGCACGTGGGCCAGCGGCAGGAACAGCAGGACCGAGGACTCGCCGGTGACGAACAGCTCGGGCATCCGGGCGGTGACGTTGCCCAGTTCGGCGAGGAAGTTGCCGTGGGTGAGCTGACAGCCCTTGGGGCGGCCGGTGGTGCCGGAGGTGTAGACGATGGTGGCGATCGAGTCGGCGTTCGCGATCACCCGGCGTTCGGCGATCACCTGGTCGGTGACGTCCTGGCCGGCGCGGGTGAGTTCGGCGATGCCGTCGCGTTCGATCTGCCAGGTGTGCTCGAGCTCGGGCAGCGCCTCGCGGACCTCGGCGATCACGGTGGCGTGCTTGTCGGTCTCGGTGACCACGACGCGGGCGCCGGAGTCGCCGAGGATCCACTGCACCTGCTCGGCGGAGGAGGTCTCGTAGACCGGGACGGTGATCGCGCCGGCGGTCCAGATCGCGAAGTCCAGCAGCGTCCATTCGTAGCGGGTGCGGGACATCACGGCGACCCGGTCGCCCGGGCCGACGCCGGCGGCGATCAGGCCCTTGGCGACGGCGTGCACCTCGGCGAGGAACTGGACGGCGGTGAGGTCCTGCCACTGTCCGTCCAGCTTGCGGCTGAGCACAGCGACGCCCGGGTGCCGCTCCGCGTTCTGGTGGACCAGGTCGGCGAGGTTGCCGTCGCTCGGTACCTGGTAGCGGGCCGGAAGGCTGAACTCCTCGAGCAAGACTGCTCCTCGTCTGCGACGCTGCGGGACGACTGGACGTTACTGCTGGGTAGGTAGGTTCGACCAGAGGGGTCGGCCTCGGTGTTCCGATCGTCACATCGCAGGTCGGACGTGCGATGGACCGAAGCGAACCCTACGTCAGACGTGAGGTGACCCGCCGGTAAGGTGCCCGGGCGGAAAGGAGGGGCCCCCGCCCGCGATAGCCTCTGCTGGGCGCACAGCAGCACAGGGAGATCGCGGAGGCCGCAATGGCGGAGCACACCAGGTCGAGCATTGTCATCGACGCCACCCCGGCCGAGGTCATGGCGGTGATCGCCGATTTCGCCGCCTACCCGGAGTGGACCGACGAGCTGAAGGAGATCGAGGTCCTGCAGACCGGCCCCGACGGCCGCGCCGCCGAGGTGCGGCTGCTGCTGGACGCCGGCGCGATCCGCGACGAGCACGTCCTCGCCTACACCTGGGAAGGCGACCGCGAGGTGAGCTGGACCCTGGTCAAGAGCCAGATGCTGCGCTCCCTGGACGGCTCCTACCGGCTCACCCCGGCAGGTCAGGGCCGCACCGAGGTCACCTACCAGCTGGCCGTGGACGTCAAGATCCCGATGCTCGGCATGATCAAGCGCAAGGCGGAGAAGGTCATCATCGACCGGGCGCTGGCCGGCCTGAAGAAGCGCGTCGAGGGCTGACCGGGTTCGTGGCCACCCGCACCGTACTGATCAGCGGCCCGGAATCCGCCAGGATCGCCGCCGCCACCGCCCTGCACCACGCCCGGCGGGGCAGCGAGACCCTGCTGCTGGCCGCCGACGACCCGCACCGGGCCGTCGACGACCTGCTCGGCGTCCGGCTCGGCCCCGACGCCGTCGAACTGGAGCGCCACCTGAGCGCCGCCCGGATCGACGAACAGGCCGCGTTCCGCTCCGCCCTGGACGGCTACCGCGACCGGCTCGCCCCCGCACTCGACCTGATCGGCGCCCAGCCGCTCGACCCCGAGGAACTCGCCCCACTGCCCGGCACCCGCGCCCTCGCCCTGCTGCGCGCGCTGCCCGGGGCCAAGGCCGAGGTCCTGGTGGTCGCCGCCCCGCCGCCCGCCGAACTGATCGCCACCCTCGCGCTGCCCGCCCAGCTGGAGCGCTACCTGACCAGGCTGCTGCCCGAACAGCGCCAGGCCGCCCGCGCGCTGCGCCCGCTGCTGGCCGGGCTGGCGGGCGTCCCGATGCCCACCGACAAGCTGTTCGAGGCCCGGGCCGCCGCTTCCACCGCGCTCGCCGAGGCCGCCGCCGTCATCACCGCGCCCGGCACCACCGTCCGCCTGGTGCTGGACGCCGCCCGCCCCGCGCCGCGCGCCCTCGCCCGGATCCGGGCCGGACTCGCCCTGCACGGCCTGCCGCTGGACGCGGTGGTCGCGCACGGCGCGCACCCCGGCGACGCCGTCGACTCCCCGGACCCGTGGCTGGCCCGCACCGCCGCCCGGCAGCGCGAGCAACTCGACCGGCTGGCAGGGACGCTGGACGTCCCGCTGCTGACCGCCCGGCAGCCCGAGGGCTCCCTGGAAGCGCTCGCCGAGCAGCTGTACCCGGCCGGCGCGCCCCGCATCCCCGCGCCCGCCGAGCCCTGGACCGAGGACCGGCTGGACGCCGAGAACCTGCTGATCTGGCACCTGCCGCTGCCCGGCGCCGACCGCGAGGACCTCGAACTGCTGCGCCGCGGCGACGAACTGGTCCTGGGCGCCGGAAGCTACCGGCGGGTCGTGGCACTCCCGTCCGCGCTGCGCCGTTGCACCGTCAGCGGGGCCGGCCTGGTCGACGGGACGCTGTCGGTGCGGTTCACCCCCGATCCCGCGCTGTGGCCGCGCGGGTAGCGGGATCTGACGGACGGAGCGTGTGATGGGTACGGAACAGCCGGGCGGGACGGGCGAGTTCGCGCCACTGGTGGAAGAGGTCCGGAAGTTCGCGACCGCGCTCGGCGGCAAGGCCGTGGAGATCGGCGGCCGGCTGCGCGAGTCCAACCCCGAGGTGTACGGCCACCTGGCCGCCGCCGGCGGCGAGCTGCTGGCCGCGTACCGGGCCGCGGTGGCCGGTCACGAGCAGCGCTGGTCGGCGCCCCAACACGCCGAGACCGAGCGGGTGGACCTGGACGGGCCCCAAGAGGCCTCCGACAAGTAGTTAAGCCGAAGGTCGGCCAGCGTCACGTTTTGGTTTCAAGCCATCACCGAGCGGGACAGTCGATATGACTTCTGAAGGCAGTTTGCCGCTGAGGCAAGTGTTGCCTTCGGAAAATGTATGCCGGACTGTGTACGTGGGCACCCCTCAGCCGGTACCGTTCCGCCTGAGCGGGAACGAGTGAATAGCTGAGGGACACATGGCTCTGACCATCGGCGTGGACGTCGGCGGTACCAAGATCGCAGCAGGCGTGGTCGACGGGTCCGGCGAGATTCTGGCCAAGACCCGGGTGCCCACCCCGGCCGACCCCCAGTGGGCGGTCGACGCCATCGCCCAGGGCGTGCGGGAGTTGAAGGAGAAGTACCCCGAGGTCGCCGCGGTCGGCGTCGGCGCCCCCGGCTTCGTCAGCCGGGACCGCTCCACCGTCCTGATGGCGCCCAACATCGCCTGGGAGAACGAGCCCCTCAAGCAGCGCGTCGAGGAACTCACCGGCCTGCCCACCGTGGTCGAGAACGACGCCAACTGCGCCGCCTGGGCGGAGTTCCGGTTCGGCGCCGCCGCCGAGTACGAGGACATGGTCCTGATCACCGTCGGCACCGGCATCGGCGGCGGCATCGTCCTCGACGGCCGCCTGCACCGCGGACGCTTCGGCGTGGCCGGCGAGATCGGCCACCTCAACATGGTTCCCGACGGCCTGCCCTGCGGCTGCGGCGGCCACGGCTGCTGGGAACAGTACGGCTCCGGGCGTGCGCTTCGCCGCTACGGCCGCGAGAAGGCCGCCGCCGACAGGATCGCCGGCAAGCGGATGCTCGAACTCAACGAGGGCCTCGCCGAGACCATCCGCGGCATCCACATCACCCAGGCCGCGGAGGAGGGCGACCCGCTGGCCCTCGCCTGCTACGCGGAGGTCGCCGACTGGCTCGGCCGCGGCATGGCCGACCTCGCCGCGCTCTTCGACCCGGCCGTCTTCGTCCTCGGCGGCGGCGTCTCCGACTCCGGCCGCCTGCTGCTCGATCCCGTCACGGCGGCGTTCGAGAAGTACCTGACGGGCGGCCCGGCCCGGCCCCGCGCGAACGTGGTGCTGGCGTCGATGGGGTCGGCGGCGGGGATCGCCGGGGCGGCGGACCTGGCGCGCAGCTGAGAGAGTTGGCGGGCGCGAAACCGGGAGGTGCCCCCACGCGCCCCTGATGGTGCTCTCCCTGTTTTCGCACCCACCTGCTCCCGTCCCAACTGTTACTGTCGGTCAGGTGACGGACACTGATGTTGCGTTGGCGTCCTCCGGGGTGGAGCCGGACGGGGCGCGGCGGGTGCGGGTGATGAGTTACAACGTGCGGTCGTTGCGCGACGACCGCATGGCGGTGGCTCGGGTGATCCGGGCGTGCGATCCGGACGTGGTGTGTGTGCAGGAGTCGCCGCGGTACTGGAAGAGCGAGAAGGCCGCGGCGTGGCTGGCGCACAGGACCGGGATGGTGATTCTGGCCGGCGGCGGCCGCGTCGCGGCGGGGCCGTTGTTGCTCGGCAGGTTGCGGGTGGAGGTGCTGGAGCTGCGGGACGTGCTGCTGCCGAAGACGCGGGGCCTGCATGCGCGGGGCTTCGCGAGTGCGTTGCTGCGGATCGGCGGGTCGCGTCCGTTCTCGGTGACGAGCTGCCATTTGAGTCTTCAACCGGACGAGCGGCTGCGGCAGTTCGAGCTGTTGCGGCGTCAACTTCGGCCCGGGGAGCCGGGCGTGGTCGCCGGGGATTTCAACGAGCCGCCGGAGGGCCCGGGTTGGCGGGCGTTCGCGGAGGAGCTGACGGACGCTCACGCGAAGGCGCCGTGGGGCGGGACGTTCACTTCGGTGCCGGCGCAGCCGTATCAGCGGATCGACGGGGTGTTCGCGACGCCCGACATCGATGTGCTGGGTTGTGGGGTGCCGTATCCGCTGCCGGGCGTCTCGGCGGAGGATCTGCGGGCGGCGACGGATCATCTGCCGGTGCTGGCGGCCCTGCGGGTGCCCGCGCCGTGACGGAGCGGTCGGGCCGGGGCTGAGCGGTCGGCGGCCCCGGCGCGCCGGTCAGACGACGGCGCCGCCGTTCGGGTCCTCGGGTTCGTCGTCGTCGCGGTCCTTCATGCGGGAGACCAGGGTGGCGAAGCCGCCGAGGAAGGCGATGCCGCCGACCCAGGCGGGCCAGCCGGAGACCTCGCGCCAGACCAGGGCGTCGAACATGATCAGCGCGGGCCCGCCGAGGACGGCCAGCCAGGCGAACTTGGCGGTGGTTTCGGCCGGGGGCAGCGGCGGGGGCTCGGGCGGGACGAAGTGGCCTTCGTCCTCGTCCTCGGCGACCGAGTAGTCGCGCGGGCCGCCCTCGACGGGGCGGGGGACCGGGCGGGGGGTGAAGTCGCCGAGGCCGGTGGGGCCGGTGGGCGCGCTGGGCCGGCGGGGGCGCTCGCGGACGTTCTCCGCGTCGGGCCAGGCCTGCTCGGTGGCGTCCACCGGTTCGTCGAACTGGGCGACCAGCGCGGCGAAGATCGCGTCCTGCTCGGCCTGGCTGCCGGCGGCGGGGCGCCGCGGGGCGGGCTCGGGCGCGGCTTCTTCGGCGGGTTCGGCCGCCTTCGGGTCGTCGCGGGGCAGGTCGTCGTCGTTCGCTTTGCTGGTCTCGTTCACTATCGGCCTTTCAGCCCGAGTGGTTCCCGGCATCGACCGCCGCTGCCGGGGCCAGCCGCCGGACGAAGTCGAGGCTCGCCCCGAAGATCAGACCGGCGTCGTGGTCCAGCGTGGCCACGTGGAAGCTGCGGTCGAGCAGCAGCTCCGTCACATCGGTCGAGGATATCCGGGCGAGCACCATCGCCGAGTTGCTCGGCGAGACCACGTGGTCCTGCGGACTGTGCAACAGCAGAACGGGCTGGGTCACCGCGGGCATTCCCGCCTGGACGCTCTTCCACAGCCTGGCGAGTGACCAGGCGGCGTGCAGCGGGATCCGGTCGTAGGCGACCTCGGCGGTGTCGGGCCTGGCGATGTCCGAGGCGATGCCGGGCAGCGAGGGCAGCAGGTGGCGCAGTACCGGAAGAAGTACCGTCGCGGGGTTGTCGGCGCGCACCGACGGGTTGACGAGCACCAGTCCGGAGATCCGGTCGCCGTGCTTCTCGGCGAGCTTGAGGGCGAGCGCCGAGCCCATCGACAGCGCGAAGACGAAGGTCTGTTCGCAGCGGTCGGCGAGCTCGGTGAGGGCGGCCTCCGCGGTGGCGTACCAGTCTTCCCAGCGGGTCGGCTGGAGGTCCTGCCAGCGGGTGCCGTGGCCGGGCAGCAGCGGGACGCTGACGGTGAGTCCGGCGTCGGCCAGGTGTTCGGCCCAGGGTCGCATGGACTGCGGGGACCCGGTGAAACCGTGGACGAGCAGTACACCGACCGGCCCCCCGTCGTGGCGGTACGGCTCGGCTCCCGGCATCAGCGGCATCGGCGGAACTCCTGGAAGTGCGGGGGTTTTTCCTCGATCGTCCCACGGGCGGGTTGCCCCGTACAGAGGCCCGCTGCGGCCCCGGATCGGGTCGCCGGTGCACGGGCGGGCGGGCACAAGCATTAGGATCGTCCGGTCCGCACAACAGGAGGCCCCGGTTGTTCTACCGACTGATGAAGATGATCGTCGCGCCGCTGCTGCGGATCTTCTTCCGGCCGTGGATGGAGGGCGAGGAGAACATTCCGGACGAAGGCCCGGCCATCCTCGCCAGCAACCACCTGTCCTTCTCGGACTCGTTCTTCCTGCCCGCGCTGCTCAAGCGGAGGGTGACGTTCATCGCGAAGGCCGAGTACTTCACCACGCCCGGCATCAAGGGTCGGCTGACCGCGGCGTTCTTCAAGGGCGTCGGCCAGCTGCCGGTGGACCGTTCGGGCGCCCGCGGCGCCGGTGAGGCGGCGATCCGCAGCGGCATCGCGGTGATCGAGCGCGGCGAGCTGTTCGGCGTCTACCCGGAGGGCACCCGCTCGCCCGACGGCAAGCTGTACCGCGGCAAGGTCGGCGGCCTGGCCCGGGTCGCGCTGGCCACCGGTGCGCCGGTGATCCCGGTCGCGATGATCGACACCGAGAAGGTGCAGCCGCCCGGCCAGGTGATCCCCAACTTCGGTGTCCGCCCCGGCATCCGGATCGGCCGTCCGCTGGACTTCTCCCGCTACCAGGGCATGGAGAACGACCGGTTCATCCTGCGCTCGGTCACCGACGAGGTGATGTACGAGATCATGCGGCTGTCCGGCCAGGAGTACGTAGACATCTACGCCACCGCCGCCAAGCGGCAGCTCGCCGAGGAGAAGAAGGCCGCCGACGCGGACCGCAAGGCGCAGCAGAAGGCGGAGAAGGCCGCCGCGGCCGAGCAGGAAAAGGCCGAGCAGGAGAAGGCCGACCAGGAGAAGGACGCCGGGGCCTGACCGGCCGTCAGGGGGCTTGCCGTGGGGGAGCACAGACCCGCCGTGTCGCGGCCCGGGCCGTCCGGGCCGGCGGCGGCCGTGGTGGCCGGCGGGATGTCGGTGGAACTGCCGCTGTGGCGCGCCATGGGGTACTTCCGGGTGCTGGCGCTCGCCTATGCGGTGCTGCGGTTCTTCAGCGCGTACCGGGAGTTCCTGCACCCGGTGTCCGGCTGGATCTACCTGGGCGCGCTGACCCTGTGGACGCTGGCCAGCACCCGGGCGTTCGCCGGGCCCAGGCGGTGCACCTGGGCGGTGCTCGGCACCGACCTGACGTTCGCGGTGTTCGGCATCGTGCAGAGCGGCTTCATCGACACGCCCGCCCGGATCCACGCCGGCGCGCCGACGCTGCCCACCATCTGGGCGGCCGGCACGGTGCTGGGCTTCGCGGGCAAGGGTGGCTGGCGGCCCGCCGCGTTCGCCGGGGCGGTGATCGGCGCCGCCAACATCCTCGGCCACGGCGGGATCAGCCCCGACAACCTGCACAACATCGTGCTGCTGCTGGTGGCCGGCTGCGCGATCGGCTACGTCATCGAACTCGCCCGGGCCAGCGAGGCGGTGCTCACCCGGGCGCTGCAGGTGGAGGCCGCCACCCGGGAACGCGAGCGGCTCTCCCGGGACATCCACGACGGCGTCCTGCAGGTGCTCGCCCTGGTGCACCGTCAGCAGGGCGACGCCGCCGAACTGGGACGGCTGGCGGGGGAGCAGGAACGGGCGCTGCGGGCCCTGATGACAGGCGCTCAGCAGCCGGAACTCGACGACGGCGAGGCGGACCTGGGCCCACTGCTCGCCCGGCACGCGGACGAGCGGATCACCGTCGCCGCGCCCGCCACGCCGGTGCTGATGCCCGCGCCGGTGGCCGCCGAACTGGCCGCCGCCGTCGCGGCCGCGCTGGACAATGTGCGGATGCACGCGGGCGCGGGCGCCCGGGCGTGGATCCTGCTGGAGGACGAGCCGCAGGCCGTGACGGTCTCGGTCCGCGACGACGGCCCCGGCTTCCCGTCCGGGCGGCTGGCGCAGGCACAGCGCGACGGCCGACTGGGCGTGTCGCAGTCGATCCGCGGCCGGATGCTGGACCTCGGCGGCAGCGCCGAGCTGTACTCGGTGCCCGGGGAGGGCGTCGAGGTGGAACTGCGATGGCCGCGGAGGGGTGGCGATGACTGATCAGCCGGTGCGGGTGATGGTGGTGGACGACCACCCGATGTGGCGCGACGGGGTGGCCCGGGACCTGGCGGAGGCCGGGTTCGCGGTGGTCGCCACCGCCGGGGACGGCGAGGAGGCGGTGCGCCGGGCCCGGGCGAGCGCCCCGCAGGTGGTGGTGCTGGACCTCAACCTGCCCGCGCTGCCCGGCGTCGAGGTGTGCCGCCAGGTGGTGGCCGCCGACCCGGCGGTGCGGGTGCTGGTGCTGTCCGCGAGCGGCGAGCACGCCGATGTGCTGGAGGCGGTGAAGTCCGGGGCGACCGGCTACCTGGTGAAGTCGGCGGGCCGCGAGGAGCTGATCGACGCGGTGCGCCGCACCGCCGTCGGCGACCCGGTCTTCACCCCCGGCCTGGCCGGGCTGGTGCTCGGCGAGTTCCGCCGCCTCGCCACCGAGCCCGGCACCCCCGCCCAGCCCGCCGCGCCGCAGTTGACCCCCCGGGAGACGGAGGTACTGCGACTGGTCGCCAAGGGCCTGTCGTACCGCCAGATCGCCGACCGGCTGGTGCTCTCGCACCGCACCGTGCAGAACCACGTGCAGAACACCCTCGGCAAGCTGCAGCTGCACAACCGGGTCGAGCTGGTGCGGTACGCGATCGAGCAGGGGCTGGACGAGGAGCTGGGCTAAGCGGAGCAGCGGTCGCCGACCGAGGTGGTGACCGGCTGGAAGGTGTCGCGGATCTCCTCGTTGGTGAAGTCGTCGAGCCCGAGGTCCTCCTTCAAGGTGGTGGTCCAGTCGGTGTCCTTGAGGTACTCGGCGATCGCCTGGCGGAGCAGCTGGCAGGCCTTCTGATGCCCCTTGGGCAGCATCATCATCAGGTACTGCGGCCTGCCGATCCGGGCGTGCCGGGCGACCCGGTACGCGTGCTCGGTGCCGGAACCGGAGTTGATCGCGATGCCCTGAAGCACCACGTAGTCGGCGAGCACGGCCTCGGCGGTGCCGTCGTTGAGCCGGTCCATGCATCCGGTGAGGTCGGTGGCGGTGACGGGGGGCCGACCGCCGTTCTGCACCAGGGTGTTGTAGGCGGTGGTGTTCTCCTGCGCGCAGACGGCGAGCGGCCGGAGGTCCTCGGCCTTGGTGATCTCCCGGGTGTCGGAGGCCTTCAGCAGGACGCCGAGCGGGGTCTGCAGGTAGGGGCCGGCCAGGTCGAAGTCCTTTTTCAGGTCGTCCCGTTCGGAGATGTCGGCGATCACCAGGTCGACCTTGTTGTGGTTGGTCTTGCCGTCGAGGAGGGCTTCCTTCCAGTTGGCCGCGGTCACCGGCAGCGAGGTGAAGTCGCGGTGCAGCAGGCCTTGCACCACCTTCTGCGCCACGTGTGGCTCGAAGCCGTCGTAGTTGCCCTTGCCGGTGAGGACGGACATGCCCGGGCGGCCGTCCTTGAAGCCGATCTTGATCGGATCGCTGTCGAACGGATCCGGCTTGCTGCCGTCGGAGCAGCCGAACGCGGCGGCGGCCAGCAGGAGCAGACAGGCCGCCAGACGGATGGTGCGTGGTGCGTGCACGGGAACCTCCTATCGTTCGAACTCGACGCGCTGGGTGTCTATGTGCCGCTCACAGCCGCCGGGGGCCTCCAGATGCAGGTAGATGGTCAGATCGGTGTGGCCGGGCGGCACCGTGACGGACAGCGGGACGCCCGGGTCCTGCCAACCGGTGGGAGTTCCCTCCCGATCGGTGGAGAGGGCGACGTGCAGGTCGCCGCAGCTGCCGGTGTTCGGGTGCGGATCCGTCAACTGGATGTTCGCCACCAGGCGGTGCGCCCCCGCCGGGACGTTCACTTTCGCGGAGGACGCGCTACCCGGCTGTACGACGGCCGGGTCCCAGCTCACCTCCCGGTCGGGCAGCGGCGCCGGCCCCCCGTCCACCAGCAGGGCCGCCAGCCCGCCCGCCAGGGCCAGCAGCGCCACGGCGACCGCCACCACCAGCCAGGGGCGGGGCGGCGGGGGCGGCACACGCTGGACGTAGCGGCGTGAGCGGTCCACCGCGGTCCGGGCCTGCTGGGCCAACTGCGCCTCGACCCGGTCGATTTCGAGAAGCAGCACGGTGGGACTGCCGCCGGCCAGGGCCCGTTCGGCCAGGCCGAGCAGTTCCAGGCCGGTGGCGCGCTCCGACGGTGGCGTCGGGAAGCACAGCACCTGGGCGATCACCACGAAGTCGGCCCGCTGGTCCATCGTCAGCCCCCGGGCGTCCTGCACCCGGCCGAGGAACCGTACCCAGTCGCCGCGCAGTTGGGAGCCGAAGGCGTCGGTCAGCCAGTCGTACAGGTGGCTGATCGCGGCGGCGGGCTGGGCGTGGTCCTCGGCCAGGTACTTGGCGATCCGGCGGGCGGAGTGCGGGAGGCCGTCGTGGTGCACCTGGACGACGTAGTCGGTCTGTTCGGCGAGGTGCTGTTCCAACTGGGGCAGCGACAGGGCGAGTTCGTGCCAGCCCGACAGGATGCGCTGCAACATGTGGCGGGTCTCCCTGGTGCAGCGGTCCATCCCTCACCCCTCCGGGTCGATGTGCAGCAGTCTTCCGAGGTCGTCGAGCGCCTGTTGCGGTCCGCACATGGTGAACGCGGCGTCCAGCAGGGCGCGCAGGGCGGTGGTCGGGTCGCGGTGGTTCAGGCAGGCAGCGGCGATGCCGCTCAGGTGCAGGAATGCATGCCCGTGGTAGGGGACTCTGATCTCCGCCGTCGGGCCGAGTTCCGCGTTGACGTACTGGATCAGCCCCAGGCGGGCCGGCGGATCCTGGAGCAGCGGCACGTCGGCCAGCAGCCGGGCGCAGGCCTGGGCGGTGACCTTCCGGGGCGGCGGTGCGGGCGGGCGCTCGCCGAGCAGCGGCAGCAGCACGGACACCGGGGTGATCCAGCCGCCCCTGGTGTCGGAGCTGTGCGCGGTGGCCTTCACCATGCCGACCACCCGGCCGGTCCCGTCGATCACCATGCTGCCGCTCAACCCGAACGGGATCGAGCCGAGTTGTACGCGCAGGCCGAGCCCGGAGGGGCCCGCCACGGTCAGCTGGGCGGACTCCGGGCCGACCTCGCGGGTCAGCTCGTTCACCGCGAAGCCGTGCACCAGCGCGGCGGCGCCGTTCGCGATGTCCCGGTCGGCGACCGGCACCGCCGGTGCGCCCACCAGGCCCGGGACGTCCAGCACCGCCAGGTCCGGCGGCGGGTGCACGGCCGCGCCCGGCGGGCGTTCGGGCGGGGCCAGCAGCAGCACCCGGGCCGGGTGTGCGGCGCCGGCGTGGTGCGCCGTGAGCGTCGAACACCCGGCCACCACGTGGGCGCAGCTGATCACCCGGCCCGCGCCCAGGTGGAAGCCGCTGCCGAGGAACTCCCCGTCCGGCCCGGCCAGCCAGAGCGCGGCGGCCGGTGCGCCGTGCGCCGTCACTCGGCGGGGCGATCGTCCGGGCGCGACCAGCCCAGCCGTACCACCAGGCTGGCCTCGCCGGACGCCTCCGCAAGTACGCTGATCAACTGGCCGGATTTCACGCCCAGGGTGAGCCCGAACTCCACCTCGAAGGAGTCCGGGTCGCCGGCCTCCCGCGCGGTGTCCCGGGCCCAGCGGCCCACCGCGCGGACCGTCCGCCGCACCTCGCCCAGGCTGTGCGTCACTGCCCTGGAGACCGCCCCCGCGTCCCCGGCCGTCGGCTGGGAGCCCGCGCGGACGGCCGCGTGCAGGACGGTGCCGTCGTCGAGGACGATCTCCACTGTGTCGTGTTCTGCCGAATGCGCCATGTCCCCCTCCATTCCCGCTCGCGAAGCAGGATATGAATATCAGTCAACTCCGCTTCGTACTATGCGTTTTAAGGGTTCGTGGCGGTTGGGGCGGGTGAGTCAGCCGTGCACTGCCGGGACGGCGCCCAGCAGTTCGGAGACGATCTCCACACCGTCCCTGGTCAGCACCGACTCGGGGTGGAACTGCAGCCCCGCGAAGCCCGGCCCGCGCAGCGCGTGCACGTCCCCGGTGCGCGGATCGCGGGCCACCTCGATGCCCTCGGCGGCCAGCCGCTGCGCCGCCGCGTCGTCGCAGCGGGCGGTGAAGGTGTTGTAGAAGCCCACGGTGCGGCGGACGCCGAACAGGTCGATCGCCTCCTGCGCGCCCTGGTACGGCACGGCCTTGCGGGCCAGCGGCAGGCCGAGCCGGGCGGAGAGCAGCTGGTGGCTGAGGCAGACCGCCAGCAGCGGGGCGGTCCGGGAGCCGTCCCGGGCGGCGGCCAGCGCGTCGGCGACGATCGGGCGCAGCAGCGCCATCTTCGGGTCGGCCGGGTCGGCGGGGTCGCCGGGGCCGGGGCCGAGCACCAGCGGGCCGGGGTGGGTGGTGGCCCGTTCGCGCAGCCCGGGCGTGTCGTGGCGCAGCACGGTGACGGTGTGGCCGAGCGAGCGCAGCAGGTGGGCGAGCATCGCGGTGAAGGTGTCCTCGCCGTCGATCACCAGCGCGTGGGCGCCGGGGCGGGGCTCGGCGGGCTGCTGCATCCGCAGCCAGAACGGGGCGAGCCCGGCCCGCCGGGAGCCCAGCGCGGCCTGCACCCGGTGGTCCTCGGCGAGCCGGGGCCGGGCGGCGGCCTTCGCCGACCCGGCCGGGCGGGCGCCGATCGCGGAGAGCACGCCGGCGGCCTTGGCGTGCGTCTCGGCGACCTCCGAGTACGGGTCGGAGTGCCGGACCAGGGTGGCGCCGACCCGGACCACCAGCGAGCCGTCGGCGGGGTCGATGTCGGCGGCCCGGATGCAGATCGGCGAGTCCAGCTGCTGGCCGCCGCCGGCGGAGCGCCCGATCAGCGCCAGTGCGCCCGAGTAGTAGCCGCGCCCGCCGCGCTCGTACCGGTCGATGACCCGGGTGGCGTTCTGCACGGGGCTGCCGGTGACGGTGGCGGCGAACATGGTCTCCCGCAGCACCTCCCGGACGTCCAGCGAGGTGCGGCCGCGCAGTTCGTACTCGGTGTGCGCGAGGTGCGCCATCTCCTTCAGCCGCGGCCCGAGCACCTGCCCGCCGAGGTCGCCGACCGCGCACATCATCTTCAGCTCCTCGTCGACCACCATGGTGAGCTCCTCCAACTCCTTGGGGTCGCGCAGGAATTCGAGGAGGGATTCGGCGGTCGGCCCGGTTGACGGATAGCGGTAGGTGCCGGAGATCGGGTTCATCACCACGGTGCCGCCGGACTGCCGGACGTGGACCTCGGGGGACGCGCCGACCAGCACCCGGTCGCCGGTGTGCACCAGGAACGTCCAGTAGGCGCCGCGTTCGTGCTCCAGCAGCCGCCGGAACAGGGTCAGCGCGGTGGCGGTGGAGAAGCCCGCCAGCTCGGCCCGGAAGTCGCGCCGGATCACGAAGTTGGCGCCCTCGCCGCGCCCGATCTCGTCCTCGATCACCCGCCGGACGATCCCGGCGTACTCCTCGTCCGCGATGTCGAACTCCCCGCCACGCAGCTCGACCGGCGCGTCCGGCAGCGCCGCCAGCAGCTCGGCCAGCGGCAGCGCGTGCTGCTCCTCGACGGCCAGGGCGCGCAGCGGGGTGCCGTCCTGGCGGGCGGCGAAGCCGCGTTCGCGCAGCTGGGCGTAGGGGACCAGGGCGAGCAGGTCGTGCCGGGGCCCGTCGGCGGGCACGCCGAGCGGGACCGGCAGTTCGGCCAGCGTGTCGTGCTCGGAGACGGTGCCGAGCAGCAGCTCGACGGTGTCGGGCGTAAGCCGGGGCGCGCGGCGGTGCAGCAGGGCGAAGGCGGGGGCGCCGGGCGCGGTGAGCCGGGCGAGCAGGGCGGCTGCGGTGGTGGTCACGACTGCGGTGTTCCTTCCGGGAGTTGGCTGCGGGTTTCTGCCGCCGCCTCCGGGGAGGGCCGTGACGCTGGACACAGACGCCGACGGCCGCCCCGAAGGGCGGCCGTCGTTCGTCTCTAGGGACGCGCGATCCGTGGGCCGCCCAACGGGCAGGCCCACCACCAGGAGAAGGTGTGCGTCGCGGTCACGGAGCAGACCATAGCCCACCGGCCGGACGCCCGGGGCGATGTCCACAAGCTGTCTCACCCACCGGGCGGCGTCCCCAGACGGCTGGGACAAACCCGTAGCCTTGCTCCTGTGACCGTGACTAACCACACCTGGCAGTCCCTGCCCGCGGCGCAGCAGCCTGAATGGCCGGACCAAGAGGCTCTGCGCAAGACCCTTGCGGAGCTTGCCTCCTATCCGCCGCTCGTCTTCGCCGGCGAGTGCGACCAGCTGCGCGCCCGGCTCGGCGCCGTCGCGCGTGGTGAGGCCTTCCTGCTGCAGGGCGGTGACTGCGCCGAGGCGTTCGACGCCGTGTCGGCCGACCAGATCCGCAACAAGCTGAAGACCCTGCTCCAGATGGCCGCGGTGCTCACCTACGCCGCCTCCGTGCCGGTGGTGAAGGTCGGCCGGATCGCCGGCCAGTACTCCAAGCCGCGTTCGAAGAGCACCGAGACCCGTGACGGCGTGACGCTGCCGGTGTACCGCGGCGACTCGGTGAACGGCTTCGAGTTCACCCCCGAGTCGCGGATCCCGGACCCGGAGCGCCTGAAGCGGATGTACAACGCCTCCGCCTCGACGCTGAACCTGGTGCGCGCCTTCACCACCGGTGGTTACGCCGACCTGCGCCAGGTGCACGCCTGGAACCAGGACTTCGTGCGCAACTCCCCGGCCGGTCAGCGCTACGAGCAGCTGGCCCGGGAGATCGACCAGGCGCTGGCCTTCATGAACGCCTGCGGGGTGGCCCCGGAGGAGTTCAAGACGGTCGAGTTCTTCTCCTCGCACGAGGCGCTGATCCTGGACTACGAGACGGCGCTGACCCGCACCGACTCGCGCACCGGCGACCTGTACGACGTCTCCGGCCACATGGTGTGGATCGGTGAGCGCACCCGCCAGCTGGACCACGCGCACATCGAGTTCGCCTCGAAGATCCGCAACCCGATCGGGGTGAAGCTCGGCCCGACCACCACGGTCGACGAGGCGCTCACCCTGATCGACCGGCTGGACCCGGACCGCGAGCCCGGCCGCCTCACCTTCATCACCCGGATGGGCGCGGGCAAGATCCGCGACCACCTGCCCACCCTGGTGGAGAAGGTCACCGCGTCCGGCGCCCAGGTGGTGTGGATCAGCGACCCGATGCACGGCAACACCTTCGAGGCGTCCAGCGGCCACAAGACCCGCAACTTCGACGACGTGCTGGACGAGGTCAAGGGCTTCTTCGAGGTGCACCGCGCGCTCGGCACCCACCCGGGCGGCATCCACATGGAGCTGACCGGCGACGACGTCACCGAGTGCGTCGGCGGCGGCGACGAGGTGCTGGTCGACGACCTGCACCAGCGCTACGAGACGGCCTGCGACCCGCGGCTCAACCGCAGCCAGTCGCTGGACCTGGCGTTCCTGGTCGCGGAGATGTACCGCAACCAGTAGGCCCCGGCCGGCCGGTGTGACGAAGGCCCCTCCGTTTTCGGGTGATCCGAGGCGGAGGGGCCTTCTTCGTGTCCGAAGCATCGAGTAAGGTAAGGCTCAGTAAACAACGCCGAGCACGGAAGGGGCCGCACATGTACGTGTGCATGTGCCATGCGGTCACCGAGGCCCGGGTCAAGCAGGAGATCGACGAGGGTGCCACCACCCCGCGTCAGATAGCCCGGGGCTGCAAGGCCGGCACCGACTGCGGTTCCTGCGTGCGGCGCATCCAGGCGCTGCTCGGCGAGCACGGCGCCCGCCCGTGCCCGACGGCCCGGTTGGCCGAGCGGCTGGGCCTGGCCGGGCCGGCCGCCCCGCAGGCCGCCTGACCGGCTCGGTCGGCTCAGGTCTCCGGCTGTTCGATCAGCTGCGCGAGGTAGAGCGCCTCGCCGAGCTTGTCCAGCAGTTCCAGCTGGGTGTCCAGGTAGTCGATGTGGTGTTCCTCGTCGGCCAGGATGTCCTCGAAGATGTTCGCCGAGGTGACGTCGTTCTTGGCGCGCATCACCACGATCCCGCGCTTGAGGCGGTCGATCGCCTCCAGTTCGACCTGCCGGTCGGCCTCGAACATCTCCTTGACGGTCTGCCCGACCCGGACGTGGAACAGCCGCTGGTAGTTCGGCAGGCCCTCCAGGAACAGGATCCGGTCGGTGAGTGTCTCGGCGTGCTTCATCTCGTCGAAGGACTCGTGCCGGGTGTACTTGGCGAGCTTGGTCCAGCCGTTGTTCTCCTGCATCTTCGCGTGCAGGAAGTACTGGTTGATCGCGGTGAGTTCGGCGGTCAGCTGCTCGTTGAGGAACTCGACGACCTCGGGATCTCCCTGCATGGCCTGCCTTCCTGACTCGTCAATTCCGGCCGGTGCCGGGTTTGCCCGCATCGTGGCAGCCGGTCGGGTTCACTTCCAGTAAGTTCACGCTTACCGGGCGGCCGGGAATCGGCGTTTCCTCCGGCTCGGTAATTCGCTGACCTGCGTGGATGCCAAGCGGATTGGACCGTCCGGAGGTATCTGGCCCGAACGTCTGCGCGGATTCGCTTCGTGTTGCCCCCCTCCGCCGGAATGCGTTCCGGGAGGGGCGCGCGGCAGGGGCGCGCATGGTTTGCCGAGCGCCGTCTGTCACCATGGAGCCATGGGTCAGCACCAATCGGAACAGCCGCCGCCGTCTGACCCGAGGCTCCCGCCGGGCCAGCGCCGGCAGCGCGGCTGGCCCGTTCTGCACTACGGGCCGGTGCCCCGGTTCAAGCCGGACAGCTGGGACTTCCAGGTGTTCGGGGCGACCGCGGACGCGGAGAAGGCCAGGTGGGACTTCGCCGCCTTCCACGCGCTGCCCAAGGTGACCGTCCGCGGCGACTTCCACTGCGTCACCAAGTTCTCCATGCTCGACAACGAGTGGTGCGGTGTCGCCGCCCGGACGGTGCTCGACCTGGTCCCGCCCGACCCGCGCGTCACCCACGTGATGGTGTGGGCCGAGTTCGGCTACAGCGCCAACCTGCGGCTCGCCGACTTCGCCGACCCCGCGACGCTCTTCGCCACCCACCACGACGGGCAGCCGCTCACCCTCGAACACGGCTTCCCCGTCCGCCTGGTGGTGCCGCACCTGTACGCCTGGAAGGGCCCCAAGTGGGTGCGCGCCGTCGAGTACATGCGCGCCGACCGCCGCGGCTTCTGGGAGGAACGCGGCTACCACAACCGGGCCGACCCGTGGCAGGAGCAGCGCTACTCCTACCAGGAGCAGGACGGCGACGGCCCGCTGCGCTGAACCCCGGCGGGCGGGGCTCAGAACAGGCTGCGGGGCTCAGAACAGGCTGATGGTGATGGTCACCGTCGAGCCCTGCGGGCGCGGAGTCCCCGCCGCCGGGGACTGCTCCGTCACCTTGCCGAACGGCAGCAGACCGGCCACCTGCGCGGTGAATCCCGCGTCCTGCAACGCCTTCGCCGCGTCGTCCTTGGACATCCCGGTGACATCCGGCACCGGGCGCATGCCCTTGGAAACCGTCAGCGCCACCGGCGAGTTCGGGGCCAGCGCCGTGCCGGGCGCCGGGCTGGTGGAGATCACCACGCCCTTCGGCACCGCGTCGCTGAACTGCTCGGTGGTGGTGCCCGCCGTCAGCCGGGCGGCGGTCAGCGCCTTGGACGCCTCGGCCAGCGGACGGTTCGCCACGTCCGGCACCGGCACCCGCTCCGGGCCGCGCGAGACGACCACCTTCACCGCGTCGCTCTTGCGGACCTTGGCGCCCACCCCCGGATCGGTGGAGATCACCTGCCCGGCCTGCACCGACTCGCTGAACTGCTCGCTGAACGTGCCGTGCAGGCCCTGCTTGTCCAGCACGGTGACGGCCTGCTGCCGGCTCTGCCCCAGCACACTCGGCACCGTCGCGTACACGGCGCTGGACAGCGTGTACGTCACGCCGCCGACCAGCAGCACCACCGCGAGCGCCACCGCCGACCAGATCAGCGGCATGCGGCTGCGCGGGCGCGCGGTGCGGCGGCGGCGCGGGGGGAGGTCCTCCTCGTCCACCGGCCGGATCGGCGGCAGCAGCTCCGGCGGGACGTCCAGCACGCTGGTGCGCTCCAGGCCGGGCGGGGCGCTGATCACCGCGGTCGCCTCGCCCGGGCCGAACTGCGGGGTGGGCCGGCTCGACGCGGGCGGCTCGGCGTCCAACTGCCCGGGCGGCAGCGTCCGGCGCACCCGCTGGACGGCCGCCAGCAGCTCCACCGCGTCCCACGGCCGGGCCTGCGGGTCACGGGCGGTGGCGGCGGCGACCAGCGCGTCCAGCTCCGGGCCGACGGCGGGGGCGGTGCGGGACGGCGCGGGGACGTCCTCGTGCAGGTGGCGGTACATCACCTGGGCGGCGTTCTCGCCGGTGTGCGGCTTGCTGCCGGTCAGCATCTCGTACAGCAGGATGCCTGCCGCGTAGACGTCCACCCGCTGGTCGGTGGCCGCGTCCTGGCGGATCTGCTCCGGGGCCAGGTACGAGACGGTGCCGAGCAGTTGGCCCGCCTCGGTGGCGGCGGTGGCGCCGGAGTCGGCGGCGCCCATGATCCGGACCAGGCCGAAGTCCGCGACCTTCACCATGCCGTTGTCGGTGATCAGCACGTTCTCCGGCTTCACGTCCCGGTGCACCAGACCCGCCCGGTGCGCCGCGCCGAGCGCCGCCAGCACCGGCTCCAGGATGTCCAGCGCGGCCCGCGCCGAGAGCGCGCCGCGATCGCGCAGCAGGTCGCGCAGGGTGCGGCCGGGGACATACTCCATCGCCATGAACACCGCGCGCGGATCCGCGCCCTGGTCCAGCACGTTGACCACGTTGGGGTGCGCGAGCCGGGCCACCGCCTTCGCCTCGCGGATGAAACGCGCCGTGAAGTCGGCGTCGCCCGCCAGCGAAGGGTGCATCACCTTCAGCGCGACGGCACGGTCGAGCCGGGTGTCGGTGCCGCGGTAGACGGTCGACATGCCGCCGACGGCGATCCGCTGCTCGACCCGGTAGCGCCCGTCGAGCAGCACGCCGAGCAGGGGGTCGCCTATGGTCATGTCCACCCGAGGAGTCTAGGGGCCACACCGGCCACCGACGGGCAGGGGCCCGGTGTCGGGCCGGTCACCAGGGGATGCGCGGCGGGAAGAGCATCAGCAACGCGAGCCGCAGCGCCAGTTGCAGTCCGTGCCCGGGTGCGGGAGCGGTCGTGGGGCGGACCGTTTCCGAACCGGGACACGGCGGGGAACCCGTCGTCAGAACGCCGGGCGCTCGCGGGTGTCGGCCAGGCCCGTGGTGGGGGAGGAGGCCTCGGCGTAGTAGCGGCGCGGGATCCGGCCGGCCCGGTGGGCGAGGCGGCCGGCCTCGACGGCGCGGCGCATCGCGTCGGCCATCAGCACGGGATCCTGGGCGCGGGTCACGGCGGAGGCCAGCATCACGGCGGAGCAGCCGAGTTCCATCGCCAGGGCGACGTCGCTGGCGGTGCCGGCGCCCGCGTCGAGGACCACCGGGACGTTCGCGGACTCCACGATCAGCTGGAAGTTGTGCGGGTTGCGGATGCCCAGGCCGGAGCCGATCGGCGAGCCGAGCGGCATGATCGCCGCGCAGCCGACGTCCTCCAGCTTGCGGGCCAGCACCGGGTCGTCGTTGGTGTACGGCAGCACGGTGAAGCCGTCGTCCACCAAGGTCTCGGCGGCGTCCAGGAGTTCGATCGGGTCGGGCAGCAGGGTGCGCTCGTCGGCGATCACCTCCAGCTTCACCCAGTCGGTGCCGAGCGCCTCGCGGGCCAGGCGGGCGGTGAGCACGGCCTCGCCGGCGGTGTAGCAGCCGGCCGTGTTCGGGAGGATCCGGATCCCGTTGCGGGCCAGCACCTCCAGCACCGAGCCCTGGGTGGCGGTGTTGACCCGGCGCATCGCCACCGTGGTCAGTTCGGTGCCGGAGACCCGCAGCGCCTGCTCCAGCACCTCCAGGCTGGGTGCGCCGCCGGTGCCCATGATCAGGCGGGAGGTGAAGGTGGTGTCGCCGATGGTCAGCAGGTCGTCGGCCATCTCAGCCTCCCTGTACGGCGGTGAGGATCTCCACCCGGTCGCCCTCGCCGAGCGCCGTTGCGGGCCACGAACTGCGCGGTACCACGGCCTCGTTGACGGCGGCGGCGACGCCGGTGTTGGCGGCGGACACCTCGGCGACCAGCACGTCCAGGGTGGTGGCGGCGGGCAGCGTGCGGGGTTCGCCGTTGACGGTCAGGGCGACGGTGTTCATGCGGGCACCTCGGTGCGGAAGCGGTCGGGGGTGAAGTCGGCGGCCAGCGGGTCGAGTTCGCCGGTGGCCAGGTAGTCGGCGAGCAGGTCGGCGGTGACGGGGGTGAGCAGCACGCCGTTGCGGTAGTGCCCGGTGGCGGCGGCCAGGCCGGGCAGCGCGGTCGGGCCGAGCAGCGGCGCGTTGTCGGGGGAGCCCGGCCGCAGGCCCGCGCCCGTCTCCACCAGCGGCAACTCGGTGATGCCGGGTACGAGTTCGTGCGCGTCCCGGAGCAGCTCGTACACGCCGCCCGCGGTGACGGTGGTGTCGTGGCCCATCTCCTCGGTGGTCGCGCCGATCACCAACTCGCCGTCGGCGCGCGGTACCAGGTACAGGTGCTGCCCGCGTACCACGGCGCGCACATTGCGGGACAGGAACGGCGCGTACAGCTTCGGGACGCGCAGCCGCAGCACCTGCCCCTTCACCGGGCGGATCGCGGGCAGCACTCCGTCCGGCAGGCCCGGCAGCAGGTGGCTGCGGGAGCCGGCCGCCAGCACCGTCCGACCGGCCGTCAGCTGCTCGCCGGTCAACAGGCGCACGCCGAGTGCTCGTTCGCCATCCGTCACCAGCTCGGCGGCCTGGGTGCGATGGAAGGCGACGCCGAGCAGCTTGCAGGCCGCGACCAGCGCGGCGGCGAGGCGGCGGCCGTCCACCTGGTGATCCTCGGCGACGTGCAGGCCGCCGCGGATGCCCGGCGCGAGCATCGGCTCCAGTCGGCGGCACTCCCGGCCGGTCAGCCACTGCGACTCCAGGCCCAACCGGCCGTGGAAGGCGTGCAGTTCGCGCAGCTCCTCGCGGTCGTCGGAGTCCAGTGCGACGGCCAGCGTGCCGGTGCGGCGGTAGCCGGTGTCCAGGCCGGTCAGCTCGGTCAGCTCGGCGGCGAACGCGCCGTAGCGCTCGTTGGACGCCATGCCCAGGCGCAGCAACGGCTCCTCGCCGTACTGGAGTTCGGTGACCGGTGCGAGCATGCCCGCGGCGACCTGGGCCGCCCCGCCGCCCGGCGACGGGTCCACCACCGCGACGCTCAGCCCGCGCTGCGCGGTACGCCAGGCGACGCCGAGGCCGATGATGCCGCCGCCGATCACCAGCACGTCGGAATGTGCCACAGCGCTTCTTCTCCCTTCGCCGGCATGACCCGGATCAGGTTCGGACGGTCGCGGGCCGCCACAGCCCGCCTCTCAGCCCGGTGCGCCGGGCTCCCGTGATAGTCAGTCCCTCCACTTTAACGCCGGGCCCACCCCCGCCCGCAGGGGCGTACGGGCGGTTAGGGTGGACGCCGTGGCTGAGCTGAGGGCAACGGACCGGGTCGTCGTGGTCGGGGCGGGCATGGCGGGCGCACAGGCCGCCCTGAACCTGCGCCAGGGAGGCTGGCAGGGCGCGATCACCCTGGTCGGCGAGGAACTCCACCTCCCGTACGACCGACCGCCGCTGTCCAAGGACGTGCTGCTCGGCAAGGCCGACGCCACCGCTTTCGAGATCGACTGGACCGAACTCGGCGTCGAACTGCTCACCGGCCACCGCGCCACCGGCCTGAACGCCGGCGTGCTGCACACCGACCGCGGCGAACTCCCTTACGGCGCCCTGGTGATCGCCACCGGCGCCGACCCGCGCACGCTGCCCGGCCTGCCCGGCGCCCGCACCCTGCGCACCGTCGACGACGCGCACGCGCTGCGCGCCGCACTCACCCCCGGCCGGCGGATCGTGCTGGTCGGCGCCGGCTGGATCGGTGCCGAGACCGCCACCGTCGCCCGCGCCCTGGGCTGCCAGGTCACCGTCGTCGAGGCCGCCGCCACCCCGCTGGCCGGGGCGCTGCCCGGCGAGATCGGCGCGCTGATGGCCGAGTGGTACGCCGCCGCCGGCGTCGAGCTGCGCTGCGGGGTCGGCGTCGCCGGCGCCGCCGACGGCGGGGTGCTGCTCGCCGACGGCACCCACCTGCCCGCCGACGAGGTGGTGGTCGGCATCGGCGCCCGGCCCGCCACCGGCTGGCTCGCCGACAGCCCGCTCGCCCTCGACCCCGACGGCACCATTCCGGTGGACGACCGGCTGCGCACCGCGCTGCCCGGCGTCTGGGCGGTCGGCGACTGCGTCTCCTACCCGTCCGCCCGGTTCGGCACCCGGCTGGCCGTCCAGCACTGGGACCACGCCCTGCACTCCGGCAGCGCCGTCGCCGCCTCCGTGCTCGGCGCCCTGGACGCGCCCTACGACCCCGTCCCGTACTTCTGGTCCGAGCAGTTCGACCGCATGGTGCAGTACGCGGGCCGGCACGCCGGGGCCGACCACCTGCTGTGGCGCGGCTCCCCGTCGGCGCGCGACTGGACGGTGCTGTGGCTGCGCGAGGGCGCGCTGGTCGCGCTGCTTGCCGTGGACCGGCCGCGCGACCTGGCGCAGGGCCGCCGCCTGATCGAACGCGGCACGGTGCTCGATCCGGCGCTCGCCGCCGACCCGGCCGTCCAACTGAAGGCGGCCGTCGGGTAGCGGGTGGGTAGGCTGGGTGCCGTGAGCGAGATCGATCCCAAGACTGACGCCCTGGTCCCTGCGTGGCTGTACCTGCCCGACATCTCCGAGCGGTGGGGCGTGGTGATCACCGAGGTCCGCGCCATGGTGAAGAACGGCACCCTGCTGGCCGTCCGCCGCGGCCCGAACAAGTCCCTCCAGGTGCCCGCCGACTTCATCGAGGACGACGGCCCGGTCAAGCACCTGGTCGGCACCCTCACGGTGCTCCGCGACTGCGGCTTCTCCGACCAGGAGATCCTGGAGTGGATGTTCACCGAGGACCCGTCGCTGCCCGGCAGCCCGATCCAGGCCCTGCGCGAGAACCGCGCCACCGAGGTCAAGCGCCGCGCCCAGGCCCTGGCGCTGTGACGCCCCGTCAACAGCTCGCCGACGCCAGGCTCTACCTGTGCACCGACGCCCGGCGCGAGCAGGGCGACCTGGCCGACTTCCTGGACGCCGTGCTGGCCGGCGGCGTCGACATCGTCCAGCTCCGGGACAAGAACCTGGAGGCCCGCCAGGAACTCGAATACCTGGAGGTCTTCGCGGACGCGGCCAAGCGCCACGGCAAGCTGCTGGCCGTCAACGACCGCGCCGACGTCGCGTACGGCGCCCGCCCCGACGTGCTGCACCTCGGGCAGGACGACCTCCCGGTGGCCGTGGCCCGGGCCATCCTCGGCGAGGACGTGCTGATCGGCCGCTCCTGCCACGCCGAGGCCGAGGTGGACGCGGCGATCACCGAGCCCGGCGTCGACTACTTCTGCACCGGCCCGGTCTGGCCCACGCCCACCAAGCCCGGCCGCCACGCCCCCGGCCTCGACCTGGTCCGCTACGCGGCTGCGGCCGAGCCGACCCGGCCGTGGTTCGCGATCGGCGGCATCGACCGGACCAACCTCGACCAGGTGCTTGAGGCCGGCGCCACCCGCATCGTGGTCGTCCGCGCCCTCACGGCGGCCGAGGACCCGGGCGCGGCGGCGGCACACCTCGCGGCCAGGCTGCGGTAGCCCCTGGCCCGCCCGCCTGCGGCGCCTGCCGGGCGGTGGTGGGCGCGTGGGCGGTGCCGATTGGACGGTGGTCGTTCGCGTGCCGACCGTCCGGCTGCGGTAGCGCCTCGCCCGCCCGCCTGCGGCGAGGCTCCGCCGGGCGGCGGTGGGTGCGTGGGCCGGTGCTGATCGGACGGTGGTCGTTCGCGTGCCGCCCGTCCGGTGGTGCGGGCGGGCGGGCGGGGAGGCTCGGCAGTGGCACCCGGCCGGCTGTCCGAGCCGATTCCCCGGCCGGCTGCGCCGAGGGGCTGGTCCGGGTTCCCGAGGCGGAGTGCGGTGAAGCCGGTCCGACCGGCCGGCCGCCGGGGGGTTGACGCCCGTCCGGTCCGGCGATCGTGCCGTGCGCGGCGGCGCCATGCGGGAACCGCGAAGGGGCTCGGCGTCCTCCGTGGAGTCGTGAACCCCGTACTCCGCGCCCGCCGGATCGTGTTGCTCGTGCCGGTCGGCCTTCTCGTGGTGGCCGTTGCCTTCGTCGTGCAGCGGCCGCTGCACCGTCGCGCCGGGTGGGAGCCCTGGTTCGGCACCGTCAACGGGGTGGTGTTCTGGACGCTGGTCGCGCTGCCGCTGTCGGCCGCGCTGATATGGGTGCTGGCCCGGCGCCGGGGCGGCGGCGGGGCTTGGCGGCGGGCGTTCGCCGAGGTCGCGATGGTGCACGGGACGGTGCCGTGGGTCTGGATGATCATGCTGCCGGGCCCCGGGGCGGGGGTCGTGCCCCGCCGGGTCAGCCTGCTGCCGCTGCGGGACGTGTGCGCGATCCTCGCCGAGGGGCCGCCGGTGACCGCGACGGTGCAGATCGTCGGCAACCTGCTGGTGTTCGCGTCGCTCGGCTGCTTCGCGCCGATCCGCTTCCGCGCGCTGGCCTCGGTGCCACGGGTGCTGGCGCTGGGCGCGGCCTGTTCGGTGCTGGTGGAGACCGCCCAGTACGTGCTGTGGCTGGACCGGGTGTCCTCGGTGGACGACGTCCTGCTGAACGCCGCCGGCGCGGGGCTGGCCGCTCTCGCGTCCCGGCGCCGGTGGCGTCGCTGACGGCCTGTCAGTACTTGCGTACCGTCGCCGCGTCCGCCAGCGCCTGGAGCACCTCGCGGGTCGGGCCGTCGGCGATCGGCGCGTTGTGCAGGGCGGTCAGTGCCTCGGCGAGCAGCTGGTCGATGCGGGCCTCGACGATCGCGGGGGCGCCGCTGGCGGAGATCAGCTCGCGCAGCTCGGCGACCTCGGCCGCGGTGAGGTCGGGCGCGCCGAGCCGGGTGTCCAGGTGCTTGGCGTCGAGGTCCGACAGGCCGCGCATCGCGTGTGCGACGAGCAGGGTGCGCTTGCCCTCGCGCAGGTCGTCGCCGGCCGGCTTGCCGGTGACCGCCGGGTCGCCGAACACGCCGAGCAGGTCGTCGCGGAGCTGGAACGCCTCGCCCAGCGGCAGGCCGAAGTTGCCGAGGGCCTCGACCAGGTCGGGGCCGGCGCCGGCCAGCAGCGCGCCGACCTGGAGCGGGCGTTCGATGGTGTACTTCGCGGACTTGTAGTGCAGCACCGTCCGGGCGCGGTCCAGGGCGTCGGCGTCGGTGGAGTCGCCCGCTACCGGCTCCAGCACGTCCAGGTACTGGCCGAGCATGACCTCGGTGCGCATCAGGTCGAACGCCGGCTTGGCGGCGGACACCGCGGCGGCGGGCAGCCCCGAGCGCTGGAACAGCTCGTCGCACCAGATCAGCAGCAGGTCGCCGAGCAGCACCGCCGCGGACGCGCCGTACTGCTCGCGGTCGCCGCGCCAGCCGCTGGCCCGGTGCAGGTTCTCGAACCGGCGGTGCACGGACGGCAGGCCGCGGCGGGTGTCGCTGCGGTCCATCAGGTCGTCGTGCACCAGGGCGCTGGCCTGGAGCAGCTCCAGGGCGGCCGCGGCCCGTTCGATGCCGGGCTCCTCGGCGCCGCCGCCGGCCGCGCGCCAGCCCCAGTAGCAGAACGCCGGGCGCAGCCGCTTGCCGCCGTCGAGCAGGAACTCGCGCAGCGCCCCGGCGACCGGACCGAGCTGGTCGGAGATGCCGGAGAGCAGGGCGGTCCGTTCGGCCATGAACGCGCTCAGCGCGGCGTTGACGCGGTCGCGCACGTCCTCCGCATCGACGGGGTTGCGGGGAAGACGGATGGAGGAGGGCACCTGGAACTCCGGATAGATTGGTCTGACAGTCAGACTAACGCCCCCGCCCGGGTGCGCTCGTCCGCCGAGGTGCGGGCCGGACCGCCGGGACACGCCCGGGAATCTCAACCAATGTCTCAACCCCTGGACATGGTTTGTCCGGGCCGCGCCGCCGAAGGCTAACCTTCCTGCATGGCACTCGGGATTCCCTCCACCAGAAGCGACCGCGCGCAGACCGTGCGCGACCTGCTGGCGGCAGGCGACCGCTCCTTCTCCTTCGAGTTCATGCCGCCCCGCAACGAAGAGGGCGAGCGCAAACTCTGGGACGCGATCCGCCGCGTCGAGGCGCTCGACCCGAACTTCGTCTGCATGACCTACGGCGCCGGCGGCTCCTCCCGCGGCCGCACTGTCAACCTGGTCGGCCGGATCGCCACCGAGACCACCCTGACCCCCGTCGCGCACCTCACCGCCGTCGACCACTCGGTGGCCGAACTGCGCAACATCATCGGCCAGTACGCCGACGAGGGCGTGCGCAACGTGCTCGCCGTCCGCGGCGACCCGCCCGGCGACCCGATGGGCGAGTGGGTCCGCCACCCCGAGGGCGTCAGCTACGCCTACGAACTGGTCGAACTCATCAAGGGCATCGGCGACTTCTGCGTCGGCGTGGCCGCGTTCCCGCAGATGCACCCGCGCTCCACCGAGTGGGACGAGGACATCAAGCACTTCGTCGCCAAGTGCCGGGCCGGCGCGGACTACGCGATCACCCAGATGTTCTTCGAGGTCGAGGACTACCTCCGGCTGCGCGACCGGGTCGCCGCAGCCGGCTGCGAGACGCCGATCATCCCGGAGATCATGCCGGTCACCAACATTCGCCAGCTGATCCGCTTCCCCCAGCTGTCCGGCTCCGACTTCCCGCCGGACTTCCGCCGCCGGCTGGAGGCCGCCGCCGACAACCCGGCCGAAGTCCGCGCCGTCGGCCTCGAACACGCCACCGCCATGGCCGAGCGGCTCCTCGCGGAGGGCGCCCCCGGCCTGCATTTCATCACGCTCAACCACAGCACCTCGACGCTGGAGATCTACCAGAACCTGGGCCTCCACAAGCACTGACGCCCCTGCGGCCGTCCTCCGGGCGGACGGGATGCGGCGGTGTTCGCCCGGAGGCGGTACAGTCGCCCGCAATCGCGCGGTGATGGTGGCATCTGGAGGTTGCGGGGATGGGCATCGGACACCTGTTCCTCTACGGCGCGTTGGCGCTGGTCGCGGTCTGGCTGGTGGCCGAACTGCTGCTGCAGAACCGGGCCGCGCTGCACTGGCGGGCGCTGGCGCTGGCGGGGTTCCTCGGGGTGGTCGCGGGGATGACGCAGTCCTCCGTTCCGGTGATAGTCGCGGGCGCCGCGGCCTTCGCGGCGGGACAGGCGATGGTCACCCTCTCGGTCAAGCGCGGCCGCCCGGTGGGCTGGTCGCTGCGCCGCGCGGACGGCACCCTGCCCGGCCCGCTGGCGAAGGTCCCGCTGCTGGCCGCGGCCACCGGCGGGGCGACCGCCGTGGCGGTGGCGGCCGAGACGGCCCCGAAGGTCGGCGAGGTCGGCCCGGTCGAGGACGAGCCGGTGGTCGAACAGCCGTACGCGTACGAGGAGTTCCAGGAGATCGACGCGGGCATCTACACCGACGAGCCGGTCTCCTACCAGCCCCAGCCCCAGCCCGACCAGCAGCAGTACTACTACCAACAGCCGCAACCGGAGCCGCAGTTCGGCCACCAGCAGCAGCCGCAGCAGGACCCGTACGCCCAGCAGCCGCAGCTGATCGGCTACGACGAGTACGGCCAGCCGGTCCACCAGTACCCGCAACAGCAGCAGTACCAGCCGGAGCAGTACCAGCAGCAGCCGTACATCCCGCAGCAGCCGGGCGAGCAGCAGCACACCAACTGGTACTACCAGCAGCAGTACTGAGCCGCCGTCAGGCCGGACCGATCAGCCCGGCGGTGATCGAGGCGGACATCCCGACCCGGGCCAGCCCGCCGCCGGGGTGGGCGTGCGCGCCGATCAGGTACAGGCCGGGCTCGCCCGGCCGGTTGGCCTGGGCGAGCTGCCCCCCGGCCAGCGCGGGCGCCGGGACGGACGCGGTCAGCCGGGTCTCCCGCCAGCGCAGCCGCCCGCGCAGATCGACACCCGCGCCGGCCAGCCGGGCCAGCAACTCGTCGGCGTAGGCGCCCTGTTGAGCGTCGGTCAACTCCAGCCCGGCGGGGACGGTGACGGTCAGCACGGCCGCTTCGGCATCGGGCCCGGGCACCAGCAACGGGTCGTCCGGGCGCAGCAGTTGGACGGTGGGGCGCTCAGGCAGGGTGCGGTCGGTGAAGACCGCGCGCGCCTCGGCGGCGACATCCGCGCCGTGCAGCACCATGCGGTGGGCGGTGCCCGCGGGGCGGGCGCCGTTCAGTGCGAGCAGCACGGTGAAACGTCCGGGCGCGGGCTCGGCGGGCGCGGTGACACCCAGGCCGGGGACGGCCGACAGCACCAGGTCGGCGGTCAGCACCCCGTCGTCGGTGCGGACGCCGGTGACCCGCCCGCCCGCACGCTCCAACTCCCGTACGGGCGTGCCGAAACGGAACTCGACGCCACGGCTCTCGCAGCGCCCGAACACCGCGTCGGCGAGCGCCCGCAGGCCGCCCTCCACGTACCAGACGCCGAACGACTGCTCCATGTACGGCAGGACGGTCGCCGAGGCGGGCGCGGTCAGCGGGTTCAGCCCGTACCGCAAGGCGTACTCGGCGAGCAGCGCCGCCGGGCCCGGCGCGCCGGCCAGCTCCTGGGCGGCGACCTCGGCCAGCGTGTGGCGCCCGCGCGGCAGCAGCCGGGACAGCCCGCGACGCGGCGGCACCGGGTACGGGTCGGCGAGGGCGACGGCCGGACGGGGCTCCTCCAGCAGCGGGCGGCGGGTGGCCTCCCAGACCGTGCGGCCCCGGTTGACCATGTCGTTCCACCGCGGACCGGCGCCCGCGCCGAAAGCCCCGTCCAGGGCCTCGCCGACCCCGCCGCGCGAGGCGTTCGGCAGCACCAGCTCGGTGCCGTCCGCGAACAGGTGCCGGCTCTCCGGGTCCACCGGCCGCAACCCGACCAGCTGCTCCAGCGGCTCCCGGCCGGTCTTCAACGCGAGGTCGCGGTACACCGCGGGCAACGCGAGCAGGCCCGGCCCGGTGTCGAACCCGAACCCCTCACGCCGGTACGCCCCCACCTGCCCGCCGTACGTCCCGGCCGCCTCCAGCACCGTCACCCGGTGCCCGAGAGTGGCCAGCCTGGACGCGGCGGCCAGACCGCCCATACCTGCGCCGACGACGAGAATGCGAGCCATGGCAGGAGATCCTATGCGGCCCTCACGTGGCAGCTGCCGGGGAGTGTCGCGTCCACGTGCAGGTCACTGAGCGGCGGGAGGACCGCCACGCGATGGCGCGTCCACGTGCAGGTCACCGTGCGGGGTCACGATCTTGCGGGCGGGTGCCTTCCGCTTCGCGCAGTGCTCCCCCAGCCCTGGCGGGCCGGGAGGTACCCCACGCGTCCCTGGGTGCGCGCCCTCTCGGAGACCGCGAGGGTCACCAGGCCCGCCACGGAGCCGTCGCCCCGCCGACCGCGCCGGGGGAGCGGAACGGCTTCCACCGCGGCCCCCCTCCGTCCGCCCGGCCCTCGGGCGGGAATCCGGGCCACCGTACCCGCCCCCGCCGACCGCCGGGGGTGTCTGAGTACGCGTACTCAGATCGCCGGTTGAGTACTCGGGCGGGTTCCCGCTGTGACGCCGCGACGGCACAGTAGTGGGCAACGGGAAGGCCGCCGGCAGGTGGAGCCACCCGAAGCGCCCGGGGCAGGCCACGGCCGACGGGGGACAGGTGGCCCGCACCACAGGTCCTGGGCGCGACCAATGGCCGCACGACGGGGCCGGGCACCGCCGACACGGGGCGGCGGAGCCCGGCTCCGTGGAGCGGCCGTGGGGACGGCCGGCCGGTCACGAACGGTCCGGAGTTGTCAGACCCCCCGTTCACGATGGAGGCATGCGCGGGCCGACCGGCCCGGGCAAGGTCCGGAGTGAACGGGGGAGACCCATGACCATCAGCCGTCCTGAGCCTGTCGCCCGCCCTGCCGTCGATCAACCCGTCGTCGATCAACCCACCCTGCCCACCGCGCGCGGAGCCGACGTCCACCCGGTGCTGCGCCGGGTTCCCGCCTCGCCGGCCGCGCTCGAACTGCTCCGGCACGCCCACCGCACCCTGGTGTTCGCCCGCAGCCGACAGGATCCGCTGGAGCGCTACGCCACCGCCCACCTCGCCGCGCTGCGCGCCACCGCCGCCGTGCTCGCGGTCCGCGGCCGCCCGGAGCGCAGCCCGCGCCGCCGCCACGCGATCCGTCCGGCCTGGGAGCTGCTGTCCGAGGTCGCTCCCGAACTCGCCGAGTGGGCCGCCTACTTCGCCGCCGGCGCCCGCCGTCGCGCCGCCGCCGAGGCCGGCATCACCGGCGCCGCCGGGGAGCGCGACGCGGACGACCTGATCCGCAACACCGCCCTCTACCTGCGCATCGTGGAGCGGATCCTGGCCCTGCACCCCTGAGTCCGGCACCGGCGCCGCACCGGAGCCGCCCCGTGCGGACGGATAGGGTAAGGGCGTTCCCGCCGTGGAAGACCTGCCTAGAGGGGTGCCGCCTTGTATCCGACTCGTCCGCGCAGTGCGCTGCGTACCGCCGTGGTGTGGGAGGTGCTGCGGTCGGCGCTGGAGCGGCGCTCCGCCGAGCTCGGACGGCCGGTCCTGGAGGTCGTCGACACCGGCGGCGGCACCGGCAACTTCGCCGTGCCGGTCGCCAGGCTCGGCCACCGGGTCACCGTGGTCGACCCCAGCCCCGACGCGCTGTTCGCCCTGGAGCGGCGGGCCGCCGAGGCCGGGGTCACCGACCTGGTGCGCGCTG
This sequence comes from Kitasatospora sp. NPDC059673, assembly GCF_042734215.1. Taxonomy (NCBI): domain Bacteria; kingdom Bacillati; phylum Actinomycetota; class Actinomycetes; order Kitasatosporales; family Streptomycetaceae; genus Kitasatospora; species Kitasatospora sp. NPDC059673. Next base: position 8,734 of record NZ_JBHWEN010000006.1, on the reverse strand, counting down.
TCCAGGGCGACACCCAGACGCTGCCCGAGCTGGTCCCGGCCGGCTCGGTCGACGCGGTGCTCTGCCACGGCGTGCTGGAGGTCGTCGACGACCCCGCCGAGGCGCTCGGCAACCTGGTCGGCACGCTCGGCAAGGGCGGCCTGGTCAGTCTGCTCGCCGCCAACCGCAACGGCGCCGTGCTGGCCCGCGCGGTGGCCGGCCAGTTCGCCGACGCCCGCGCCGTGCTGGACGCCCCCGACGGCCGCTGGGGCGCCGGCGACCCGATGCCGCGCCGCTTCACCGGCGACCAGCTCGGCGCCCTCGCCGACGCCGCCGGCCTGCGGGTCACCTCGGTGCACGGCGTCCGGGTCTTCGCCGACCTGGTCCCCGGCGTCCTGGTCGACACCGAGCCCGGCGCGTTCGACGCCCTGCTCAAGCTGGAGCTGGCCGCCGCCGAGCAGCCCGCCTTCCACGCCGTCGCCACCCAGCTCCACCTGCTCGCCGAAGCGGTCTGACCGCCCGGAGAGCCGTACCCGGGGCACCAAGTCGCGGTTCCGCACGTTGCCGAGGTGCGGGCCCTGCGTCGCAGTGGCCCGACCCACGCCTGATTGACCACGCCGAACAGGGCCCGTGGACCGTATGATCTGGGTAAAGCCGGTAAGCATGACGGCCAGACCGGTGGGGCATATGGACCACACAGGCCCGAGCCAGGGGTGGCGGACCGGTCGCCCCGCGACCGACGAGTAGGAGGACTCCGTGCCGCTCTCGGAGCACGAGCAGCGACTGCTCGAGCAGATGGAGCGAGCGCTGTACGCCGAAGATCCCAAGTTCGCGTCAGCGCTTGAGGGAACCGGTCTGCGCACCTACACCCGTCGGCGGGTCTACCTGGCCGCGGCGGGGTTCGTGGCAGGCGTCGCGCTGCTCATGGGCGGCCTGGTCGCGCAGGTCATCTGGGTCAGCGTGGTCGGGTTCCTGGTAATGCTGGGCTGTGCGGTCCTCGCGGTCACCGCGTGGCGTCGAGGCCCGGCCGGACACGGTCCACGGCAGGCGGCAGCGCCTCGCCGGAAGACCGGTGTCGTGGACCGAATGGAACAGCGCTGGCAGCGGCGCCGCGATGAGCAGAGCGGCCTGTAGCAGCGCAACGGAACCAGTGCAGAGATCCGCCCGAGGAGGGAGCTTCCCTCCTCGGGCGGATCTTTGCGTAGGGGCAGGCCCTAGTCCTTCGAGCGTCGCCGGAACGGCCGGGTGATCGCGGTGCGGGCCTTGGCCCACCGGTCGGCGGCGCGTTCGCGGAGGGCGGTCGTGCGTTCCTGGGTGCGCCACCAGAGGCGGACGGTGGAGGCGGGCAGCAGCAGGGCGCGCAGGCGCCGGCCGCGGGTGGCCTGGGTGAGCAGGCCGTCACGGACGGTGCGCACGTCGGTGCCGAGTTGCGGGGGCGGGTCGGACTCGCGGGCGTACATGACGCGTTCGGTGGCGAGCGCGACCCGGCCGGCGGCCTCGGCGGCGGCGGGGGCGAGGTGCGCGTCCTCGGCGAGCCGGAGAGCGGCGTTCCGGGGGGTGCGGGCCTCGTCCGGGGGCAGGCCGAGGTCCCAGGCGGAGTCGACGAGTTCGGCCCAGGCGGCGAGCACCTGCTCGTCGGTGAGCCGGGGCCGGTCGGCACCGGGCGCGTGCCGGCCGACGCCCAGGCGGCGCCTGCGGATCCGTCGGCGCAGCACCATGGGCGTGGCCGCCAGGGCGAGCAGCAGGACCAGGCCGGCCGCGGCGAGCAGCGCGGGCCAGGTCTGCCACCACGGGGTGGTGGTGGTCCGGTGCTCGGCGAACACGGCCTCGTCGTCGCACTCGCCGATCCGGTGCTGCTGGCCGCAGGAGCTGGAGGACGACGGCCCGGCGGAGGGCTGGTCGGCGGACGCGGAGGCGCTGGGCTGGGCGCTGGGCTGGGCCGTGTTGGCGGCCTGCGGGATGGAGTACAGCGGTGCGGTGCCCCGGTTGGGGGTGGGCTCGAAGCGCATCCAGCCGAGGCCGGAGAAGTACAGCTCCGGCCACGCGTGGTAGTTGGAGCTGCGCACGATGCGATTGGAGGAGTCGCCGGTACCGGGGGTGAAGCCGATGGCGACCCGGGAGGGGATGCCGAGCGAGCGGGACATCGCGGCCATGGTGGCGGCGAAGTGCACGCAGAAGCCCTCCTTGTCCTGGAGGAACTTGGCGATGGCGTCCGGCCCGGTGCGCGGTTCGATCTTGGTGTTGTAGGTGAAGTCGCCCTTGGTGAAGTACTGCTGGAGGGCGACGGCCTGGTCGTACGCGTTGGTGGCGCCCTGGGTGACCTTCTTGGCGGTCTCGCCGACCACGGCGGGCAGGTTGTTCGGCAGCCCCAGGTAGCGCCGGGTGATGTCCTCGGGCGGCGGGGCGGCCGAGCGCAGCTGCGAGGGGTCGGCGGTGACGGTGGCCGAGCCGACCTTGTACGAGAGGCCGTTGGTCTTCTGGCCGTTGACGGCGGCGACGGTGCGGCCGGCCTTGTCGAAGCGCCAGTTCGCGGTGGACGGCAGCTCGACCCAGGACACCGGGTACGGCATCGGCAGCCAGGTGGTGCCGAGCCGGTCGGAGATCTTGACGCTGGTGCTGACCGTGTTGCGGGTGCTGGTGGCCAGGCCCTCGGGCTGGGGCAGCGTGGTGGGCAGCGGTTCGGCGGACTGCTCGCCGGCCTTCCACTCCGAACCGTCGAACTCGCTGAGCGCGGCGACCCGCAGGTAGAGCTGGTCGATGTCGGTGGCGTTGGTTGAGAAGCGCAGCAGTTCGGTGTCGTCGTTGGCGCGCAGGTTGGCGGTGAGCGCGACCACCAGGTTGAGCGAGCGCTCGTCGCCCGATCCGGTGCCGCTCCCGCTGCCGTTGCCCTGGCCGCCGAAGCCGCCGAACAGGCCGGCGCCGGTCGCGGGTGCGAGGGCCGGCAGCAGGACGGCGGCGGCCAGCGCGATCAGGCCGACCCGGCGGCCGCCGTTGGACATGGCCACGGCGGAGCGGCCGGTGCCGTGGAAGACCCGGCCCCAGCGGGTGAGCCGGTCCTGGCCCTCGGTGTACAGCAGGAGCAGGTAGCCGGCCGCGGCGAACAGGAACCACAGCCACATGCCGCCGGGCGAGTCGGCCAGGCCGCAGCCCACCGAGTACAGGGCCAGCAGCGGCAGGCCCGCGGCGGCGGCCCGGCGGTAGGTGACGGCCAGGGCGTCGACCAGGACTGCGACCAGGGTGACCGAGCCGACCACGACCAGCCGCAGGCCGTCGGTGGTCGGGGCGGGAATCGCGTACTCCTGGATGTCGCTGCCGCCGGAGGCCAGCAGCGTGGAGACGGCGTCCAGGGCGGCCGGGCCGGGCAGCACGCCGAAGGCCATCGCGGACTGCACGGTGGACAGCATCAGCACGTACAGCACCGCGACCAGCTGGAGCGGCAGCACCAGGGCGCGGGGCAGCGGCAGGGCGCGCAGGCCGGCGCCGGCGGCGGCCGTGGCGGCGATCATCAGCAGGCCGTGCGGGGCCAGCGCGAAGGAGTCCTTGAACAGCGGGGACAGGGACAGCGCCGCCAGGGCGGTCGCCAAGGCCGCGCAGAGCGTCAACTTGGCCCGGGTGGTCACGCGCCGACCTCGTCTCGGTAGGGAACGGAGTTCTGGGTGCGGTCGGCGGCCCGCCACAGCGCGGGCAGCGAGTCGCCGGCCCGCACCGGCAGGACGGTCCAGCCGGCCTCGCGCAGCCGGCCGACCACCGAGTCGTTCTGCTCGTCGGCGGCGTTCGGGAAGACGTGCCGCAGGCCCGCCCAGGTGCCGGTGTCCAGTAGCAGGGCGACGGCGCCGCCCGCGCGGCGGCGCAGCCGGGCCAGGCGTTCGACCTGCTCGTCGTCGAGGTCGCCGACGATCGCCACCAGCAGGCCCTCGCCGCCCATCCGCAGCACCTCCTCGGCGCGGGCCAGGCTGGTGCCGTCGGAGTGCTCGACCACGGCGAGGGCGTCCAGCAGCACGCCGACGCTCTCGGCGGCGGTGGTGGCGGTGGCGCCGTGCTGCGGGTGGGCGCGGCCGGTGTCGGTGAGCAGCCGGGTCTGGTAGCCGCGCTGCACCAGGTCGACGGTGACGGAGGCGGCGCAGGACACCGCCCACTCGAACGAGGAGGCGGGGCCGGAGCCGCGGTGCGCGATCTCCCGGGTGTCCAGCAGTACGGTGGCGCGGGCCTTGAGCGGCTGCTCCTCCCGGCGGACCATCAGCTCGCCGTAGCGGGCGGTGGACTTCCAGTGCACCCGGCGCAGGTCGTCGCCGTGCCGGTACTCGCGCGGGATCACGTCGTCGTCGCCGGCCAGCGCCAGCGTGTGCGTGTTGGACTCGCCCTGTCCGGCGGACTCGCCGGGCAGCCGCACCGGCGGCAGGTCCTGGACCTGCGGGACCACGGTGAGCACGTCGGCGGCGCTGAACGAGCGGGTCAGCTCGCACATCCCGAACGGGTCGGACAGCCGCAGCTGCAGCGGGCCGAGCGGGTAGCGTCCGCGCAGGTCGGAGCGGACCCGGTAGGACACCTCGCGGAAGCCGCGCGGCTCGACCCGGTCCAGCACGAAGCGCGGGCGGGGCCCCAGCACGTACGGGACCTTGTCCTCCAGCAGCAGCAGACCGGTGGGCACCCGGGAGATGTTGTCCAGCCGCAGGTGCACCCGGGCCTCCTGACCGGCCGCCGCGCGCTGCGGGCTGAGCCGGCGGCCGGAGGCGACCCGGTAGCGGGTGCGCACCAGCAGCAGGGCCGAGGCCAGCGGCAGCACCGCGAGCAGCACGCCGACCTGGAACAGCGCGCTCTGCCCGAACAGGTAGGCGCAGAGCGCGGCGGTCAGGCCGGCCGCCAGGAAGGAACGCCCCCGGGTGGTGAGTCCGCTCAGGGCGGCGCGCAGCCCGGAGGGCCGGGCAGGGCCCGCCACCTCAGCGGCCCTGCGGGCGCGGGAGCGGCAGTCGGGACACCAGGTCGAGCACCACGTTCTCCACGGTGCGGCGGCTCAACTGGGTTTCCGAGGTGGGCAGCAGACGGTGCGCCAGCACCGGTACGGCCAGCGCCTGGATGTCGTCCGGCAGCACATAGTCGCGACCGTCCAGGGCGGCGTGCGCGCGGGCCGCGCGGACCAGGTGCAGGGTGGCCCGGGGGGAGGCGCCGAGCCGCAGCTCGGGGGTGTTGCGGGTGGCGGCGACCAGATCGACGGCGTACCGGCGGACCGGGTCGGAGACGTACACGCCCTTGACCACGTCGATCAGCTTGAGCAGGTCGGCGGCGTGCGCGACCGGCTGCAGGTCGTCCAGCGGGTTGGCGGCCGAGTGCAGGTCGAGCATCGCGTATTCGGCCTCGGGGCTCGGGTAGCCGATCGAGATGCGGGCCATGAAGCGGTCGCGCTGGGCCTCCGGCAGGGCGTAGGTGCCCTCCATCTCGACCGGGTTCTGGGTGGCGATCACCATGAACGGCGAGGGCAGCTCGTAGGAGGTGCCGTCGATGGTGACCTGACGCTCCTCCATCGATTCCAGCAGCGCCGACTGGGTCTTCGGCGAGGCCCGGTTGATCTCGTCGCCGACCACGATCTGCGCGAAGATCGCGCCGGGCCGGAACTCGAAGTCCCGCTGGTGCTGGTCGAAGACGTTGGTTCCGGTGACGTCGGAGGGCAGCAGGTCCGGGGTGAACTGGATCCGGCGGACCGTGCAGTCCACCGAGCGGGCCAGCGCCTTGGCGAGCATGGTCTTGCCGACGCCGGGCACGTCCTCCAGCAGCAGGTGGCCCTCGGCGAGCAGCACCGTCAGGGCGATCCGGACCGCCTCCGGCTTGCCCTCGATCACGCTCTCGACGGACGCCCGGACGCGGTCGACCACCGCCGTCAACTCCGCCAGCCCGACCGGCTCCCGGCGCTCGTGCCGGTCCGCCGCCGGCTGTTCCGAGCCCTGTCCGTTGATGGTCGTCACCCGTACGCTCCCATGTGCAACAGTCGCCGGGCGGCTGGTTCGACCCCCGCCCACCCCGAATACCCCGAATACTTGGCGCATTCTTCCCTGTCCCCCGGCCAGAAGTCACCCGGCCGGGCGACACGCGAAGGCTGTCCCGGTTTGGGACGAGGGCGCGGGCCGATCGGTTTCAGCGGATCTCGCGGAGCAGCCCGGTGTGCACGTCGAACACGAATCCGCGCACCTCGTCGCGGTGCGGCAGGAACGGCGAGGTCCGTACCCGCCGCATGGACTGGCGGACGTCGGCGTCCAGGTCGGTGAAGGCCTCCACCGCCCACTGCGGGCGCCGGCCGACCTCGTGCTCCAGTTCGGGCCGGAAATCCTCGGTCAGGCCGAGCAGGCCGCAGCCGGTGTGGTGGATCAGCACCACCGTGCGGGTGCCCAGGGCGCGCTGGCTGACGGTCAGGGAGCGGATGGTGTCGTCGGTGACCACGCCGCCCGCGTTGCGGATGATGTGGGCGTCGCCGAGCTCCAGGCCGAGTGCGGCGAACAGGTCGAGCCGGGCGTCCATGCACGCCACCACGGCGACTTTGCGCACCGGGCGGGCGTCCATGCCGCCGTCCCGGAAGGTCTCGGCGTAGGAGCGGTTGGCTGCCACAAAGCGGTCGGTCTCGGACGGCCGGCCGGTGCCGGGAGCAGGTGCCATGGCGACGACGGTAGTGGGGTCGCACGGGCGGCGGGGCCCACCTGCGAAAGCCTTTACCCGCCGGGAGAGGGCCCGGAGGGACGGCTTCGACCCGGTTCGACCGGCGCGCCCGGAGCGCTCCGCGCCCCGTCCGATCGGCGGCCCTCAGCACTGGTCCGACCTGCGCAAACCGATACGGCCGGGCGGGTGGTGCGCCGTCGCGGAGCGTTGACCGGCGCGGCGTGGACGATAGTCTGGCGGCGCAGTGGAGCACGGCGGAAGGCACCCGGCAACCGGGCGCCCGGCCGGTCTCCGCACCGGGCCCCCGGCCCGTACGCAGTCCGCGGCCTCCTCCCGCTCCGTGCCCACCTGGCGCACCTTCCCCGGCGCCGGGCGGTCGCTCCTTCCCCCGAGCGAGCGGGCGGGGGCCACGGGTGGCGTGCGGAGCCGGCGGGCCGGTAGGCGAGAATGGCGGGGCCACACCTGCACCTGAGGAAGGGCCCCGCCCCCGTATGAGTACCGACAGCCCCACCCCCCGGCACATCCCGGTGATGCTGGAGCGCTGCCTGGACGCGCTCGCCCCGGCGATCTCCGCACCCGGCGCGGTGGTGGTGGACGCCACCCTGGGCCTGGGCGGACACAGCGAGGCGCTGCTGACCCGCTTCCCCGAGGTCCGGCTGGTCGCCGTGGACCGCGACCCGCAGGCACTGAAGCTCTCCGGCGAGCGGCTGGCCCGCTTCGGCGAGCGCGCCACCCTGGTGCACGCCGTCTACGACGAGATCCCGCAGGTGCTGGCCGACCTGGGCATCCCCGCCGTGCAGGGCGTGCTGTTCGACCTCGGGGTGTCCTCGATGCAGCTGGACGAGGCCGACCGCGGCTTCGCCTACGCCCAGGACGCGCCGCTGGACATGCGGATGGACCAGAGCCGCGGCATCTCCGCCGCCGAGGTCCTCAACACCTACAGCCACGGCGACCTGGCCCGGATCCTCAAGGTGTACGGCGAGGAGCGGTTCGCCGGGAAGATCGCCTCCGCGGTGCTGCGGGAACGCGAGAAGGAACCGTTCACCACCAGCGCTCGTCTGGTGGAGTTGGTGCGGAACGCCATTCCGGCCGCCACCCGGCGGACCGGCGGCAACCCGGCCAAGCGGACCTTCCAGGCGCTGCGGATCGAGGTCAACGGCGAACTGGAGGTGCTGGACCGGGCCATCCCCGGCGCGCTGGACGCCCTCGCGGTGGGCGGTCGGATCGTCGTGATGTCCTACCAGTCCCTGGAGGACCGCTTGGTCAAGCAATACTTCCAGGCCGGGGCCACCTCGACCGCCCCGCCGGGCCTGCCGGTGATCCCCGAGGAACTCCAGCCCTGGCTGAAGTTGCTCACCCGAGGAGCCGAACTGGCGACCGAAGAGGAGATCGAGGAGAACCGGCGCGCCGCACCCGTACGGCTGCGCGTGGCGGAGAGGATCAGGGAGACCCGGAGGTAGCCAGCCGCCGGGAGCAGCGGAGCGAAGGGGAGTGGAGCGGTGCCGGTGGCCGGCGAGCGGACCCGGGGGCGCGTCCCCGGGCAGGGGGGCAGGGCACGGATCACCGTCCGGCCCGGGGCGCGCTCGATGCGGGGGCGCGCCCCGTTCGCCGTGCTGGTGGTGACTCTGCTGTCGGCCGGGCTGCTCGGCCTGCTGATGCTCAACACCGCGCTCAACGAGGGTTCGTTCACGCTGTCCCGGCTGAAGAAGCAGACCACCGAGGCCACCGACCAGCAGCAGTCCCTCCAGCAGGAGATCGCCGCCCAGTCCGCGCCCGACGCGCTGGAGCAGCGCGCCCGCGACCTCGGCATGGTCCCCGGCGGCGACCCGGTCTTCCTCGGCGCCGACGGCAGCGTCACCGGCAAGCCCAAGGCCGCCGAGGACAACCCGCCGGTGCCGCGCAGCAGTGCCGAGCCCTGGCAGCGCCCCGGCGCGTCCGGCTCGGCCTCGCCCTCGCCCTCGGCCTCGCCGAGCTCCGGCGACCCCGGCATCGAGCTGGCCCCCGCGCCGCCCGCCACCGCCCCGCCCGGGGCCCAGCGGTGAGCCGCCCACCGGGCGACGGCGAGCGCCCGCGCCGCACCCCGCCGGCCGGCGGCCGCCCCGCCGCGCCCCGT